>NZ_JBJGXV010000024.1:0-109334 GCF_045447295.1 Pseudomonas sp. O39
CATGTCAGCCGTAACCCAAACAACGGATATGTACACAAATCCCCCCACCACCCTCAGCGCAACCAGTTGGTGCGCGCCAACTCGATCACTTCATCACCGCGCCCGCTCATCACCGCCTTGAGCATGTACAGGCTGAAACCCTTGGCCTGTTCCAACTTGATGCTGGGCGGCATCACCAGTTCCTGCGTGGCGGTAACGACGTCCACCAGCACCGGGCCGTCATGCGCCAGGGCTCGGCGCAAGGCCGGTTCGAGGTCTTCGGATTGTTCCACGCGAATGCCGAGGATGCCCATGGCATTGGACATGGCCGCGAAATCCGGATTTTTCAATTCAGTGCCGGTGTCGAGGTAGCCAGCGGCTTTCATTTCCATGGCGACAAACCCGAGTGACGAGTTATCGAACACGATGACTTTGACCGGCAATTTCAATTGCGCCAACGAGATGAAATCGCCCATCAACATGGCAAACCCACCGTCGCCGGACATCGAAATGACCTGGCGCCCGGGGAAAGCCGCTTGTGCGCCGATGGCCTGCGGCATGGCATTGGCCATCGAACCGTGGTTGAACGAACCGATCAGGCGGCGTTTGCCGTTCATTTTCAAGTAGCGCGCAGCCCAGACGGTGGGTGAGCCGACGTCGGCGGTGAAGATGGCATCGTCATCCGCCAACTCGCTGAGTAAGCGCGCCACGTATTGCGGGTGGATCGGCCGGTCAGCCTTTGAGGGCTCTGCCAGGTCATCCAGGCCTTGGCGGGCCTTCTCGTAATGCTTCAGTGAGGTGTCGAGAAAGCTGCGGTCGGCCTTGCGGGTCAGGCGCGGCAACAGTGCTTCGATGGTCTCGCTGACGTCAGCAGCGATACCCAGGTCCAGCGTGGCCCGGCGCCCCAGCGCCTGCGGGTTGCGGTCGACCTGGATGATTTTCGCGTCGGTCGGGTAGAACTGGCGGTACGGGAAGTCGGTGCCGAGCATGATCAGCGTGTCGCAGTTGAGCATGGCGTGATAACCGGAGCTGAAACCGATCAAGCCGGTCATGCCCACATCAAACGGGTTGTCCCACTCCACATGCTCTTTACCGCGCAAGGCATGCACCACCGGCGCGCCCAAGGCATCGGCCAGGGCCACCACTTGGTCGTGGGCGCCGGCACAGCCGCTGCCGCACAGCAGGGTGACTTTCTGGCTGCCCTCAAGGATCTCGGTGAGGCGTTGCAGGTCCTGCTCCGCCGGCAAAGTGCGCGGTGCGTGCAGGGCCGGCCACGGCTTGAGCTTGTCTTGTACTTCCAGCAGCGACACATCGCCAGGAATCACCACCACCGCCACGCCACGGTTGAGGATCGCCGAGCGCATGGCGCGGTGCAGCACCTGGGGCATTTGCTCGGGGTTGGTCACCAGCTCGATAAAGTGGCTGCACTCTTTGAACAGTTCCTGGGGATGGGTTTCCTGAAAGTAGTTCAGGCCGATTTCCGAGGAGGGAATCTGTGCGGCAATGGCCAGCACCGGGACATGGTTGCGATGGCAGTCGAACAGGCCATTGATCAAATGCAGGTTGCCCGGCCCGCAACTGCCGGCGCACACCGTCAGTTCGCCGGTGGCGGCGGCTTCGGCACCGGCGGCGAAGGCGGCGACTTCTTCGTGGCGCACGTGCATCCACTCGATGCTGTCCATGGTGCGCAGGGCGTCGGTCAGGCCATTGAGGCTGTCGCCGGTCAGGCCCCAGATGCGTTTGATGCCCGCCTGTTCAAGGGTGGTCGCCAATTGCTGGGCCAGGTTGATTTTCGCCATGAAGAACTCCAATCGTCAGTGAGGTAAAAAATTGCTGATCAATAGGGGACAGTTCGATCACGGCGAATGCTCCGCTCTTAATGTGAAGATTGCGTCATGGCGGCGCGGTATTGGCGGGTGCGGCGGGCGATAAACCACTGGTCGCGGACCAACGCCATCCACGGTGCGACCTTCGGCTTGGGCAGGTGGCCGCGGCTCAGGCGGCGCATCTGGTAACGCACCACCGCCAGCGTGGCGAGGGCTGCCAGGGGTTTGCGCTGCCAGTTGATGGGTTTGAGTTGCGGGTTCAGATCGCGCCCTTCGCGCCAGTGTTTGATCAGTTGTGGTTCCAGCGTCAGGGCGGTGGCGATGCCGGCCATGGCAATGCCGCTGTCCAGCACCTGCTGCACGATTGGCAGGCGACGAATACCGCCGGTGACCATCAGCGGCATTTTGGCGAGGGTTGCAAGCGCTTTGGCAAATTCCAGGAAGTACGCTTCACGCGCCAGGGTACGGCCGTCCCGCGCGTCTCCTTGCATCGCCGGGGCCTCATAGCTGCCGCCGGATAACTCGAGCAGGTCGATGGGCAACGGGTTGAGCATCTCGACCACCGCGCGCGCATCGGCCTCTTCGAACCCGCCGCGCTGGAAGTCCGCCGAGTTGAGCTTTACCGCCACACAAAAGGACGGGCTGACGTTGGCGCGCACTGCGTTGATCACCTCCAGCAGCAGGCGCGCACGGTTTTCCAGCGAGCCGCCCCAGCGATCGGTACGCAGGTTGCTCAGCGGCGAGAGAAACTGGCTGAGCAAATAGCCATGCGCTGCGTGGATTTGCACCCCGGTAAACCCGGCTTTCTCGGCCAGGCGCGCGCTGGTGGCGAAGCGCTTGATCACGTCTTGAATGTCGTGCTCGGTCATGGCCCTGGGCTTGGCAAACATCTTCGAAAAACCGCCCAGCTCGAGTGCTACCGCTGAGGGCGCCAAGGCTTGCTGGCCCAGATTGGCCATGGTCTGGCGCCCCGGATGGCTGAGCTGCACCCAAAAGTGCACGCCCTTGGCGCGGGCAACATCGGCCCATTCACGGAAGCTCTCCAGGTGCTGCTCATCTTCCAGGGCCACGCCGCCGGGGCCGGTCATGGCGTGGCGGTCGATCATCACGTTGCCGGTCAGTAATAAACCGGGCTCACCGTCCGCCCAGGTCTTGTACAACTGCTTCAATTCGCGCGAGGGCGCTTGCCGGGCGTCGGCCATATTCTCTTCCATCGCCGCCTTGGCGATGCGGTTGGTAAGGATTTGGCCGTTGGGCAGTTGCAAGGCTTCAAAGGGCGACATGGATTGACTCCTGGGCGGGGGAGGCCTCAGGCTAAGCTTAAAGTCAACTTTAATGTCAAGCAGGGCGTGGCAATGAATATTGGTGAGCTGGCAAAACAAAGCGGGCTGGCAGCGTCGCGTATCAGGTTCTACGAGGCCGAAGGGCTGATCAGCCAGGTGGGGCGCCAGGCCAATGGCTATCGACGCTATTCAGCACAAGCGTTGCAGACCCTGCAACTGATTCAGAGCGCGCAGCAGGCCGGGTTTACCTTGCAGGAACTCAAGGCGCTGATGCCAGCACCAGGCGAGCACAAGCGCGATGAATTGGTCGAGGCACTGGAGCGTAAGGTGCAGCAGATCGAAGCGATGCAGGCGCAGTTGGCCCAGAGCAAAGCTCAGTTGTTGGGCGTGATCGAGGCGGTGCGGGCCCAGCCGGCAGATGTGCCGTGTTCCATAGGGCAGAAGCACGTGCTGGCGTCGATCAAAATCAATTCATAAAAAAGCCCTGGCATGCCAGGGCTTTTTCATGCGCTAACGTTTAGCGACGACGGAACAAGGGCAGCGGTTCATCCGTTGCGGCTTGATACGTCACCGAGAAGTCCTTGAGGCTTTCCAACGCTTCATACGGGTCTTTGTCGGCGCGCAAGGCGAAGGCATCGAACCCGCAGCGGTGCAGATAAAACAGCTGGTCGCGCAGCACATCGCCAATCGCGCGCAGCTCGCCTTTGAAACCGTAGCGGTCTCGCAGCAGGCGTGCGTTGGAGTAGTTGCGACCGTCGGTGAAGGCCGGGAAGTTCAGGGCGATGACCTGGAAGTGTTCCACGTCGTCGCCGATTTCTTCGGCTTCTTCATCGGCGTCCAGCCACACACCCAGGCCGCCGTCGCGGGCCTTGAGCGCATGGGCGTGCTCGCGCCACAGGGCCAACGGTACGATCAGGTCGTCGCAGTTGGAAATGCCATCGAAGGTCGCGTCCTTGGGCAGCAGGTGCCAGGTTTCGTCGAGGACTTCGTTGTTCTTAATGATTCGCTGCATAGACGCGCTCCTTGAACAGGTCGATGCCAATGCGCTGGTAGGTGTCGATGAAACGCTCATCTTCGGTGCGCTGTTCGATGTACACGTCGATCAGCTTGCCGATCACCTCGGGCATGGCTTCCTGGGCGAAGGACGGGCCGAGGATCTTGCCCAGGCTCGCATCGCGGCTGGCGCTGCCACCCAGGGACACTTGGTAGAATTCTTCGCCTTTCTTGTCCACGCCCAGGATGCCGATGTGGCCGACGTGGTGGTGACCACAGGCGTTCATGCAACCGGAGATGTTCAGGTCCAGCTCGCCGATGTCGAACAGGTAGTCCAGGTCGTCGAAACGGCGCTGGATCGATTCGGCGATCGGGATCGATTTGGCGTTGGCCAGGGAGCAGAAGTCGCCGCCCGGGCAGCAGATGATGTCGGTCAGCAGGCCGATGTTCGGCGTGGCGAAACCGCCTTCGCGCAGCTCGCCCCACAGGGTGAACAGTTGGCTCTGTTCAACGTCGGCGAGAATGATGTTCTGCTCATGGGAGGTGCGCAGTTGGCCGAAGCTGTAGCGCTCGGCCAGGTCGGCGACGGCGTCCAGCTGTTTGTCGGTGATATCGCCCGGTGCAACGCCGGTGGGTTTCAGCGACAGGGTCACCGCGACATAGCCCGGCTTTTTGTGCGCCAGGGTGTTGCGGGTACGCCAGCGGGCGAAACCTGGGTGCTGCTGGTCAAGGTCGGCCAGCGCAGCTTCCTGGTTGCTCAGGGCTTTGTACTCAGGATCGACGAAGTGCTTGGCGACGCGGTGGACTTCGGCTTCGGTCAGGGTGGTCTGGCCGCCGCGCAGGTGTTCCATTTCAGCGTCGACTTTCTGGGCAAATACCTCAGGGGTCAGCGCTTTGACCAGGATCTTGATCCGGGCCTTGTACTTGTTGTCACGACGGCCGTAGCGGTTGTAGACCCGCAAAATGGCATCGAGGTAGCTCAACAGGTCCTGCCATGGCAGGAATTCATTGATGAATGCGCCGACGACCGGTGTACGACCGAGGCCGCCACCGACCAGCACACGGAAGCCCAGCTCGCCGGCTGCGTTGTGCACCGGCTCAAGGCCAATGTCATGCACTTCGATGGCGGCGCGGTCCGAGGTCGAGCCATTGATGGCGATCTTGAACTTGCGCGGCAAGTAGGCGAATTCCGGGTGAAAGGTGGTCCACTGACGGACGATTTCACACCAGGGGCGCGGGTCGATCAGCTCGTCGGCGGCTACGCCGGCGAATTGGTCGGTGGTCACGTTGCGCAGGCAGTTACCGCTGGTCTGAATGGCGTGCATCTGCACGGTCGCCAGTTCAGCCAGGATGTCCGGCACGTCCTCCAGCGCCGGCCAGTTGAACTGCACGTTCTGGCGGGTACTGATGTGGGCATAGCCTTTGTCGAAGTCACGGGCAATCTTGGCCATCATGCGCGTCTGGCGCGAGGTCAGTTGGCCATAAGGCACGGCCACCCGCAGCATCGGCGCAAAGCGCTGAACATAAAGGCCATTTTGCAGGCGCAGAGGGCGGAACTCTTCCTCGCTCAGCTCACCTGCCAAGTAGCGTCGGGTCTGATCACGGAACTGCTTGACGCGGTCCTCGATGATGCGCTGATCGTATTCGTCGTATACGTACATATAGGTCCTGTTCTCGGCAAATCTGCGCGCACGGCCGCGCACTCCCAACGGAGCCGGCGCACGATACCAGTTTGCGTTTATGCGCAAAAGTGATGTTTGAGTATATGTAAATAACCAAATTGACTAATGAGAACGGTTATCGCGATACCCACATTTGTCATGAGGGCAATCATGATCTTTACTGTCGTCGAGTCTTAGTGCAATCACCTATAAAACCGACAAGAGGCGATGCGATGAGCAATTCGACCAAAGCCCGTAAACCTGACAGTACCGTTGACGCCTGGGCCATTTTGTTCCTGATAATTCTGGTGGTCGGAACCGCCGTGTTCTGGGTTAGCCACCAATAAAAGAAGGTTGGTTGAGCCTCGATTGACTGCCAGTTTGCCACTATCATGGCGGCCAACATTCAAGGCTCAAACGACTATGTTGAAGGTTCTGATTGCGTGTGCGTGGTTACTGGGATCGACGTACGGGGCGATGGCCCATGCGACGTCAGTGGTCTTTCTTAACCCGGGCACGTCCACGGAACCCTTCTGGGTCGGCTATTCGCAATTCATGCAGGCCGCTGCCAAGGACCTCGGCCTGGATTTGCGCGTGCGCTATTCCGAGCGCGACAGCAATAACACCCTGACGCAGGCGCGAGAGGCGTTGCAGGGCGCTGACCGCCCCGATTATCTGGTGCTGGTTAACGAACAGTATGTTGCCCCGCAGATTCTGCGCCTGGCCCAAGGCAGCGGGGTCAAGCTGCTGCTCGTCAACAACGCCCTGACCCCGGATCAGGTGCAGTTCCTGGACGTGTCCAATCAGCCTGACCTGCTCGGCAGCATCGTTGCCGATGACGAGCAGGCGGGCTACCTGATGCTCACCGAGTTGCTGCGTCAACATGGCCCCATTGCGCCCGGCCAGACCCTCGACTTGCTGGCGTTCTCCGGGGTCAAGAACACGCCTGTCTCGCTGCTGCGTGAGAAGGGCTTGCGCAGGGCGCTGGATGAACACCCCGAAGTCCGGTTGCGCCAATTGGTGTACGGCGAATGGAACCGCCAACGCGCCCTTGAACAAGCCACTCAGCTGTTCAAGCAGCACCCGCAGACGGCGCTGGTGTGGTCGGCCAATGATGAGATGGCCCTGGGCGCCATGCAGGCTCTGCAGGACAGTGGCCGCGTACCGGGCAAGGATGTGTTGTTCAGTGCGATCAACAGCTCGTCGCCCATCCTTGAGGCTCGGCTCGACGGTCGACTGAGTGTCCTGGTGGCGGGGCATTTCACCCTGGGCGGTTGGGCCATGGTGCTGTTGTATGACGATGCCCATGGGGTGGATATCGCCCGGCACGGCGGGAGCGAGCGTGAGGTCGCGCTGTTCCAGCTGATTGGGCCGGAGCAGGCGCGCCGCTTGTTGCAAATCAATGCCGGCAGCGATTACAGCGTGGATTTTCGGGCGTTATCGGCCTTGGGCAAACCTGAAAGCTATCGTTACCCGTTCAGCCTGCGCGCTGTGTTGCCTTGACCCTCCTCAGACGCCGGCCAGGTGCAGCACCAGCTTGACGATGCCGAACAGCGCCAGCGCAAACACCGCCGTGAACAGAATTCCCAGGATCACAAAGTGGCTGGGCTTGCCGTGGGTAAAGTCCCGCGCGCGGTTCTTGCCGCTCTGCACACCGAAGGCGGCGGCCATCACACTGTGCAGCATTTGCCAGAAGGTCGGTGGCTTGTTGTCGACTGGACCGTTCATACATCCCTCGTCAGGTAGATCTCCCTACAGAGCATAGACAACTCTCGGTGAGGCCACGCCCGTTGTATGTATGCACCAACGACCAAAGGCTGAGCGGTGATGTGCTGTCACTCCCAATCACAGGAGTGACACCATGCCCGATTCCTCGAAAAGGCCGTTCCGCAATGGCTGGTCGACACGACGCCAGCCCGCAGGTTGGCACTTAAAGAAACCGCGGCGGTCTTGCCCGACTGGTACAAAAACGCCTCGCCCGAACAGCGCAAGACCGTCAACGCGAGCGTCAAGGCCAGCGCCGTCGCTCAGGTTCAGTTGGACAAAACCATGTCGACGTTCCAGGACGTTGATGCATTCGCCAAGCCATTACTGCCCAAGGCGTTGAAAGAACAGTTCCAGGTGGAAATCGACGTCGACAAGACGTTGTTATGCCCCAGGCAGCCCGCTGCAGGTCAGTACGATTGAGATAACGGTTGACGGTATTGGGGCTGTTTTTTTGGAGGATGTGGAAGCTGTCAAGTTCAAGCAGCTTCCACATGGGTGGAGTTAGTGCGATTCACTCACGGCCTGGGCAGTTCCAGCTTAAGGAACAGCTCCTTATCCAGCGGCGGTTTGATCTCGGCTTTATCCAAATTGACCACGGCTCGGTTGTCAGCGCGAGCCCGTTCGATCAGTTCTTTACGCGTAAACAGGCGCTCAGCTTTAGTCTTTAGATGGCCGAAGGCCGGTGTTAATGCTGGAGTATCGGCCGCCGGGTAATGAAAGTGCGCGTACCACAGGACGGTTTCTTCATACGGTTTCCCATGTTTTATTTGGCTTTTATCGCGTATCACGTATTCGCTGAGATAGTCGCCTGCCTTCAATAAAACTCGGCTTTTGACCAGGTTGATATCGACAAAACCGTGTTGCCACAGGTACGCAATATTGGACGCTTTGGGGCGCTGTTGCTTGTAGCCCTCGCTGCATACTTCACGTGCCAGCTTGAGTGTGGTGGATGACTCGTCGCGGTAGGTGTTCATCATGGCGTTGGCATCTGCATGCGAGGCATGATTACGTTCGATTTCATCGGCCAGGGCGGCCATTTTGTTCGCATGCGGGGTCAACATGTCTTGCCAGTCCAGCGGGTTGAGCATTTCGCCGCGTGTCGGGTCCTGAAGCTTTCTCTGCAGGCCGCGTATCTTGCGTTCGATTTCCGCCCTTTGGGGTATCGCGCTTTCTGCCTCACGTTTAATCGCGGCCAATGAGCGAACCACCGGCGCAGGCGGTTGTGTGGCTGGCGTCGCCGCAACAACCTCGACCCATACGCCTTCATTGGCGTGTTCGAGGTAGGTGGCGACGATCTGCCCGGTGATGGGGTCGTTGATGTCGACAAATTGGCCGGGGTCCTCCGGTCGAGGATCGCGCAAATCACCCACCAGGCTGCTGTTGTTGCGCGTCTTGATGACTTTCCTGGCGGCGGGTTTCGCCCGGGTCGGGCTGGCAGAACTTGGCAGGAGGGCAAACCCTTGGTCTGTCAGGATCAAATCGGCCAGCTGTGCTTCAAGGCTGGTACGGGTGTCAATGAGCTGCTCCAGGAATGGGGTTTGATACTCCTCGCGCACAAAGCCGGAGCCCATTTCACTTAATGAGTTAACGGCGTTCTCGAGTCGCTCATAGCGTTCAAGGACGCCCTTGAGTACGGCAACTTGCTCAACCGTAGAGTAGCCACTGGTTGTACGCATTTCCGTGTGCGCCAAGACGCTGGCTGTGGTTTTTGGATCAGTGAGTTCCTGGACGAAAAGAAACTCCGCCGGTTCTCGGGAACCGTGGGAGCGGTCCAGTACCAGCTCGGTAAGGAATAGCAGTGCGTGTTGCTTTAGGGCGATCGAGGATATCTTTTGGTCGGTGGGCCTGTCTTGCAATAGAAAATTGCGCAGTGCGGGGTCTGCCTGTTTGAGGAAGGTTTCGATTTTTTCTGCAGGCTCAACCATCTGTTCGAGCGCTTCAACCTGTAGCGTCTTGGTGTTGATGTACGCCTCGTAGGCGTCTGTGACGTTGTCGCGCAACTCTCTGTTGACGCGGTCTCCGAGCTCCACGGTGTTTTCGCCGCGTTCGGTTTCAAGGGTGTCGGTAAATTTTTGCGACAACACCTCAAAGATTGACCCCCAGTAGTTATAAGCAAACTGGGTTGCGACGTCGCGTGATCGTTTGTGTCTCGGGTCCGTTCTGTCGGCTTCCATCAGTTCGCCGTTCTTGACTTCGATCTTCTGCATTGTCGGGTTAATCACCTCCGCGTTTTGCCGGTAGTTGTCGAATGCGATATCCCAATGCAATTTGGCTTGCGCGGTCATGAGTTGTCTTTGCGCATGCCGTTCTGTGATTCTGGCGTGCAGTTCTGGAAGCGCAGTCGAGGTGCCGAGCCTTATCCAATCCTCTCGCAACGCTTTTTTATGTTCGACCAGTTGGGTCCTGGCCGTGTCCAGCGCTGTTTTGAACGGAAGAAACGTGATCGCCAATGGCAGCATTTCGGCATTGAGACTTTCCAGGTCTCTCTTCAGCGCGGCTATCCGATCTCGATGCTGTCGCTGCCATTTATCCAGCTTTTCCCTGGGCATACCGCCTTCCAGCCGAGCCTTTCGTTCCAGCCGCCAATGCCCTTGTCCGTCGCTGGCCAACTTGAAGCCAGGACGCTGCGGGTGCTGCGGGTCAACCAGGTAGACCTCGCCGAAACCGGCTACCACGCTGACTTGAAACAGCAGCCCGCCGACGCTGGCGTGCCAGCTATTGTCAATTCTGTACAGCCCCTTGAGCGGGCCGCTTGCCTCGGCGGGTGGCAAGGTTTCGGGCCACGGCACGTGAACATCGAGCAGCGCCTTGAGCAACTTCGCGCTGCTCTGGGGGCTGGCTATCGAGCGGCTGAAGTCCAGCGCGGTGTGGCCTGTCGCCGGAGGCTCACCCGGAAGCGCGACCGAGCCGTGTTGGACCGGTGCAGTGCTCTCCGGAGGCGGCAAACCCGCAGTGCGGCGCCAGGACGCCAGGTGCAGAGCGTTGTCTTGCGGGGCGAGTTCCGATAACGGCTGTCGGGCGCCATCCGAGGGTGTGGCGGCATGCAACAGCACCATCGCGGTATTGAGCAACAGGTCAATCAGCGCCAGCTCGCGGGTGGTCGGGTCATCGCTGTCGAGTCCGGCCAAATCCTGTTCCAGGCTGCTGACCAGGACCAGGAACCAGCCCGCCAACATGGCCGGGCCGCGCACCAATGGCAGCAACAAGGTGTTGAACAGCAGCCAGGCACCTTCCATCACGATCGCCCAGCGGCTTTCGCTGTTGGACACCGACTCGCGATCAGCCAGGTCGACCATCGCCCTTGCGGTGCTGCCGAACAGGTGGCCAAGCAGCTTGCCGTTGACCTGTGACTGAAGCCATTCATCGGCACCCTCATCGACTGCCAGCGTCGCGGGGGCCGGCTGTTCAGGCGGGGCGAATTCATCCCCGGGCAGGAAGCGAATGATGTGCGGCTCTTTAAACCCGCCGTGATCGTAGATCGGACGCGCCTTGTCGCTTAGCCAGGTCAGCACGCTCGTCTGCACCGCGCCGGGAGTGGCAAGCGCATCCAGCAAGGCCTGGCGTGTGGGGTATTGATACAGGCTGTCGGTATACAGCGGCCGATACAGCAGGTGCGGGCCGATGTTGGCGTCCCGAGGCTCGATAACAAACATGTTATTGACGGTGTCGGGCGTGGCTCCGGCTTTTCGGCACAGGGCCAGTGGGCGCAGGACGATCTCCTGGCCGTCGACGATTCTGTCGGCGGGGGTGTCGCCCATCAACGCCTTGACATAACGATAGCCTGTTGTGGTGACGCCATACTGCTGCCTGATCCGGTACTCCAGCGCCTGCATCGGCAGGTGGACCTTGAGTTCGCGAGTAAACAGGGTCTCCCGTTGGCGCGCGTCGCTCGTGTCGGTGAGCAACAGGTCCTTGATCTTCTGTGGATAGGCCGTGCCAATGTCGACGCGCTGGATCAACCCCTGGCTACCCAGCAAGTAGTCTGTGGTCATCCAGTCCGGCAGTGTCTCGGCACTTTTGGCGGCGAGCGTCAGCGTGCCTTTGGGCTTGCCGGCGAGGTTCTTCAGCGCCAGCTCCGTCAGCGACATGCGTACATGCTCGATAATGCCGGCGCCGCCCGGGTAGCCGGCGGCCACGGCGAAATCCAACACCAGCTCGTCGGGATCGTAATCCTCATGGTCGGTTTGCATCTGTTTGCGCAATGCGTCGCGGCTGAAGCTGTGGATGTTTGCAATGCCCTCGTTGAAAGATCGGCCCTGATTCTGTTTCATCACTCGCGCCATGTCCTGCAGATGGCGGTGGTAGGCAAAGCGGTAATCGGCACTGGCGTGCTTGAGCCACGCGGGCAGCTGGCGGTCGACCTTTTGCAGGCGCGCAGCAGAAGGCACCGGGACCTTGGTATACAGTAGGGCTGGGTCCGTGAGTTTATTCAGGGCTTGGGCAAGCGCTGCTTCGCTTTGGCCTTGAAATGACAAACTCGCCAGGTCTTCAAGTTGCTGATTGAGAATAAGCCCGGCCTGCTGTTCGAACACGTTGCCTTCAGGCTCATTGCGCCGCCAGGTGATGCTGTCGCACTGGAATTGGTTCTGCATCCTGGCCCCCCAGGTTTCGCCAAAGGCATCCATCGAGTCAAACGGCTCGACAGCCCCCGTCAGGCTGCACAGCAGCACCTGTTGGTCGCGCACCAGCAGCAGGTCCGGCGTGAGCAGGCGTACTGCTTTCCCGGCGCTGGAAAGAGTGGTTTCAATGAAATAGGCATACGTGGTGGGCGTGGAGCGGGGCAGACGCTCGAGGCGCCCGGGCCAGGCGGCGGTGACAGCCAGCATGTCCCGTTGTACTTCGGTCAGGCCTGAGGGGCCTGCTGCTGCCGCGGTCATCTGACCATTGAGAAATTCGCCCAGCCATTGCCAGCGACTGCTGCCGTGGCTGTCGGTGGCGCTCCAGTAGTCAGCCAGGGCGTGCTGGAAATACAGGTAGAGCGATGAGGGTAACGCGTCGATGAGTTGCGCGATGACCTGCATGTCGATCAGCGGCAGCGCTGCGGGCTTCAGCACCGTAGGCACGTTTTGCGTCAGGTAGAACGGCAGTTCACGGCGTGGCTGCAGGTCAAGTAGCTGCGGGTTCAAGACATGTGCGATAGCGATGTTCATCAACAGCGGGTAGGTATAACCGCCAGCGGGGGCCGGGGTGGCCAGCTTGACCGAGAGCAGGTCCAGTTGCAGGGTCGGATAGCGCTGCAGGATGCGCTCGCGCAGGGCATTGAACACCACTGAAAACAAAGCTGGGCGAGTGGCGAAACGCTCATGGACAGCCTGGGCAGGTAATTGGCCCAGGGCTGTGGGTAACACGGGGTAGGTTGGATCGGGCATGACGAAATCCTGTTTCCTGTTTCAATCCGGTGCGGGTTGGCTGCCGGGTCAGCGGACCGATGATCGGTCCGCTACAGGAAATCGGATTTCGTCGTGGCGAGTACGGTAGGGGGATACCGCAAATAGGGCCGAGCGTCTTAGTTGTCGTAACCCAGGTTCGGCGCCAGCCAGCGTTCGGTGACGCTCAAGTCCTGTTGCTTACGCGCGGTGTAGCTTTGCACCTGGTCCTTGTCGACCTTGCCCACGGCGAAGTATTGCGCCTGCGGGTGGGCGAAGTACCAGCCGCTGACTGCCGCCGCCGGGAACATCGCGTAGTGCTCGGTCAGGAACACGCCGCTACGGCCCGCCTGCATTTCGCGGGCCTCGGGGTCGAGCAGTTGGAACAGTTGGGCTTTCTCGGTGTGGTCCGGGCACGCCGGGTAGCCCGGGGCAGGGCGGATGCCGCTGTATTGCTCTTTGATCAGCGCCTCGTTATCCAGCTGTTCGTCCTTGGCGTAGCCCCAGTGTTCTTTACGCACTTGCTGGTGCAGCCACTCGGCGCAGGCCTCGGCCAGGCGGTCGGCCAGGGCCTTGACCATGATCGAGTTGTAATCGTCGCCTGCGTCCTGATAGGCCTTGGCCACTTCTTCCGCGCCGATACCCGCGGTGGTGATGAAGCCACCGATGTAGTCGGTGACGCCGCTGTCTTTTGGCGCGACGAAGTCGGCCAGGGAGAAGTTTGGCTTGCCGTCGGTCTTGATGATTTGCTGGCGCAGGTGATGCAACCTGGCAATCGGCTGGCCGTCGTCACCGTAGACTTCCAGGTCATCGTCCTGCACCTGGTTGGTCGGCCAGAAGCCAAACACTGCACGGGCGCTGATGAGTTTTTCGTCGATCAGCTTTTTCAGCATTTCCCGGGCATCGGCGTAGAGCGCGGTAGCCGCTTCGCCTACCACCTCGTCTTCGAGGATGCGCGGGAACTTGCCGGCCAGGTCCCAGGAGATAAAGAACGGGGTCCAGTCGATGTACTCTGCCAGCACCTTGAGGTCGATATTGTCCAGCACCTTGGCGCCGGTAAAGGTCGGTTTCACCGGGGTATAGGTGCTCCAGTCGAACTGCGGCTTCTTGGCGATCGCGGCCGGGTAGCTCAGGCGCTCGGTGCGGGCGCTGCGGTTCGAGGTGCGCTCGCGCACGTCGATGTATTCCAGGCGGGTTTTCTCGACGAAGGCTGGCTTCAATTCCTTGGACAGCAACTGCGTGGCCACGCCCACCGCACGGGAGGCGTCGGTTACATAGATCACCGCGTCGTTGCTGTACTTGGGCTCGATCTTCACCGCAGTGTGCGCCTTGGACGTGGTCGCGCCACCGATCATCAGCGGCAGGTGGAAGTCCTGGCGCTGCATCTCGCGGGCCACATGCACCATCTCATCCAGGGACGGCGTGATCAGGCCGGACAGGCCAATGATGTCGCACTTCTGTTCCTTGGCCACCTGCAGGATCTTCTCGGCCGGGACCATCACGCCCAGGTCGACAATGTCATAGCCGTTGCAACCCAGCACCACGCCAACAATGTTCTTGCCGATGTCATGCACGTCACCTTTTACGGTGGCCATCAGGATCTTGCCCTTGGCTTCCGGCTTGTCGCCTTTTTCCAGTTCGATGAACGGGATCAAGTGGGCCACGGCCTGCTTCATCACCCGGGCGGATTTAACCACCTGGGGCAGGAACATTTTGCCGGCGCCAAACAGGTCGCCGACGATGTTCATGCCGGACATCAACGGGCCTTCGATCACCTCGATCGGGCGCGCGAACGATTGGCGGGATTCCTCTGTGTCTTCGACGATATGCGTGGTGATGCCCTTTACCAGCGCGTGCTCCAGGCGCTGGTTCACCGGCCAGCCACGCCATTCCTCGGTCTCGGCTTCCTTGACGCTGCCGTCACCTTTGTATTTGTCGGCGATGGCGAGGAGGGCGTCGGTGCCTTCCGGTGTGCGGTTGAGCACCACGTCTTCGACCGCATCGCGCAGCTCGGCCGGGATCTGGTCGTAGATCTCCAACTGGCCGGCGTTGACGATACCCATGGTCAGGCCATTGCGGATCGCATACAGCAGGAACACCGAGTGGATCGCCTCACGCACCGGGTTGTTACCGCGGAACGAGAACGACACGTTGGACACGCCACCCGAGGTCAGCGCATACGGCAGCTCATCGCGGATATAGGCGCAGGCGTTGATGAAGTCCACGGCGTAGTTGTTGTGCTCTTCGATACCGGTGGCGACCGCGAAGATGTTCGGGTCGAAGATGATGTCTTCCGGCGGGAAGCCGACGTCATTGACCAAAATGTCGTAGGAGCGTTTGCAGATTTCTTTCTTGCGCGCTTCGGTGTCGGCCTGGCCGGCTTCGTCAAAGGCCATCACCACCACGGCGGCGCCGTAGCGTTTGCACAGCTTGGCGTGGTGAATGAACTGCTCCACGCCTTCCTTCATGCTGATGGAGTTAACGATGCCCTTGCCCTGGATGCACTTGAGGCCGGCCTCGATCACTTCCCACTTGGAGGAGTCGATCATGATCGGTACACGGGAGATGTCCGGCTCGCCGGCAATCAGATTGAGGAAGGTCACCATGGCCTTCTTCGAATCGAGCATCCCTTCGTCCATGTTGATGTCGATCACCTGGGCGCCGGCTTCCACCTGCTGCAGGGCGACTTCCAGGGCTTCGGTGTAGTTGTCTTCACGGATCAGGCGGGCAAAACGTGCGGAACCGGTAATGTTGGTGCGCTCGCCGACGTTGACGAACAACGAGCTGCGATCAATGGTGAACGGCTCCAGGCCCGACAGGCGGCAAGCCTTGGGAATGTCCGGGATCGGGCGCGGCGCATAACCGGCCACGGCCTTGGCGATGGCTTCGATGTGGCCCGGCGTGGTGCCGCAGCAGCCGCCCACAATGTTGAGGAAGCCGCTCTGGGCGAATTCTTCGATGACCTTGGCGGTTTCCGACGGCAGCTCGTCGTACTCGCCGAACTCATTGGGCAGGCCGGCGTTTGGGTGCGCCGACACGTGGGTGCTGGCCTTGTTCGACAGTTCTTCCAGGTACGGGCGCAGCTCACTCGCCCCAAGGGCGCAGTTCAGGCCTACGGAAATCGGCTTGGCGTGGCTGACGGAGTTCCAGAACGCTTCGGTGGTCTGGCCCGAGAGGGTACGGCCGGAGGCGTCGGTGATAGTGCCGGAAATCATGATCGGCAACTCGATACCCAGTTCTTCGAACACGCCTTGCACGGCGAAGATCGCCGCTTTGGCGTTGAGTGTGTCGAAGATGGTTTCGATCAGGATCAGATCGGCGCCGCCCTCGATCAGACCTTTGGTCGCCTCGGTGTAGTTTTCCACCAGCTCATCAAAGGTCACGTTACGGTAGCCTGGGTTGTTCACGTCAGGCGACAGCGAGCACGTACGGCTGGTAGGGCCGAGCACACCAGCGACGAAGCGCGGCTTGGCCGGGTTTTCCAGGGTCTTCGCGTCGGCGACCTTGCGCGCCAGGCGTGCGCCCTCTACGTTTAATTCGTAGGCCAGGGCTTCCATGCCGTAATCGGCCATGGAAATGCGCGTGGCGTTGAAGGTGTTGGTTTCCAGAATGTCGGCGCCGGCATCCAGGTAGGCTTTTTCGATGCCGCCGATCACGTCCGGACGGGTGATGACCAGCAGGTCGTTGTTGCCCTTGACGTCGCTCGGCCAGTCGGCGAAGCGCTTGCCACGATAATCCTGTTCCTCAAGCTTGTAGCTCTGGATCATCGTGCCCATACCGCCATCGAGTATCAGGATACGTTCCTTGAGGGCTTGATGAAGGGCTTGCAGACGAGCGCTACGATCGGACATGGGACTACTCTGGTCAGGCATTTCGGAGGGGACGAATCATAGCAAACCTGTGCCGATTTAGAGCATGTCCAGGTTTTGCATGAATATCGTTCATGTTGGTGCGGGATGCAGGTCGGTAGAATTCCCGGGATTTATCATTTTGGCTTCATACCGGGACCAGGCTCATGCCGTATCGCATCATCGTCAGCCTTGCACTTTTGCTGATTGGCACCACTACGCAGGCCCAAGATCCCGCCCCGGCGATTTCCTACACCCGTGACATTCAACCGATTTTTACCGAGAAGTGCGTGGCGTGCCATGCCTGCTATGACTCGGCCTGCCAGTTGAACCTGGGCAGCGGCGAAGGCGCGGCCCGGGGCGCGACCAAAGTGCCGGTCTACGACGGTGAGCGCAGCCAGGCAACCAAGCCGGTCCGGCTGTTCTATGACGCCTTCGGTAAAGCCGCCTGGCAGCGCGAAGGCTTCAGCTCGGTACTTGATGCCCAGGGCAGCCAGGCCGCGCTGATGGCGCGCATGTTGGAGTTGGGCCACCGTCGTGCGCCCTTGCAGCCCAATGGCAAATTGCCTGAAGACATCGTGCTGGGCCTGAACCGCGAAAACATGTGCCCGTCGCCAGGTGAATTCGACGGCTACGCCGGCGCGCACCCCAATGAGGGCATGCCGCTGGCCGTCACCGGCTTGAGCGACCAGCAATACCAGACCCTGCAACGCTGGCTGGCCTCCGGTGCGCCGATCGATGAGCAAGGCGTGGCGCCGAGTGCCCAGGAAGCCGCCCAGGTGCTGCAATGGGAAAACCTGCTCAACGCCCCCGGCGCCCGCCAAAGCCTGGTGGCGCGCTGGCTGTACGAACACCTGTTTATTGCGCATCTTTATTTCGAGGGCGGCGAACCCGGGCATTTCTTTCAGTGGGTACGCTCACGTACACCCAGCGGCCAGCCGATTGACCTGATCAACACCCGCCGCCCCAACGACGACCCCGGCACTCGGGTGTACTACCGACTGTGGCCGGTACAAGGGGTGATCGTGCATAAAACCCATATCACCTATCCTCTCAGTGCGCAGAAAATGGCACGGGTCAAATCCCTGTTCTACAGCGGTGATTGGCAGGTCACCGCGTCGCCGGGCTACGGCCCCGGGCGCCGTGCCAACCCATTCGAGACCTTCGAGGCGATCCCGGCGCAGGCGCGTTACCAGTTCATGCTGGACAACGCCGAGTATTTTGTACGCACTTTTATTCGTGGCCCGGTGTGCCGCGGGCAGATTGCCACGGACGTTATCCGCGACAACTTCTGGGCGCTGTTTCAGGCGCCGGACCACGATCTGTACATCACCGATGCCCGCTATCGCGGCCAGGCGACGCCGTTGCTGGCGATGCCGGGGCAGAATGATGACGTGGGCAGTGTGCTCAGCCTGTGGCTCAAGTACCGCGACAAGCGCAACCAGTACGAAGCCCTGCGTCGGGACAGTTATGCCGACCTGCCGGCGCCAAGCTGGTCAACCCTGTGGGCCGGCAATGACAATGCGCTGTTGAGCATCTTCCGCCACTTTGACAGTGCCTCGGTCAATAAAGGCCTGATCGGTGAAGTCCCGCAGACGATGTGGTTGTTCGATTACCCGTTGCTGGAGCGCACCTACTACCAACTGGTGGTCAACTTTGACGTGTTCGGCAATGTCTCGCACCAGGCCCAGACCCGGCTCTACTTCGACCTGATCCGCAATGGTGCCGAGCAGAATTTCCTGCGCCTGATGCCGGCCGATACCCGCGACGACTTTATGGATGATTGGTACCAGAACAGCGGGAAACTCAAGCTCTGGCTGGACTACGAGGCGATTGACGATGACACACCGAGTGGGTTGCATCTGGATAAGAAGGACCCGAAGCGCGATTTTGCCAATCAGTTATTGACGCGTTATGGCGATTTGAACGCCAGTCCGGACCCGATCAACCGTTGTGCCGGGGCCTATTGCTCGCGCGATGGGATTGATCCGGCATTGCGGGATGCGGAGCAGGCCCTCAGTCGCCTCACGTCGAGGCCGGCGGCGGGGCTCAAGGTGATTGAGCAACTGCCTGAGGCCACTATGTTGCGGATCGAGACCGCCAGCGGCAAGCGGGTGGTTTACAGCATGTTGCGTAACCGGGCGCACAGTAATGTGGCGTTTTTGCTGGGTGAGGCTTATCGCTATCAGCCGGGGCTGGATACTGTGACCATTTATCCAGGGGTGCTGAGCAGTTATCCGAACTTCATTTTCAACATTCCGGCGCAGGAGGTGCCGGGGTTTGTTTTGGCGATGGAGAGTGCCAGGGATGCTCAGCAGTTTGAGAAGATTGTTGATCGGTGGGGTGTGCGGCGCAGTCATCCGCTGTTTTGGCAGTATTTCCACGACTTGTCGCGGTATGTTCTGGAGACTACGCCGGTTGAGGCGGGGGTGTTGGATATGAATCGGTATGAGAATTTGTGATTTGTGATTTGTGATTTGTGTGGGGGTACATATCCGTTGCTGCGGTAACGGCTGCTTAGGGTTCCGCCCTTACGGCGGGTCACTTTTTTACAAAGCGCCTAAAAAAGTAACCAAAAAACGCTTTGCCCCACCACTCGGTGCCTCGCCTGGGCTCGGCATGCCCGCACTCCGGCTTGAATCCGTGGGCCGCCGCAATGGGCCATCCTTGGCCCAGTGCGGCTAACCCGGCGTCCTGCCGGGTTACCCACGGATTCAAGCCTGCGTGCGGCCAGCGTGGTTAACGGGGCCTGTCAGATCAAGATCAACAGCAGATCAAAAGCAGAGCACGGCGGCCTGGTAGCCGACCTGAGTGGTAGAAGCGAAGGCAGGGCAAAAGCACAGCAGAAGCAGAGCTGCTTTTCTGTGGGAGCTGGCTTGCCTGCGATGCAAGCACCTCGGTACATCAGGCATACCCAGCTGATGCAATCGCAGCGGTTCGTCGGTCCGACAAGCCAGCCCCACATTGACCGAGTACAGCCTGAAGAGCAGCACACTCTCTGCCTGATGTACTGAGTTCCAAATGTGTGTGAACTAATTTGTAAACCATGTGGGTGAGTCATACCGGCAAGAGCCCATTGCTTACGTTGGGGCTTTTCCAAAGTGAGTCGCCGTAAGGGCGAAACCATAGGCCGCCGTTACCGAAGAAACGGATAGGTACATCCCCCCAAGGCACCCACACAAAAAACTATCCCGACAAAAACACTAGGACTTTGTACCTCGGTAATAATTTGGCGTAAACTGCCCGCAAGCCTGTGAGGAGTTTCCATGACTGCCATAACCATTACCGACGCCGCGCACGATTACCTGGCTGATCTGCTGTCCAAGCAGAACACCCCAGGCATCGGTATCCGCGTCTTTATCACCCAGCCCGGCACCCAATACGCCGAGACTTGCATCGCCTACTGCAAGCCCGGGGAAGAGAAGCCTGAAGACACCGCCCTGGGGCTCAAAAGCTTCACCGCGTACATCGATAACTTCAGCGAAGCGTTCCTGGACGATGCTGTGGTCGATTACGCCACCGACCGCATGGGCGGCCAGTTGACCATCAAGGCGCCTAACGCCAAGGTGCCGAACGTCAACGCCGACAGCCCGGTCAACGAGCGCATCAACTACTACCTGCAAACCGAGATCAACCCGGGGCTCGCCAGCCACGGTGGTCAGGTCAGCTTGATCGATGTCGTGGAAGACGGCATTGCCGTGTTGAAATTCGGCGGTGGTTGCCAAGGCTGCGGCCAGGCGGACGTGACCCTGCGTGAAGGCATCGAGCGCACCCTGCTCGAGCGCATTCCGGAGCTCAAGGGCGTACGCGATGTGACTGACCACACGCAGAAAGAAAACGCCTACTACTGAGTAAGGCGTTCACTGCGAACAAAAAAACGGCGCCCCATGAGCGCCGTTTTTTTATGCTTAAAATTCAGTGTCTTACTCGGTATTTCTAACAAATAAGATTAACTGTGGGAGCGGGCTTGCTCGCGAATGCGGGTAGTTCAGTTAAAGATGCACTGGCTGACACCCTGCGTTCGCGAGCAAGCCCACATGTCCAACCGCACTCTTCAGGGGCGATAGAGGTGCGCGTGGCCTGCCCGGTACAGTGAGGACTCGCTGAAGCTGTCGCTTGCCAACACCCGGCCAACCACAATCAGTGCCGTACGCCGGAAACCCTTGGCGGCCACCTTCTCGGCAATATCACTCAGCGTGCCGACAACCCAGTCCTGATCCGGCCACGTCGCCCGGTGGACCACGGCAATCGGGCAGTCCGCGCCATAGTGCGGTAGCAGTTCGGCGACGATTTTGTCCAGGTGGTTGACCCCCAGGTGAATCGCCATGGTCGTGCCGTGGCGGGCCAGGCTGTCGAACGCCTCACCGGCAGGCATGTTGGTTTTGTCGGCGTAGCGGGTCAGGATCACGCTTTGGGCGATATCCGGCAGGGTCAGTTCCGCCTCCAGCAACGCCGCACAAGCCGCCACTGCCGTTACCCCGGGAATGATCTGGAAGGGAATGCCCCGTTCGCGCAAATGGCGGATTTGTTCGCCAATCGCCCCATACAGGCTCGGGTCGCCGGAATGCACGCGGGCCACATCCTGGCCCTTTGCATGGGCTGCCTGGATCAACTCGATGATCTGTTCCAAGTGCAATTCGGCGCTATTGACCACCTGTTCCGCCTGATGACCCTCCAATACGGCGGTGGGCACCAGCGAGCCGGCATAAATGATCACCGGGCAACTGCGGATCAGCCGCTGGCCTTTGACGGTGATCAATTCCGGGTCGCCGGGGCCTGCGCCGATAAAGTAGACGGTCATGGGGAGTTCCTGTTGAAAAACGGGCGAGCATGAAGATTGCTCATGATCGAGAACGGCAATTATCGGGATTTTAGCCGGTGCAGGCTAATGCAAAGGTGGCCTGGGCGGTTTTTTTGCGGGTGATCAACAGGCGGGCAGGGGCGTGGGAGAGCTGTTCAGCCAAGGCAAGGGCCGCGCTTTCGGCGATGCCGTAACAGCCGGTGTGTGCGAAGGCCACGGCTGATTTGTGGCTCAGCCGGTCCTCGTAAACCGCCAGGTGTTCTGCACTGAAACACTGTAACGGCAGGTTCAGCATGTGAGCCAGGGCAAGCAAGCCCGGTTCATCCTGCTTGCGATCAATACTGGCCAGGGCCGCAATATGTTGGCGCTCAATACCGCCCTCGGCGAGGACGGCGTCAAACAGACCCAGCAGGGTGTGAACGTCACAACCCCGCCGGCATCCCAGCCCGACCACCAGCGTCATGCCGAGTAATGTTCGTCGCGGTTACGGCGGAACAGCCACGCGCTGATCAGGCCTAAGGCCAGCCAGAATGCAACGTTGGTCAGCTGCGATGCGATCTTGAACTGTGATTCCAGCGCTTCGGGGGCCAGCATCGAATGCACGAGGGGTTGCGGTGCGCCGATAACATGCGGGAAGGCGATGATCGCCACGCCCAGCACTTTCAGCAGCCCGTTGCGACCAAACACCAGCAGCGCGATACCGGCTGCGGTGGACGCCGCGGTGCCGATCCACCAGACCTGCCGTTGTGCCAAATCAGCCGCGGCAGTCCCCGGCAACTCCGGTGGCAGGCCCAAAGTAGGCGCCAGCACGAACGTCGCGTAACCCGCCAAGCCCCACAGCAGCCCTTGGGCCGTGCGAGTCGGCGCGCGCAGGGTGTAGAGGCCCGCCAACATCAGCGCAAAACCGACGGCGACCACCAGATTCCCACCGGTAGTAGACAGCACGCGCTGCCAGCCATTTTCCGGCTCCCAAGCTTCGGCGTCGTGGGTATGGGCTGCGGCACCTTCGGCATGTTCATGGGCCACTTCGACAGCAGACGGGGCTTTTTCAAAGGTTTCCGCCTGCAAAATCAGCGGTGCGACCCAGAAGCTTTGCAGCAGGGTCAGTAGCAGGGCGGCCAGCAAGCCGGTGAAACCTGCGGTTTGAGCAATACGCTTGATCATGTCGGCAGGCCTCAGTGGCACGGGAACGCGGCGCTGTGGCGGGTATCGTGGGCCGCGTTGTGCACCGCCTCGATATGCGAGAAACCGGCGAAATACACCAGGCAGGCGCCGAGGATCGAGGCACCGATGGCGGCGCTCAGGCGTTGGCTCAGGGTGGCGGAGCTACGGGTGGTGTGCGAGGTGCTGCTGATGATCGACATGGCGCGTCCCTTCTGGGTGTCAGGGTGGAACGAGCGCATGAAAACCCCGCGAGCCAGGCACGCAGAGTTTTAAACAGCGCCCGCCCACCGCGGGTTTGTTATCTGATTTTTTCGGGCCGGTCTCCGGGCTTGCGAGGGGGCTCTTGAACTAGAGTCCTGAAAGCATCGCCTTCCCATACCCGAGGGCACAGTGGCTGTGACGCTTCGCTCGCTTACCGTTGCGGGGGCAGCACCGGACTGGTCATGCACGCATGATTTACCGGTTTCCCGTTTCACCCTGTGAAGGGCACCCGAAACAAGATGTGTAGGAGAGCATGGGGGTGGGAGGGGAGTCAATTGGGGTTTTTTGGTGGGTGTGCATATCCGTTGCTGCGGTAACGGCGGCTTAGGGTTCCGCCCTTACGGCGGGTCACTTTTTTACAAACGCCCTAAAAAAGTAACCAAAAAACGCTTTGCCCCACCACTCGGTACCTCGCCCAGGCTCGGTATGCCCGCACTCCGGCTTGAATCCGTGGGCCGCCGCAATGGGCCATCCCTGGCCCAGTGCGGCTAACCCGGCGTCCTGCCGGGTTACCCACGGATTCAAGCCTGCGTTCGGCCATCGTGGTTAACGGGGCCTGTCAGATCAAGATCAACAGCAGAGCACGGCGGCCTAGTAGCCGACCTGAGTGGTAGAAGCAAAAGCAGGGCAAAAACACGGCAACAACAGAACTGCTTTTCTGTGGGAGCTGGCTTGCCTGCGATGGCATCAACTGTGTGTCACTGACAGACCGAGATGTCTGCATTGCAGGCAAGCCAGTCCCCACATTTGAATGCGTTCAGCGTTCAGCGTTCAGCGTCCAGGTTCAGGTCAGCTGCTAGTCCGCCGAACTCCGCTTTTGAGCTTTTTGATCTTAGGCGACCTACTTAGGAATGCCGGAGTACGGGCACACCGAGCCTGGGCGAGGTGCCGAGTGGTGGGGTACTTTTGGTTGAGCCGGCATTTCGGGCTCTTTTCCAAAAGCGACCTGCCGTAAAGGCGGAACCCTAAGCTGCCGTTACCGCAGCAACGGCTATGTACATCAACCAAACAACCCCATCATTGACCATCCCCCACGCACTGCGTAGCCTTGCACCTTCGAGGTTCTTCGGCCCAGGTCGAAGCTAAGAAGGGAACGCGGTTCAAGCCGCGGCTGCCCCCGCAACTGTGAAGGGTTCATCTGACTGCCACGCCACTGCCAATACGGCGGGAAGGCGCAGCCAGCGCCGGTCGCAAGACCCGCATGCCCCAAGCCAGGAGACCTGCCTCGTAACCGATTTTCTACTTCAACCGGGCGGGGTGATCCGGTGACGAAATCAGCTTCTGCGCATTTGCCGCAGGGCCTGTCGTCCCGTATGCCCGCCCCAAAGGGCATCCGATGAAAACACTGGCCAAACTCCCCGTCACCATCGTTACCGGCTTCCTCGGCTCGGGCAAAACCACCTTGCTGCGCCATATGCTCGACAACGCCCAGGGCCGTCGCATCGCCGTGATCGTCAACGAGTTCGGCGAGTTGGGCATCGACGGTGAAATCCTCAAGCAGTGCTCCATCGGTTGCACCGAGGAAGAAGCCAACGGCCGCGTGTACGAACTGGCCAACGGCTGCCTGTGCTGCACCGTGCAGGAAGAATTCTTCCCGGTGATGCGCGAATTGGTCGCCCGTCGCGGTGACCTCGACCATATCCTGATCGAAACCTCGGGCCTGGCCCTGCCAAAACCCTTGGTCCAGGCCTTCCAGTGGCCGGAAATCCGCAGCGCCTGCACGGTTGACGCGGTGATTACCGTGGTCGACAGCCCGGCTGTCGCCGCCGGCACCTTTGCCGCGTTCCCGGATCAGGTTGATGCCCAGCGCAAACTCGACCCGAACCTGGACCACGAATCGCCCCTGCACGAGCTGTTCGCCGACCAACTGGCCAGCGCCGACCTGGTGATCCTCAACAAAGCCGACCTGATCAGCCCTGAAGACCTGGCACGCGTGCGCCTTGAAGTCGCCGAAGAGCTGCCGCCGGCCGTGAAAATCATCGAGGCCAGCAGCGGTCGCGTGCCGCTGGACGTGTTGATTGGCCTGGGCGCCGGCTCCGAAGAACACATCGACGGTCGCCACAGCCATCACGATCATCACCACGAAGGTGAAGACGACCACGACCACGATGCGTTTGATTCCATCTCCATCGACTTGCCGCAAGCTGATGAAGCGCTGCTGCTCGACGCCCTGAATCAACTGGTGGTGCAACACGGCATCCTGCGTGTCAAAGGTTTCGCGGCGATCCCGAACAAGCCGATGCGCCTGCTGATCCAGGGTGTGGGCACGCGTTTCGACAAGCATTTCGACCGTGCCTGGGGTGCTGATGAAGCCCGCATCACGCGTCTGGTGCTGATCGGCCAGGAGCTGGACGCGGCGGGCCTCGAAGCGCAACTGCGCGCTGCGCTCAGCGTTTAACCCATGCACCTGCTCAGGACCCAGCCCGGCGGTTTCGTCTCGGAAGACAACATTGCCGACTTAGGCCAAACCCCCGCCGAGCTGGTGATTCTGTGCAGCGGCGATTCCAGCCTGGCACTGCTGGCCGAAGCGGCCCAGCAGTTGCCCGACGATTACCCCAGCTTTCGCCTGGCCAACCCGATGCAGGTGCAAAACCATGCCTCGGTCGATCTGTACGTCGATGAGGTGCTGCGCCACGCCAAGGTCATCCTGATTTCGCTGCACGGCGGCATCGGTTATTGGCGCTACGGCATCGAGCGCCTGGTGGAATTGGCCGAGCGCGGCGTGCAGCTGATCCTGGTGCCGGGTGATGATCGCCCGGACCCGGAACTCAGCGGCTTGAGCTCCGTTGGCGCAGAAGCGCGCGACCGCCTGTGGCACTTCCTGCGCCAGGGCGGCCTGGGCAACGCGCTGGATTTCTATCGCTGCCTGGCAAGCAGCTACCTGGGCCGCGACTATGCCTGGGCCGAACCGCAAAGCCTGCCGCGCACCGCGATTTATCACCCGCACAAAGCCAACCCGCGCTTGAATGACTGGCAGTCGGATTGGCAGGCAGATTGGCCGGTAGCCGCAGTGCTGTTCTATCGCTCGCATTTGCAGGCGGCCAATACCGGTTTTATCGACGTGTTCTGCCAACGCTTGCAGGCGGCGGGCCTTAATCCGTTGCCGATAGCGGTGGCCAGTTTGAAAGAGCCCGGCTGCCTCACGGTGGTCGAAGACTGGCTGGATGACGTGCAGGCGGCGGTGATTCTGAACACTACCGGCTTTGCCCAGTCCAGCCCGGAAGCCCCGCATTTACGCCCGTTTCGCCGCAATATTCCGGTGATCCAGGCGATTTGCGCCCAGGACAACCAGCCCGGCTGGGAGGCCAGCGAGCAAGGCCTCGGCCCGCGCGACCTGGCGATGCATATCGCCTTGCCGGAGCTGGACGGGCGCATTATTAGCCGTCCCATCAGCTTCAAGGACCTGGCCTGGCGCAGTGAGCGCAGCCAGTCCGACGTGGTGTGCTACCGCGCTGCGCCCGAGCGCATGGATTTCGTCGCCGAGCTGGCGCGGCGTTGGGTCGAACTGGCACGGGTGCCGAATGCACAAAAGCGCATCGCACTGATCCTCGCCAACTACCCGACCCGTGACGGCCGCATTGGCAATGGCGTGGGCCTGGACACCCCGGCGGCGGCGCTGAATATCCTGCGCGCGCTGCAAGCCGAAGGTTATCCCGTGCCCAGTGAGTTGCCGCACAGCGGCACGGCCCTGATTCATGATCTGCTCGGCGGCGTCACCAACGATCTGGACAGCCTCGACCTGCGCCCATGCCACCAAAGCCTGGGCCTGGACGACTACGAGGCGATGTTCAAGCGCCTGCCTGAAGCCAATCGCCAGGCGGTTTTGGCGCGCTGGGGCGCACCGCAGAACGATCCGATGTGCCGCGACGGCCGCATGATGATCGCCGGCCTGCGCCTGGGCCTGACTTTTGTCGGCATCCAGCCGGCGCGGGGTTATCAGGTTGACCACAGCGCGGTGTACCACGACCCGGACCTGGTGCCGCCCCACGGTTATTTGGCGTTTTACTTTTGGTTGCGCCACACCTACGGCGCCCATGGCGTGATCCATGTGGGCAAGCACGGCAACCTCGAATGGCTGCCGGGCAAGGGTGTGGGGCTGTCGGAGAACTGCTGGCCCGACGCGCTGCTGGGGCCGTTGCCGAATATCTACCCATTTATCGTCAATGACCCGGGCGAGGGCGCCCAGGCCAAGCGTCGCACTCAAGCAGTGATCATCGACCACCTCATGCCGCCGCTGACGCGTGCCGAGACCTACGGCCCGCTGCGTAACCTGGAGCTGTTGGCCGACGAGTATTACGAGGCGCAATTGCTGGACCCGCGCCGCGCCCTTGAATTGCAAAAAGACATTCTCAAGCTGGTGCGCGAAACCCATATCGATCAGGAGCTGGAGCTGGATAACGAGGCCGACGCCACGGTCTGGTTGCCGCGCCTGGACACCTACCTGTGCGATTTGAAGGAGTCGCAGATCCGCGACGGCCTGCATATTTTTGGCGAGTCGCCCGAAGGCCGTTTGCGCATCGACACCCTGCTGGCCTTGCTGCGCATCCCGCGCGGCGATGGGCGTGGCCCGCAATCGAGCTTGCTGCGGGTGCTGGCCAAGGCGTTTGAACTGGGCTTTGACCCACTCGATTGTGCCCTGGCCGAGCCCTGGGCCGGGCGTCGCCCCGAGGTTTTGCAAAACATTGATCAGCAGCTCTGGCGCACCGCCGGTGATACCCGCGAGCGCCTGGAGTTATATGCCGCGCGTTTGATCGAGCAAGCGCTGGAAGGGCCGATTGAGCAGTTGGAGGAACCTGGCTGGGAGGATGTGAAGTCGGTCATCGAGAGCCTGCGCGTCGTCGTGGCACCGCGTCTGGACGCGTGCGGGCCTGCGGAAATGCAGGGTTTGCTGGAGGCGTTGAGTGGCCGCTTTGTACCCGCAGGCCCCAGCGGCGCACCCAGTCGTGGGCGCCTGGACGTACTGCCCACCGGGCGCAATTTCTTCACCGTGGATGTGCGCAACCTGCCCACCACCACGGCCTGGCGCATTGGCTTCCAATCCGCCAACCTGATTCTTGAGCGGCACCTGCAAGACCATGGCGACCACCTTCGCCAGCTCGGCCTGTCGGTCTGGGGCACCGCCACCATGCGTACCGGCGGTGATGATATTGCCCAGGCCATGGCGCTGATGGGCGTGCGCCCGGTATGGGCTACGGGCAGCCAGCGCGTGGATGACTTCGAGATTCTGCCGATCAGCCTGTTGGACCGCCCGCGCGTTGACGTAACGCTGCGCGTGTCCGGGTTCTTCCGTGATGCCTTTGCCAACCTGATCCGGCTGTTTGATGCAGCCGTGCAGGCAGTGGCGGCCCTGGATGAGCCGGATGACATGAACCCGCTGGCGGCCAAGGTGCGCAGCGAGCGCGAGGCGCTGCTCAGCGCGGGCCTGGATGAAGAAGCGGCCGCGAAACAGGCTGGCTGGCGCATCTTCGGCGCCAAGCCTGGCGCCTATGGCGCGGGCGTACAGGGTGCGATTGACGGTCGCCTGTGGCAGAGCCGCGAGGATTTGGCCGAGGTCTACCTGAACTGGGGCGGCTATGCGTATGGCGGTTCCGATGAGGGCACTGCCGCCCGCGAACAGTTCGCCCAGCGCCTGAGCCAGGTGCAGGCAGTGTTGCAGAACCAGGACAACCGCGAGCACGACCTGCTCGACTCCAACGACTACTACCAATTCCAGGGCGGCATGCTCGCGGCCGTGGAAACCCTGAGCGGCGATAAGGCCGCCAGCTATCATGGCGACCATAGCCAGCCGGACCTGCCCAAGGTCCGCACCCTGAAGGAAGAGCTGAACCGGGTCATCCGTTCCCGTGCCGCCAATCCCAAATGGATCGACGGCGTGAAGCGCCATGGCTATAAAGGCGCGTTCGAAATGGCCGCGACGGTAGACAACCTGTTCGCATTCGACGCCACCACCGCGCTGATTGATGATCACCAATACGCCTTGCTCGCCGACGCTTACTTGCTCGACCCTGACACCCGGGCCTTTGTGCAGCAGCACAACCCCGATGCGTTGCGCGATATGACCGAGCGTATGCTCGAAGCCCAGCAGCGCGGCATGTGGCAAGAGCCCGGAGCGTATCGCGAGGCGTTGGAAAACCTGTTGCTGGATATAGAAGAAGACAGCTGATGATTGATATTCCGCATTTCCCGCTGTCCGCCGTGGTCGGCGCCGACGACTTGAAACTGGCCCTGTGCCTCACCGCCATCGACCCGAAAATCGGCGGTGTGCTGATCGAAGGCCCGCGCGGCATGGCCAAGTCCACGCTGGCGCGAGGCCTGGCAGATTTGTTGGCCAGCGGTCAGTTTGTCACCTTGCCGTTGGGCGCTACCGAAGAGCGGCTGGTGGGTACGTTGGATCTGGACGCTGCGCTGGGCGAAGGCCGCGCGCAATTCTCCCCCGGTGTCCTGGCCAAGGCTGACGGCGGCGTGCTGTATGTCGATGAAGTCAACTTGCTGCCCGATCACCTGGTGGACCTGCTGCTGGATGTGGCCGCCAGCGGCACCAACCTGATCGAGCGCGACGGGATTTCCCATCGGCATTCGGCGCGCTTTGTATTGATCGGCACCATGAACCCGGAAGAGGGCGAATTGCGCCCGCAACTGCTCGACCGCTTCGGTTTCAATGTGGCATTGAGCGGGCAAACCCTGCCCACCGAGCGCGGGCAAATTATCCGCCGCCGCCTGGATTTCGACAGCGATCCGGCAGCGTTTTGCAGCCAATGGGCCACGCAGCAAGCCGCCTTGCGCGATCGCTGCACCCAGGCGCGGGCGCGGCTCGACAGCATTGCGTTGGATGATCAGGCGTTGGCGCAGATCACCGAGCGCTGTTTTGCCGCCGGTGTCGATGGCTTGCGCGCAGACCTCGTGTGGTTGCGCGGCGCGCGCGCCCATGCGGCCTGGCGTGGCGCTGGCGCCATCGCCGAGGAAGATATCGAAGCCGTGGCCGAATTCGCCTTGCGCCATCGCCGTCAGGCGCAAACCCCTCCGGCGAGCCCGCCCGATAAAGGCCAGGCGCCACAACCCTCGGACTCCTCGCCTGGCCAAGGCCAGTGGGGCGATATGCCCGCACCGGCCTTGCCCACGGGCGCACGCCGGGATGTGCCCACCTGGCCAAAAAAGCCCTAGGCATTCGCCCTCGACCTGACGCGGGGGCGGATGCCCGGCCCAAGGCGGGGCGACTGGAAAAAGGCAGGCACGGCAAAGCGCGTCGTGCAACGTTGGGTTCGATCAACTGGCCGGGCACCTTGCTCGGTGGTCGGCCGCAAACCCGTGAGGATGTGGTCTACCACCTGCGCAGCCGCTCAGCCCATGAGTTGTGGCTGGTGATTGTCGATGCCTCGGCGTCCACTCGGCGCCATGGCGCGTTGAGCGACGCCAAAGGCTTGCTGGCCCAGTTGTTTGATGACGCATATCGGCAGCGGGCGCGCATGGCGTTACTGACGGCCAGCGGGCAAGCGCCCAAATGGCAGGTGCAGGGGTTGAAGGCCGCCAAAGGCTTGGCCGGGTGGCTGGCTCAGCTCGGCGCCGGCGGCGGCACGCCGTTGCTGGCGGCGTTGTCCGAAGCCGCGCATTGGCTGCGCGCGCGGCGTAAGCGTTACCCGGCCGAGCAGCAGCGTTTGCTGGTGATTACCGATGGGCGGCTCAAAGACATCGCCGGATTAGCGGCGCTCGATTGCCCGGGGCTGCTGGTGGATATCGAGCGCGGCCCGATCCAGCTCGGGCGCGCCAAACAGCTGGCGCTTGAGCTGCAGCTGGACTATCGACATATCGACAGCGTGTCGCTGCAATAAAAGTGAACGTTCCCTGATTCCCGCTTGTCCCCGCTTCCCATGTCACCCCCTGCCTGCCAAATCCCTTAATTTTCCAAGCCTGCCGGAAGCCTCTCCAGGCCCCCGGCTGCGCCCGCGATTTTTTTCAGGGCGCCCAGCACACCCGATCCAAGCGGCAGCTGAAAACGGACTTTCTCCTCAACCGTGACTTATCAGGCAGGTTACCCCCATGCAGTTCAGCGAATTATTGGCAGCGATTTCCACCCATGCGATCCGTCTGCAACTGGAAGAGGGCGACCTGATCATCCTGGGCGACGACGAAGCGCTGGATGACGCGCTGTGGGACCAACTGATTGCCCACAAACCCCGCCTGCTTGAGTGGGTGGCCGAGCATGGCGGTGACTGGCTGAGCCCGGCCTACCGCATTACCCCCGACATGCTGCCCCTGGTCAGCCTCGACCAACCGGCCATCGACCGTATCGTCGCCGCCATCCCCGGCGGTGCGGCGAATGTGCAGGACATCTACCCCTTGGCGCCGCTCCAGGAGGGCATGCTTTACCACCATCTCTCGGCGGAGCAGGGCGATCCCTACGTGCTGCACGCGCAGTTTGTATTCGACAACCGCGCGCGTTTGGATGCGTTTGCGCAAGCGCTGCAATGGGTCATTGACCGCCACGATATCCTGCGCACGTCGATGGCCTGGGAGCGCCTCGACGAGCCGCTGCAAGTGGTGTGGCGCAAGGCAACCCTGGCCTGCGAAGAAGCGCACATGAACGGCGGTGATGCTTTGGCCCAGTTGCTGGCGCGCTACGATGCACGCACTTACCGCATGGACCTGGGCCAGGCGCCGTTGCTGCGCCTGGTGTTTGCCGACGACCCGGCCAACCAGCGTGTGGTGGCGATGCTGCTGTTTCACCACACCATCCTCGACCACACTGCGCTCGACGTGGTGCGCCATGAAATCCAGTTGTACCTGGCCGGTCAGCAAGCCCACTCCGCCGAGCCGGTGGCGTTTCGCAGCTACATCGCCCAAGTGCGCCACGGCGTCAGCGAGCAGGCGCATGAGGCGTTCTTCCGCGAGATGCTGGCGGATATCGATGCGCCGACCTTGCCGTTCGGGCTGCAGGATGTGCGGGGAGACGGGCAGGGTATTGATGAGGCGCGTCTTCTCGTCGACAGCGCCGTGAGCCGTCGCCTGCGCGCCTTGGCGCGACCGCTTGGCGTGAGCGTGGCAAGCATGATGCACGTGGCCCTGGCGCGCGTATTGGGTGTGGTCTCAGGTCGCGAGTCGGTGGTGTTCGGCACGGTGATGCTCGGTCGCATGGGCGCGGGCGAGGGCGGAGAGCGGGCCTTGGGCATGTTCATCAACACCTTGCCACTGCGCGTGGATGTGGGCGCGCACGCTGTGCGCGCCGAGGTCAAGGCCACCCACGCGCGCCTCACCGCCTTGCTCAATCACGAACATGCCTCCCTGGCACTGGCCCAGCGTTGCAGTGGTGTGGCGGCTCCGACGCCGCTGTTCAGCGCAATGCTCAACTACCGCCACAGCGCCGCCACCGATATGGCCGCGGTGATCGAGGTTGCCGAAGGCATTCAGGTGCTGGGCGCCGAAGAGCGCACCAACTACCCGCTGACGGTCAACGTGGATGACCTGGGTGAAGACGTTGCGTTAACGGTAATGGTGGATGCGTCCATCGGTGCGCAGCGCGTTGCCGGTTACCTGCATACCGCGCTGGAAAGCCTGGCCGATGCCCTGGAGCAGCGACCGGATCAACTGCTGAGCGGCCTGAATATCCTGCCCGATGCCGAGCGTCACCACCTGCTGCACAGCCTCAACCAAAGCCCCGCGCACTACACCGACACCGCGCTGATCCACCACCAGGTCGAAACCCACGCCGCCGCCCAGCCCGACGCCATTGCCTTGCGCTTCGAACACCTGCGCCTCACCTACCGCCAACTCAATGAACGCGCCAACCAGGTCGCCCACCGCCTGCTGGCCCAAGGCATTCGCCCGGATGGCCGTGTGGCGATCTGCGTGGAGCGCGGCCCGGAAATGATCATCGGCCTGCTGGGCATCCTCAAGGCGGGCGCCGGTTATGTCCCCATCGACCCGGCTTACCCGCTGGAGCGCATCGCCTACACCCTGGCTGACAGCGAACCCTTGGCGGTGCTGGTGCAAGCCAACACTCGCCATTTGGTCGGCGACCGGCTGTCGATTGACCTCGACAGCGTGCGCGGTGAGTCCATCGTCAACCCGCGGGTCAACCTCAGCCCGGCCAACCTGGCCTATGTGATCTACACCTCAGGTTCTACCGGTTTGCCCAAAGGCGTGATGATCGAGCACCGCCAGGTGGCGCGGTTGTTCACGGCCACCGAGCAGTGGTTCGGCTTCAACCCTAACGATGTGTGGGCGCTGTTCCATTCCTTCGCGTTCGACTTCTCCGTGTGGGAAATCTGGGGCGCGCTGATGCACGGCGGCCAGTTGCTGATTGTGCCGCAACTGGTCAGCCGCTCGCCGGATGAGTGCTACACGCTGCTCTGCGAAGCGGGCGTGAGCATCCTCAACCAGACGCCCAGCGCCTTCCGGCAACTGATCGCCGCGCAGGGCAACAGCCCGCAGTCGCATTCCTTTCGCCAGGTGATTTTCGGCGGCGAAGCGCTGGAACCCGGCATGCTCAAGCCGTGGTACAGCCGCTCGATCAACGCCGGAACGCAACTGGTCAACATGTACGGCATCACCGAAACCACCGTGCACGTCACTTATCGCGCGCTGGAGGCGGCGGATGCGCAGTTGGTCGGCGTGAGCCCGATTGGCGTGCGTATTCCCGACCTGCAGCTCTACGTGCTGGACGAGCATCGCGAGCCGCTGCCGTTTGGTGTGGTCGGCGAGTTGTACGTCGGCGGCGCTGGTGTGGCGCGCGGGTACCTCAACCGTGATGCGCTTAACGCCGAGCGCTTCCTGGCCGACCCGGCCACCGGCCTGCGCATGTACAAGACCGGCGACCTCGGCCGCCTGTTGGCCGATGGCAGCATCGACTACCTGGGCCGTAACGATGACCAGGTAAAGATCCGCGGTTTCCGTATCGAGCTGGGTGAAATCGAAGCACGCCTGGCCACCGCCAACGGCGTGCGTGACGCTGTGGTGATCGCCCGTGAGGACGAGCCGGGTAACAAGCGCCTGGTAGCCTATGTGATTGCCGAGTACGAAGTCAGCGCCGCCGAACTGCGCGACCACCTGCTGCTGAGCCTGGCCGAATACATGGTGCCCAGCGCCTTCGTGCTGCTGGATAAGTTCCCGCTGACCACCAACGGCAAGCTCGACCGCAAGGCCTTGCCCGCACCGGATGCCGATGCATTGGCGCGGCGTGACTATGCCGCCCCGCAAGGTGCGATTGAAACCGCCATCGCCGGCATCTGGCAGGAGCTGTTGAAGCTCGACAAGGTGGGCCGCGACGACAACTTCTTTGAACTTGGCGGCCACTCGCTGCTGGCGGTCAAGTTGATCGAGCGCATGCGCCAGATGGACTTGAGCGCTGATGTGCGCGTGCTGTTCGGTCAACCCACGTTGTCTGCACTGGCGGGCGCGGTGGGCGGGCAGCGGGACGTAGAGGTGCCGGTCAACCTGATCGCGCCAACGAGCGCACACATCACCCCTGACATGTTGCCGTTAGTGGCGCTGGACCAGGCCGCTATCGACCATATCCTGCGCACCGTGCCCGGTGGCATCGCCAACGTGCAGGACATCTACGGCCTGGCGCCGTTGCAGGCCGGTATTCTTTATCACCACCTGGCAACCACCGAGGGCGACCCCTACGTGTTGCAGGTGCAATTCAGCTTTGCCGACCAAACAGCGCTGGATGCGTTTGTCCGTGCGTTGCACAGCGTCATAGAACGCAACGACATCCTGCGCACCGGCATTCTCTGGGAAGGCCTGGATGAACCGGTACAAGTGGTCTTGCGCCAGGCGCCGCTGGCGGTTGAGCGCATCGACGTACAGGGTGTTGATGCCCTGGCGCAGCTGCAACAACGCTTCGACCCACGCCACTATCGCCTCGACCTGTCCCGCGCCTCGCTGATGCATTTTGGTTACGCCCAGCAGCAGGATGGCTTCGTCGGCATTCTGCTGCTGCACCATATCCTGATCGATCACACCGCCTTGCACGTGCTGGTGGAAGAAATGAGCGCAAGCCTGGCCGGTCGCAGCGCGCAACTGCCGGACGCGGTGCAGTACCGTAACTACGTGGCCCAGGCGCGACTGGGTACTACGCAGGCGCAACATGAAGCCTTCTTCAGCGACATGCTCGGCGATATCGACGAGCCGACGCTGGCCTTCGGTTTGCAGGATGTCAATGGCGACGGCAGCGGTATCGTCGACGCTCACCTGCCGCTGGACCCGGCCCTCAGCCAAGGCCTGCGCGAACAGGCGCGGCAACTGGGCGTCAGTACCGCCAGCCTGGTGCACCTGGCCTGGGCCCAGGTGTTGGCGCAAGTTTCCGGCCAGCAAGACGTGGTGTTCGGCACCGTGCTGCTCGGCCGTATGCAAGGCGGCGAGGGCGCCGACCGTGCGCTGGGAATGTTCATCAACACCTTGCCGCTGCGGGTCAGCCTCGGCGCGACCAGTGTACAAGCCGGCGTACGCGCCACCCACGCACGCCTGGCGCAGTTGCTGGGGCATGAGCACGCCTCGCTGTCACTGGCCCAGCGTTGCAGTGGCGTGCCGGGTTCATTGCCGTTGTTCAGCACGCTGCTCAACTACCGCCACAGCGCGGCCGGGGACGCGCCGGGAGAGAGCCCGTTCGCCACCTCCGGTATCGAAATTCTCAGTTCCGAAGAACGCAGCAATTACCCGCTGGTGCTGAACGTCGATGACCTCGGCACAGGGTTTGCGCTCACCGTACAAGGCGTGGCCACACTGGATGTGCAGCGCGTGGGCGACTATATGCTCACCGCGTTGGCCCACCTGGTGACCGCGCTGCAACAAGCGCCGACCACGCCATTGCAGGCGGTGTCGATTTTACCCGCAGCCGAACGCCACCAAGTGCTGGTGGGTTTCAATGCCACCGCCCGCGAATACCCGTCGCAGCTCACCGTGCACCAACTGTTCGAAGCCCAGGCGCTGGCCCGTCCCGAAGCCGTGGCGGCGGTGCATGGTGCGTTGTCCTTGAGTTATCGCGACCTCAACCGCCGGGCCAATCGCCTGGCCCATCACCTGATCAACCAGGGCGTACAACCGGGCGAAAGTGTCGCGATTGCGCTGCCACGTTCCCTCGATTTGCTGGTGTGCCAACTGGCGGTCCTCAAGTGCGCGGCGGTGTATGTGCCGCTGGATGTCAACGCCCCGGTCGAGCGCCAGGCGTTCATGGTGCAGGACAGCGGTGCGCGCCACGTGCTGAATGCCCTGGCCGACCTGAACCTGGATGCGCTGTCACCGCGCAATCCCGACCTGGTCCAGTCGTCGCACAGCGTGGCGTACATCATGTACACCTCCGGCTCCACCGGCGCACCGAAAGGCGTGCAAGTGCCACACTGCGCGGTCTCGCGCCTGGTGCTCAACAACGGCTACGCCGATTTCAACGAGCGCGACCGTGTGGCCTTCGCTTCCAACCCGGCCTTCGACGCCAGCACCCTCGACGTGTGGGCGCCGTTGCTCAATGGCGGTTGCGTGGTGGTGGTCGAGCATGCGGTGCTGTTGTCCCAAGCGGCGTTTGCCTCGCTGTTGCAGGAACAAGCGGTCAGCGTGCTGTGGATGACCGCGGGCCTGTTCCATCAATACGCTGATGCGTTGCTGCCGGTGTTCCGTCAGTTGCGTTACTTGATTGTCGGCGGCGATGTGCTTGACCCGCTGGTGATCGGCCGTGTGCTCAAACACGGCAAACCCCAACACCTGTTGAACGGCTATGGGCCGACCGAAGCCACCACGTTCTCCACCACGTTTGAGATCAGTGCGGCGGGCGCGGGCGGCGTCCCGATTGGCCGGCCGATTGCGAATGCTCAGGCCTACGTGCTGGATGCGCGCCAGCAACCGCTGCCGCTGGGCGTGGTCGGCGAGCTGTATATCGGCGGTGCGGGCGTGGCCAAGGGGTACTTGAACCAGCCGCAACTGACCGCCGAAAAATTCATTCCGAACCCCTTCGGTGAAGGCCAGCTTTACCGCACCGGCGACCTGGCCTGCTGGCAGGCCGACGGTAACTTGCTGTACCAGGGGCGCAATGACCTGCAAGTGAAGATCCGCGGTTTCCGTATCGAACCCGGTGAAATCGAGAGCTGCCTGGCCGCCATCCCTGGCGTCAAGGATGCGGTGGTAATGGCCCGCGAAGACGAGCCTGGCGATAAACGCCTGGTGGCCTACTACACCGCCCAGGCACCGTTGGAAATCGAAGCGCTGCGCGCCCACGTGCAAGGCCGGTTGCCGGACTACATGGTGCCGTCAGCCTATGTCTGGCTGGAACTGTTGCCGCTGACCGCCAACGGCAAACTCGACCGCAAGGGCCTGCCGGTGCCGGGTCAGAGTGCGTTGCTCAGCCGTGGCTATGAGGCGCCGGAAGGTGCGGTGGAAACCCTGCTGGCGCAGATCTGGCAGGACGTGCTCAAGCTGGAGCGCGTCGGGCGTCATGATCATTTCTTCGAACTGGGTGGGCATTCGTTGCTCGCGGTCAGCCTGATCGAACGCATGCGCCAGGTCGGCCTGAGTGCCGATGTGCGCGTGCTGTTCAGCCAACCCAGCCTCGCGGCCTTGGCGGCGGCGGTTGGCAGCGGGCGCGAGATCGTGGTGCCGGCCAATGGCATTCCATCGGGCTGCACGCGTATCACCCCGGTGATGTTGACGCTGCTGGACATTGACCAAAGCGCTATCGAGCGTATCGTCGCCACTGTTCCTGGCGGCGCGGCCAATGTGCAGGATATCTACCCGCTGGCGCCGTTGCAGGAAGGCATTCTGTATCACCACATCAGCGCCGAGCAGGGCGACCCGTACCTGCTGCAATCGCGCATGGCGTTTGACAGCCTTGAGCGCCTGCACGGCTTTATGGGCGCGCTGCAACAGGTCGTGGCGCGTCACGACATCCTGCGCACCGGCGTGGTCTGGGAAGGCCTGGACAGCCCGGTGCAAGTGGTCTGGCGCGAAGCACAGTTGACGGTGCAGGAAGTCGCCCTGGACCCGGCCGACGGCGGCATCATTGAACAACTGCATGCGCGCTTTGACGCCCGTCATTACCGTCTGGACATCACCCAGGCGCCGCTGCTGCGCATGGTCTACGCCCATGACCCGGCGAATAATCGTGTCGCCGCCATCCTGTTGTTCCACCACCTGGCGCTCGACCATACCGCCATGGAAGTGGTTGGCCAGGAGATGCGTGCGTTTCTGTTCAATCAGGCGGATGCCTTGCCGGTGGCGGCGCCGTTCCGCAATTACGTAGCCCAGGCGCGCCTGGGGGTCAGTGTGGCCGAGCATGAGCAGTTCTTCCGCGACATGCTCGCCGATGTCGATGAGCCGACCCTGCCGTTTGGCGTGCAGGATGTGCAGGGTGACGGCCGTGATATCGAAGAGGCCGAGCAGCCCCTGGACGCGGCGTTGGCGTTGCGGGTGCGTGAGCAGGCGCGTGTGTCGGGCGTCAGTGCGGCCAGCCTGATGCACCTTGCCTGGGCGCAAGTGTTGGGGTGGGTGTCGGGGCGCGACGACGTGGTGTTCGGCACCGTATTGATGGGCCGCCTGCAGGCCGGCGATGGCGCGGACCGCGCGTTGGGTATGTTTATCAACACCTTGCCGCTGCGTGTTGATGTGGCGGGCGGCGCCGCGAGTGCGCTCAAGGCAACCCATTCACGCTTGAGCGCTTTACTGGGGCACGAACATGCGTCCCTGGCGCTGGCTCAGCGTTGCAGCGGCGTCCCGGCCGCCGTGCCGCTGTTCAGCGCCTTGCTCAACTACCGGCATAGCACCCCCGACGAAATGGCCCGCGACGGCCACGGTATTTGGGAAGGCGTGCAACTGCTGGGCGGCGAAGAGCGCAGCAACTACCCGCTGACCCTCAGCGTCGATGACCTCGGTGCAGGCTTTGGCTTGACCGTACTGGCGTTGCCGCAGATCGGCGCCCAGCGCCTGTGTGGTTATATGCATAACGCCGTGGAGCAGTTGGTCACGGCACTGGAGCAGGCATCGAACACCGCACTGAATCAGTTGCAGATGCTGCCACCGGCAGAACGCGACACCCTGCTGCGTGAGTTCAACGCCACCGCCGCCGATTTCCCTAGCGGTCAGACCATCCAGGGTGCCTTCGAAGCCCAGGTCGAACGCCAGCCCCACGCGATTGCCGTGCAGCAAGACGGCGAATCCCTGACCTATCAGCAGCTCAACCAACGTGCCAACCAGTTGGCCCATCACCTGCTGGCGCTGGGCGTACAGCCGGATGATCGGGTAGCGATCTGCTGCCGTCGTGGCCCGCAGATGTTGGTCGGGCTGCTGGGCATTCTTAAAGCCGGCGCCGGTTATGTGCCCATCGACCCGGCGTATCCCGCCGAGCGTATCGCTTACCTGTTGCAGGACAGTGCGCCGGTGGCGGTGCTGGCCGAAGCCAGCACCCGCGATTTGTTAGGCGCAGTCGCCAGCCTGGACCTGTTTGACGACAGTCGGCAACACCTTGCCGTGAGCAATCCTCAGCTCGCTGGCCTGACTGCGGCCCACTTGGCCTACGTGATCTACACCTCGGGCTCCACCGGCCAACCCAAAGGCGTGATGGTCGAACACCGCACCGTGGAAAACCTGGTGCACTGGCACTGCGAAGCCTTCGGCCTGGATGCGCGCAGCCACACCAGCAGCGTCGCCGGTGCAGGGTTCGATGCCATGGCCTGGGAGGTCTGGCCCGCGCTGTGTTCAGGTGCAACGCTGCACTTGCCGCCGGCCAATGTCGGGAATGAAAACATCGACGAATTGCTCGCCTGGTGGCTGGCGCAGCCGCTGGACGTGAGCTTCCTGCCGACGCCGGTGGCCGAATACGCGTTCAGCCAGAACCTGCTACACCCGACCCTGCGCATCCTGCTGATCGGCGGCGACCGCCTGCGCCAGTTCACTCAAGAGCGGCGCTTTGCCGTGATCAACAACTACGGGCCGACCGAAGCCACGGTGGTCGCCACCTCCGGTCGTGTGCGCGCCGGGCAGGCGCTGCATATCGGCCGGCCGGTCGCCAATGCCAGCGCGTACTTGCTCGATGCACAACGGCGCCTGGTGCCGGTGGGCGTGGCGGGCGAGCTGTATGTGGGCGGCAGCGGCGTGGCGCGGGGTTATTTGAACCGCCCGGACTTGACCGCCGAACGCTTCCTGCAAGACCCGTTCAACCCAGGGCGCATGTACCGCACCGGCGACCTGGCGCGCTGGTTGCCCGATGGCAATATCGAGTACCTGGGCCGTAATGATGACCAGGTCAAAGTGCGCGGCGTGCGTGTCGAACTGGGCGAAATCGAAAGCCGCCTGGCGGCACTGGACGGCATTGGCGAAGCCGTGGTGTTGGTGCGCGAGGGCCGTCTGATCTCCTGGTTCACCGAACAATACCCGCTGGCGATTGACACCCTGCGCGCGCACCTGCGCGATCAGCTCCCCGACGCGCTGGTGCCGGCAGCCTACGTCAAGCTCGACGCGCTGCCCCTGACCGCCAACGGCAAACTGGACCGCAAGGCCCTGCCGCAACCCGATCAAGCGGCGTTGCTGAGCCGCGACTATGAAGCGCCTCAAGGTGAGGTGGAAACCACCCTCGCGCGTATCTGGGCCGAGGTGTTGCAGGTCGAGCAAGTCGGCCGTCACGACCACTTCTTCGAACTGGGTGGCCATTCGCTGCTGGCCGTCAGCCTGATCGAGCGCATGCGCCAGGTCGGCCTCAGCGCTGATGTGCGCGTGCTGTTCAGCCAGCCAACGCTCGCTGCCCTGGCCGCCGCCGTGGGCAGTGGTCGCGAAGTGCAGGTACCGGCTAACCGCATCGCCGCCGACTGCCAACGCATCACCCCGGACATGCTCGCGCTGGTGACACTCGACCAATCGACGATTGATCAGGTGGTCGCCTGCGTCCCCGGTGGCGCCGCCAATGTGCAAGACATCTACCCGCTGGCGCCGTTGCAGGAAGGCATTCTTTATCACTACATCACCGCCGAGCAGGGTGACCCGTACCTGCTGCAATCGCACCTGGCTTTCGACAGTGTGGAGCGCCTGAATGCCTTTGCCCAGGCGCTGCAAAAGGTCATCGACCGCCATGACATCCTGCGCACCGGTGTGGTGTGGGAGGGCTTGGCGCAACCGCTGCAAGTGGTGTGGCGCAAGGCCGAGCTGAGTGTGCAGGCGCTGCACTTGCAAGGCGATGTACTGGCCGGTCTGCACGAGCGTTTCGATGCGCGGCGCTACCGCCTGGATATCAGCCAGGCGCCACTGATCCGCCTGATGTATGCCGATGACCCGGCCAACGCGCGTGTCGTGGTGGTGCTGCTCTATCACCATATCGCCCTCGACCACACCGCATTCGACGTGGTGCTGCGCGAAATGCAGGGCTATCTGCTCGGTCACCCGGCCCCCACGGCGGCGCCGATGCCGTACCGCAACTATGTGGCCCAGGCGCGTTTGGGCGTCAGCGAACAGGAACACGAACGCTTCTTTCGCGAGATGCTCGGTGATGTGGACGAACCCACCTTGCCGTTCGGCTTGCAGGATGTGCGCGGCGACGGCAGCGAAATCGAAGAACACTGCCTGCGCCTGGACAGCGACCTCAACCGCCGCCTGCGCGCCCAGGCCCGTTTGCTCGGCGTGAGCACGGCGAGCCTGTTCCATCTGGCCTGGGGCCAAGTGCTGGCGGCCACGTCAGGGCGTCACAGCGTGGTGTTCGGCACGGTGTTGGTTGGCCGCATGCAAGGCGGCGAGGGCGCTGACCGGGCGCTGGGGGTCTTTATCAATACCTTGCCGCTGCGCCTGGAAATCGACGCGCAAGGTGCCCGCGTTGCGGTGCGTGCGACCCACGCCCGACTCACCGCGTTGCTGGGGCATGAGCATGCATCGCTGGCGCTGGCGCAGCGTTGCAGTGGGGTGGCGGCACCGGCGCCGCTGTTCAGCTCGATGCTCAACTACCGCCATCGCGGCGCCGCGACTCAATCGGCAGATGCGCAACAGGCCTGGGAAGGCATGCAAACCCTGGTCAACGACGGGCGCACCAACTACCCGCTGACCTTGAACGTGGATGACCTGGGCGATGGCTACGAGGTCACCGCCCTGGCGCAAATCGACGCGCAACGGGTGTGTGGCTATATGCAAATAGCCTTGGCCGGGCTGGTCGAAGCCCTGGAGCAGGCGCCGCATCAGCCGCTCAATCGCTTGCCGATTCTAGGCCATGACGAGCGGCAAAAACTGCTGGTCGAATTCAACTCAACGGAGGTGAACTACAACCTCGAGCAGACCCTGCACGGCCTGTTCGAAGCCCAGGTCGAGCGCACGCCGGACGCCATCGCGGTCAAAGCCGGTGACCTGCACCTGACCTATCAGGCGCTCAACGCACGCGCCAACAGCCTCGCCCATCACCTGCGCGAGCGGGGCGTGCAGCCGGATTCGCGCGTGGGTATCTGCGTCGAGCGGAGCCTGGACATGGTCATCGGCCTGTTTGCCATCCTCAAGGCCGGTGGCGGTTATGTACCACTCGACCCGGCGTACCCAGCGGAGCGTATTGCCTACATGCTGCAAGACAGCGCGCCCGTCGTGGTGCTGGCGCAGGGCGCAACCGTTGAGTTGCTCGGCGACGTGCCGGTACTCGACCTGGACCAGGACACCTGGCAACACCAGTCCGCTGCCAACCCCCACGTGCCGGGCCTCACCGCCCAGCATCAGGCCTACGTGATCTATACCTCCGGTTCCACCGGCCAACCCAAGGGCGTGATCAACGAGCATGCTGGCGTGGTCAACCGCCTGCTGTGGATGCAGGACGCGTACGGCCTCAAGGCCCATGACGCGGTGCTGCAGAAAACCCCCTTCAGTTTCGACGTGTCGGTGTGGGAGTTCTTCTGGCCGCTGTTTACCGGCGCACGCCTGGTGATGGCGCGCCCGGGTGGCCACAAGGAACCGGCGTACCTGTGCGAAGTGATCGCAGCGGAGCACATCACCACGCTGCACTTTGTGCCGTCGATGCTCGATGTGTTCCTGGCCCAGGGCGATGTGAGCCAGGCCGCCGGGCTGGTGCGCGTGATGTGCAGCGGTGAAGCCTTGCCGGGCAGCCTGGTGCGGCGCTTCAAGCAACAACTGCCGGGGATCGGCCTGTACAACCTGTATGGCCCGACCGAAGCGGCCGTTGATGTGACGGCCTGGAACTGTGCACGCCCCGACGTGCCGGACAACACGCCCATCGGCAAGCCGATTGCCAACACGCGCATGTACCTGCTGGATGCACAGTTGCAACCGGTGCCGTTGGGGGTGGTCGGCGAGCTGTTTATCGGTGGCGTGCAAGTGGCGCGCGGCTACTTGAATCGGCCTGAGCTGACCGCCGAGCGCTTCCTCAAAGACCCCTTCACGGGCGGCCGTATGTACCGCACCGGTGACGTCGGCCGCTACTTGCCCGACGGCAATATCGAGTACCTGGGCCGCAACGATGACCAGGTGAAGATCCGCGGTTTGCGCATCGAACTGGGCGAAATCCAGGCGCGACTGCTGGAGCATCCGCAGGTCAAGGAAGCTGCGGTGGTGGCCCGCGAAGATCGCCTGGTGGCTTACTACACCGGTGTGCCGGCCGACATCGAACACCTGCGCGCCCACCTGTTGCTTCAGTTGCCGGACTTTATGGTGCCCGCGCTGTTCGTGCACCTTGACGCGTTGCCCCTGAGCCCCAACGGCAAGCTCGACCGCAAGGCCTTGCCCGCGCCAGGCATGGAGGCGCTGATCGTGCGTGAGTACGCGGCGCCGCAAGGTGACACCGAGATCCTCCTCGCGCAGCTGTGGGCGGAACTGCTCAAGGTGGAGCGGGTAGGGCGCCATGACAACTTCTTTGAACTGGGCGGGCATTCGCTGCTCGCCGTGAGCTTGATCGGACGCCTGCGCCAGGAAGGCATGGAAGCCGATGTGCGGGCGTTGTTTGAACAGCCGACCCTGGCCGGCTACGCCGCCATAACCGAACGAATGGAGATCGTCCTGTGAGTATTCTTGAGCTGTTGGCGACGCTGAAAACCAAGGACATCCAACTGGCGCTCAAGGGCGAGCAGTTGTCGGTGCAAGGCAATAAACAAGCGCTGAGCGACCCGGCGATCCTTGCCGCGTTGCGTGAACACAAACCCGCGCTGATCGCGTTGATCCAGGCCGGGGAGTATTCGGCGAGCAAGGCCGGTGAAGTCGAAGTGCCGGCCAATGCTATCCCGGCGGGTGCCGAGCGCATCACACCCGCCATGCTGACCTTGTCGACGCTGAGCCAGGACGAGATCGACCGTATCGTCTCGACCGTCGACGGTGGCGTGGCGAATATCCAGGATATCTACCCGCTCGCGCCCTTGCAGGAAGGCATTCTGTTCCACCACGTCAGCGCCGAACAGGGTGACCCGTATGTGATGCAATCGCAGTTTGCGTTCGACAACCTGGCGCGCTTTGAGGCATTTGCCCAGGCCCTGCAAACCGTGATGGACCGCCACGACATCCTGCGTACCGGCGTGGTCTGGGACGGCTTGCAGGAACCCTCGCAAGTGGTGTGGCGCCAGGCGCGTCTGCCGGTGCAGGCCCTTCAACTGAACCCTGCCGATGGCGACATCGCCGCGCAACTGCACGCGCTGTTCGACGCCCGCCACTACCGACTCGACGTCACGCAGGCGCCGCTGCTGCGCCTGGTTCGTGCCGAAGACCCGCTGAATCAGCGCATCGTTGCCACCTTGCTGTTCCACCATATGGCCCTCGACCACAGCGCCCTCGAAGTGGTGTGCCACGAACTGCAGGCGTGCTTGCTGGGGCAGGGCGCAGCGCTGGGCCAGGCCGTGCCGTTTCGCAACTATGTGGCCCAGGCGCGACTGGGCATCAGCGAGCAGGAACACGAAGGTTTCTTCCGCCAGATGCTCGGCGATATCAGCGAGCCGACCTTACCGTTTGGTTTACAGGATGTGCAGGGCGATGCCCGGGGCATTGCCGAAGTCAGCCTGCCATTGGCGCCGGCGTTGGGGCAGCGCTTGCGCGCGCAAGCCCGGCAACTCGGGGTGAGTGCCGCCAGCCTGTTCCACATGGGCTGGGCTCAGGTGTTGGGGGTACTGGCCGGCAAAGAACAGGTGGTATTCGGCACCGTCCTGATGGGCCGCATGCAAGGCAGCCATGACACCGATCGGGCGCTGGGGATTTTCATCAACACACTGCCGTTTCGCGTGGACGTGGATGGCCAGGACGTGCGCACCGGGGTCAAGGCCACCCACGCACGGCTGACCACCTTGCTGCGCCATGAGCACGCCGCGTTGGCGCTGGCCCAGCGTTGCAGCGGGGTGGTGGCGCCGACGCCGCTGTTCAGTGCCCTGCTCAATTACCGTCACAGTGCGCCGGCGGCCGGTAACGCGGCGGTATCGGCCTGGCAAGGGATCGTCGCGCTCAGCGCCGAAGAACGCACCAACTACCCGCTGACGTTGAGTGTGGATGACCTCGGCGACGGCTTCGGCTTGAGCCTGCTCGCCAGCACCTTGGTCGACCCGCAGCGCGTCTGCGCCTACCTGCAAACCGCCCTGGAAAACCTGGTGACCGCGCTGGAGCAAGCGCCGCATACGGCGCTTAACCTCGTGTCGGTGGTGCCTGCCGCCGAGCAACAACAACTGCTGGAGCAGTTCAACGCCACTCAGGCCCACTTCCCGCAGGGCACCACATTGCACGGGCGTATCGAAGCCCAGGCCGCCCGCACGCCCGAGGCCATCGCAGCGGTGCACCAGGGCCGCCAACTGACCTACGCCGAGCTGAATCAGCAAGCCAACCTGCTGGCCCATCACCTGCTGGCGCTGGGCGTCAAACCGGACGATCGCGTGGCCATCGTCGCCCGTCGTGGCCTGGACACCCTGGCCGGGTTGCTGGCGATCCTCAAGGCCGGAGCCTGCTATGTGCCGGTCGACCCGTCACACCCGGCCGAGCGTTTGAATTACCTGTTGACCGACAGCGCCCCGGTGGCGGTGTTGACCCAGCACGCACTGCTGGAACGCCTGCCCGCCCTTGAAGTGCCGGTGATCAACCTGGACCGCTTCACCTGGCAGCACCATTCGGCCGGCAACCCCAAGGCCGCCGCGACCCCGTCGAACCTCGCCTATGTGATCTACACCTCCGGCTCCACCGGCCTGCCCAAAGGCGTGATGGTCGAACACCACACGGTGGCCAATCTGGTGGACTGGCACTGCCGTGCCTTTGACCTGTGTGCCGGGCGCCACACTGCCAGCGTCGCCGGTTTCGGCTTTGATGCGATGGCCTGGGAAGTGTGGCCGGCGCTGTGTGTCGGCGCGACCTTGCACCTGCCGCCCGCCAATGACGGGGCGCAAGACATCGACGCCTTGCTGGCCTGGTGGTGCGTGCAGCCGCTGGACGTGTGCTTCCTGCCCACGCCGGTGGCTGAGTACGCGTTCAGCCAACAGATCGAACATCCCACGCTGCGCACCTTGCTGATTGGCGGCGATCGCCTGCGTCAGTTCGCGCGTGCCCAGCGTTTCGAGTTGATCAACAACTACGGGCCCACCGAGGCCACGGTGGTTGCCACTTCCGGCAAGGTTGAGGTTGGCCAGCCGTTGCATATCGGCAAACCCGTCGCGAATGCCACGGTGTACCTGCTGGACGAACAACAACGGCCAGTGCCGTTGGGGGTGGCCGGTGAGCTGTATGTGGGCGGCAAGGGCGTGGCGCGCGGTTATTTGAATCGCCCGGAACTGACGGCCGAACGTTTCCTGCAAGACCCGTTCAATGCGGGCCGCATGTACCGTACCGGCGACCTGGCGCGCTGGTTGCCGGACGGCACTATTGAGTACCTGGGGCGCAATGATGATCAGGTGAAAATCCGTGGCGTGCGCATCGAGCTGGGCGAGGTCGAAACCCAGCTCAACCAGTTGCCCGGGATTCAGGAGGCCGTGGTGCTGGTCCGTGAGGATCGACTGGTGGCTTACTTCACTGAAAATGTTCAGCTCGACCCGCTGGCCATCGATGATATCCGCGCCCATCTGGTGGCGCACCTGCCGGACTACATGGTGCCGGTTGCCTATGTGAAGCTTGACGCGCTGCCCCTGACCGCCAACGGCAAACTCGACCGCAAAGCCCTGCCGGCGCCCGATAGGGCGGCCGTGTTTACCCGCGAATACGAGTCGCCCGAGGGCGAGATCGAAAGCGTGCTCGCCCAGATCTGGGCAGATGTGCTGCACGTAGCGCGTGTCGGGCGCCGCGATCACTTCTTTGAACTGGGCGGGCACTCGCTGCTGGCGATGCGCATGGTGTCGCAAGTGCGCCAGCGCCTGGGGGTTGAGCTGAACCTCGGCGACTTGTTTGCCAATGCCGAACTGGCGGCGGTCGCCGAGGTGCTGGCCCGCTCGGGGCGCAGCACGTTGCCGGCCATCCTCCCGGCCAACCGTGATGAAGCTGTGCCGCTGTCCTTCGCCCAGCAGCGCCTGTGGTTTCTGGCGCTGATGGAAGGTGCCAACACGGCCTACAACATTCCTATCGGCTTGCGTTTGCGTGGGCAGTTGCATGTCGAGGCCTTGCAACGGGCGCTGGCGCGTATCGTCGCGCGCCACGAAACCCTGCGCAGTCGTTTTGCCCAGCACGGCGACGACGCCCATGTGCTGATCGTGCCCGCCGAAGACGTGCTGCCCTTGCAAGTGCAGGACCTGCGCCGTCACCCGCAACCCCAACAGGCGCTGGATGCGTTGATCCACGGCGAGGCCTCGGCGCCGTTTGACCTGGAGCGCGGCCCGTTGCTGCGCGGGCGACTGGTGGTGATGGCGGACGAGCACCATGTGCTGTTGCTGACCTTGCACCATATCGTCTCCGATGGCTGGTCGATGGGCGTGCTGACCCGCGAACTGATGGCGCTGTATCAAGCCTTCAGCCACGGCCGGCCCGACCCGTTGCCGCCGTTGCCGATTCAGTACGGCGACTTTGCCGTGTGGCAGCGCTTGTGGCTCAGTGGTGAAGTGCTGCAGCGCCAAAGCAGTTATTGGCAGCAAGCCCTGGCCGGTGCGCCGGCCTTGCTCACGCTGCCCACCGACCGCCCACGCCCGGCGCAGCAGGACTATGCCGGCAGCAGCGTCGAAGTGCGCCTGGATGAACGCCTCACCGCCGGGCTCAAGGCCTTGAGCCAACGCCACGGCACCACGCTGTACATGACCTTGATGACCGCCTGGGCCTCGCTGTTGGCGCGGCTGTCCGGGCAATACGATCTGGTGATCGGCTCGCCGGTTGCCAACCGCAACCGCAGCGAAATCGAAGGGTTGATCGGCCTGTTCGTCAACACCCTGGCGGTGCGCATCGACACGTCGGGCGAGTTGAGCACCGAGGCGTTGCTGGCGCGGGTCAAGGCGCTCACGCTGCAAGCGCAGGCCCATCAGGACTTGCCGTTCGAACAGGTGGTGGAAATCACCCGGCCGGTGCGCAGCCTGGCCCATAGCCCGGTGTTCCAGACGCTGCTGACCTGGCAGGACAGCAGCGCGCCGATCCTCGCGCTGGGTGATCTGGCCCTGGAAGGTATCGTCGAGAACAGCCACTTTGCCAAGTTCGACCTGTCGCTGAACCTCGGCGAAGTGCAGGGCAGCATTCTCGGTGCGCTGGAGTATGCGGTGGCACTGTTTGATGAATCGACCGTGCAGCGTTATGTCGGCTACTTCACCCGCGTGCTGCAGGCCATGGTCGATAACGACCAGGCGGTGCTGGAGCATGTGCCGCTGGTGGGTGAGCGTGAGCGGCAGCATTTACTGTTCGATTTCAACGCTACCGCCGTCAGTTACAACCTTGAGCAGACCTTGCACGGGATGTTCGAAGCGCAGGTGGCGCGCACGCCGGACGCGATGGCGATCAAGGCGGGCCAGCAGCACCTGACCTATGCCGAGCTGAACGCGCAGGCCAATCAGTTGGCCCATCACCTGCGGGCGCTGGGCGTGCAGCCGGATTCGCGCGTGGCGATCTGCGTCGAGCGGGGCCTGGAGATGGTCATCGGCTTGTATGCGATTCTCAAGGCTGGCGCGGCGTATGTGCCGCTGGACCCGGCCTATCCACACGAACGCATTACCTACATGTTGCAGGACAGCGCACCGGCAGTGGTCCTGGCCCAAGGCGCTACGCGTGGGTTGCTGGGCGAGGTCGCGGTGGTCGACCTGGACCAGCCGACCTGGCAGCATCAACCGGTCGACAACCTCGGCGTTCAGGGCGTGAGCGCCTATGTGATTTACACCTCCGGCTCCACCGGCCAGCCCAAAGGCGTGATCAACGACCATACGGGTGTGGTCAACCGCCTGCTGTGGATGCAGGACGCCTATGGGCTCACGGCGCAGGACACGGTGCTGCAGAAAACCCCCTTCAGTTTTGACGTGTCGGTGTGGGAGTTCTTCTGGCCGCTGTTTACCGGAGCACGGTTGGTGATGGCGCGCCCGGGCGGGCATAAAGACCCGGTTTACCTGTGCGAAGTGATTGCGGCCGAACACATCACCACCTTGCATTTCGTCCCCTCAATGCTCGATGTGTTCCTCGCCCACGGCGATGTGACTCAGGCCGCCGGGCTGGTACGCGTGATGTGCAGCGGTGAAGCCTTGCCGGGCAGTCTGGTGCGACGGTTTAAACAACAGCTTCCAGGCAGCGCGCTGCATAACCTGTATGGCCCGACCGAAGCCGCTGTGGATGTGACGGCGTGGAACTGCGCAGGCGCGGTGACGCCGGACAATACGCCCATCGGTAAACCCATCGCCAATACACGCATGTATGTGCTCGATAGCCAGTTGCAGCCGGTGCCGTTGGGCGTGGTGGGCGAGTTGTTCATTGGTGGCGTGCAAGTGGCGCGGGGCTATCTGACCCGGCCGGAGTTGACCGCCGAGCGTTTCCTTGACGACCCGTTTACCCACGGCCGGATGTACCGCACCGGTGACGTCGGCCGCTACCTGGCCGACGGCACTCTCGAGTACCTGGGGCGCAATGACGACCAGGTGAAGATCCGTGGTTTGCGTATTGAACTGGGCGAAATCCAGGCGCGGCTGCTTGAGCATCCTCAGGTCAACGAAGCCGCCGTGGTGGCCCGCGAAGAGCGGCTGGTCGCCTATTACACCGGCACTCACAGCGACATCGACGATTTGCGCAGCCATCTGCTGCAGCACTTGCCTGAGTTCATGGTGCCGGCGATTTTCGTGCACATGGATGGGCTGCCGTTGAGCCCCAACGGCAAGCTCGACCGCAAGGCCCTGCCGGCGCCGGGCCTGGATTCGGTGGTGGTGCGCGAGTACGAAGCGCCGCAAGGCGATACGGAAATCAGCCTGGCCAGCCTGTGGGCCGAGTTGCTCAATGTGGAACGCGTGGGCCGTCACGACAATTTCTTTGAACTGGGCGGGCACTCATTGCTGGCGGTCAGCCTGATGGGCCGGATGCGCCGCCTCGGGTTGTCGGCGGATGTGAAAGTGCTGTTTGGTCAGCCGACACTGGCCGCCTTGGCTGCCGCGCTCGGTGGCGGTCGCGAAGTCGCGGTGCCGGCCAATCGCATTGCCGCTGATTGCGCCCATATCACGCCGGACATGCTCGCGCTGATCGCGTTGGACCAGGCCGCCATCGAGCGCATTGTCGCCTGCATCCCCGGCGGTGCGGCGAATGTGCAGGACATCTACCCGCTGGCACCGTTGCAGGCGGGCATCCTTTATCACCATCGCGCCGTGCTCGACGGTGATGCTTATCTGCTGCAGGCGCAGTTTGCCTTTGACAGTCCGCTGCGCCTGCAAGCCTTTGCCCGGGCGTTGCAGGCGGTGATCCAGCGACATGACATCCTGCGTTCGTCCTTCCATTGGGACGGTCTGGAAGAGCCGGTGCAGGTGGTTTGGCGTGAGGCCTCGTTAAGCGTCGAAACAGGCCCGTTGCCGCAGCGCCTGGACCTGGCCCAAGCCCCCTTGATGCGCCTGGTGTATACACAGGAGCCGCAACGAGTGGTCGCCACGTTGCTTTTCCATCACGTGGTGATGGACCACATTGCGCTGGAAATCCTGCAGCATGAAATGCAGGCGTTTCTGTTGGGGCAAGAGAAAGAATTGGGCGCGGCGGTGCCGTATCGCAACTATGTGGCCCAGACTCGCTTGGGGCTTGATGATCACGAGGCCTTCTTTCGCGAGATGCTGGGTGAGATCGACGAGCCAACCGAGGTCGCAAACCTGGGCGCCGATGAAAAGGTTCAGCGGGCAATTGAGCCTCAATTGAGCCAGCGCCTGCGTGCCCAGGCGCGCCAATCGGGTGTCAGCGCCGCCAGCCTGATGCATATGGCCTGGGCCCATGTACTGGGCAAAGTCAGCGGCCGCGAACAGGTAGTGTTTGGCACGGTGATGCTCGGTCGCCTGCAAGGGGGCGAAGGCGCCGAACGGGCCATGGGCGTGTTTATCAACACCTTGCCGTTGCGGGTCGACCTGGGCCAACACTCAGTGCGTACGGCGCTGCGTGCAACCCATGCACGGCTGACCCAACTGCTCAGCCATGAACATGCGCCGCTGGCGCTGGCCCAACGTTGCAGTAAGGTGCCGGTGGCGACGCCGTTGTTCAGCGTGCTGTTCAACTACCGTCACAGCGCGCCGCAAGCCGGTGGCGTGGCGGCGGCATGGCAGGGCATTCAGTTGCTCAAGGCCGAGGAACATACCAGTTACGGGCTGTCGGTGAGCGTGGATGACCTGGGCGATGGCTTCCGCTTTGAAGCCATGGGGCCGGGCGCCCGACGTTTGTGTGACTACCTGCACACTGCACTTGAACAGGTGGTGGAGGCGCTGGAGCACAATCGCGAAATCGCTATCGGCTGCCTGCCAATCTTGCCGGCCGCTGAGCGCCAACAGCTGGCGGACTTCAACGCTACCGCCCGGGCGTTTCCCCGCGAACACACGGTGCAGCGCCTGTTCGAAGCCCAGGCCCAGGCACGACCGGATGCCTTGGCGGCGTTGCACGGCGAGCAAGTGCTCGGTTACGGCGAACTGAACACTCGCGCCAACCGCCTGGCTCATCACTTATTGAGCCTGGGCGTGCGTCCTGCCGATAATGTGGCGATCCTGCTACCGCGCTCGTTGGACCTGCTGGTCAGCCAACTGGCGATCCTCAAATGCGCCGCTGCCTATGTGCCGCTGGACATCAACGCGCCCGCCGAACGCCAGGGCTTTATGGTGCAGGACAGCGGCGCGACCTGGGTCATTACCCGCAGCGATGCCGCCATCGAGTACCCGGCCCGGCGCCTCGACCTGGACAACCTGGCGCTTGACCCTCAACCGAGCCACAACCCGGACCTGTCGCAGGCCTCGGACAGCGTGGCGTACATCATGTACACCTCCGGTTCCACCGGTACGCCGAAGGGGGTGTTGGTGCCCCATCGCGGCATCACGCGCCTGGTGCTTAACAACGGCTACGCCGACTTCAATGCCGCCGACCGCGTGGCGTTTGCCTCCAACCCGGCGTTCGACGCCAGCACCATGGACGTGTGGGGCCCGCTGCTGAACGGCGGCCAGGTGCAGGTGATCGACCACGCGACGTTGCTCGAGCCGGCGGCTTTCGGCCGGGCGTTGAGCGGGGCGACGGTGCTCTTCGTCACCACGGCGCTGTTCAACCAGTACGTGCAGATGATTCCCGAGGCGCTGGCCGGCTTGCGCGTGCTGTTGTGCGGTGGCGAACGTGCCGACCCGGCGGCGTTCCGCACCCTGCTGGCCCGCGCGCCCGCCTTGCGCCTGGTGCATTGCTATGGGCCGACGGAGACCACCACCTACGCCTGCACTTATGAAGTGCGCGCTGTCGCGGATGACGCTGAAAGTGTGCCGGTGGGGCGGCCGATTTCCAACACGCAAATCCATGTGCTGGATGCGCAATTGCAGGCGGTGCCGCTGGGTGTGACCGGTGAAATTTGCATCGGTGGTGACGGTGTGGCCAAGGGGTACTTGAACCGGCCGGAGCTGACGGCGGAAAAGTTTGTCGATGACCCGTTCAACGCGGGCGCCTTGATGTACCGCACCGGCGACCTTGGCCGCTGGACGGCGGATGGCCTGCTGGAATGTATCGGGCGCAATGACGACCAAGTGAAAATCCGCGGCTTTCGCATCGAACTGGGTGAAATCGAAGCACGCCTGGCGAGCTTTGCGGGCATCCAGGACGTGGCGGTGCTGGCGCGTGAGGACGTGCCGGGTGACAAGCGCCTGGTGGCGTATTTCACCTGGGCGGCCGCGCCTGTTGGCATCGACAACGTGCGTGCGCACCTGCATGGCCAGTTGCCGGACTACATGCTGCCGTCGGCCTATGTGCCGCTGGCGCATTTGCCGCTGACAGCCAATGGCAAGGTCGATCGCAAAGCCTTGCCTTTGCCGGCCTTGGACGCCTTTACCCACCGCGATTTTGAAGCGCCTGCCGATGCGTTGGAGCACACCCTCGCACAGCTGTGGGCCGGTGTCTTGAAGCTGGAACAGATCGGGCGACACGACAGTTTCTTTGAACTGGGCGGGCATTCATTGCTGGCGATTCGACTGGTCAACCTGATGGATGAAGCCGGCCTGCAGGTGTCTCTGGCCGAGTTGTTCCAGCACGCCAGCGTCGCCAGCGTGGCCGCAATGCTGCGCCAGCGCACGGATGAACCGGTGGTGCGTGACAGTGCATTGATAACGGTGCGCAGCAGCGGCTCGCAGCAGCCGCTGTTCCTGATCCACGAATTCAGCGGCATGGACGTGTACTTCCCGGCACTGGGCCAACACTTGCCCGGTGATTATCCGATCTATGGCCTGGCGGGCCTGGCACTCGGTGAGGCGCACCTGAACACCATGGAAGGCCTGGCGGCCCGCTTGGTCGGCCTGATACGCAGCGTTCAGCCCCATGGGCCTTACCGTGTGGCGGGCTGGTCGTTCGGCGGCGTGCTGGCGTATGAAGTGGCGATGCAATTGCTGGGGCTGGATGAAGCGGTTGAGTTCCTCGGTTTGATCGACAGCTACGTGCCGCGCATGACCGACCAGGGCAAGGCGCGCTGGAGCGGGCCGGATGCCCTGAAGCGGCATTTGTTGTTGCAGTGCACAGCGTATTGGAAAGCACAGGGAGGTGTGGATGAGCTGGCGAGCCTTGAACAGTTGGAGGCGGGCATTGGACAGCTGGACTTTGCGGCTCTGCTGCAACGCTGTCGCGATGAAGGTTTGCTATACGCGCAAATGGCAGCGGCTACGGACGCGGACCTCTTGAGCTTTATCGAGCGGGAAGTGGGGCATGGGCATGCGCTGGCGCATTACAGCGTGTTTGCGTTGCCGGTTCCGGTGCAGCTCTTCAGCGCCATGGAGCGGCCCACCGAGTTGTCGCGGCGCAGTGTTTCGCTGGGTTGGGAGGATGCGTTGGCACCTGGGCAATTGCGCCGGATAGACGTGCCAGGGGACCACCAGAGCATGATGCAGGCGCCGCACATTCAGGCGTTGGGCCGTGCGATGAGCGAGGCGCTGGCGACAGGTTCGGCGGTGAAGGAAGGGGTGCATCAGCCGCTGTTGCGCATTCAGAGCGGGCGGGCGGGGTATGCGCCAGTGTTCTGCGTACCTGGGGCGGGGGACAGCGTCACCGGGTTTGTCGGATTGAGTGAAGCGCTGGGGCGCGACTGGCCGCTGTTCGGGTTGCAGCCACGAGGCTTGGATGGCGAGGCGGTGCCCCATAGCCAGGTGGAAGCGGCAGCCCAGTGTTATCTGACGGCGCTGGAGCAGGAGTGCCCGCGCGGGCCGGTGCATCTGGTCGGGCATTCGTTCGGCGGCTGGGTCGCGCTGGAGATGGCCGTGCAGTTGCAGGCGATGGGCCGAGAGGTGGCGTCGTTGACGGTGATCGACAGTGAGTCGCCGGGCGGCAATGGCGTGGTAGGGCGGCCGTATACGTCGACGGCGGCATTGTTGCGGTTGATCGAAGCCATGCAGTTGTCCGCCGGAAAGTCCCTGGACATCGACCCTGTGGTGTTTGCCGGGCGCGATGAAGTGGCGCAGCGCCAGTGGCTTCACGCCGGGATGGTCGCGGTTGGTTTGTTGCCGGCGCGTGCCAGTGTGGACGCGATGGCGGGGCCCGCACGCACGTATGCCGCAGCCTTGCGCACGGTGTATCGACCGACCCAACGCTACCACGGGGTTGTGCGATTGGTATTGGCGCAGGACCCGGCGCTGGATGCGGCGGGCAATCAACGGGAGCAGGGGTTAATGATCGACGGTTGGCAGCGTCAGGGCAGTGGCCTGGAGGTTTGGTATGGCGGCGGGAATCACTTCACGTTGCTCAAGGCCCCGAATGTTCACGGGCTTGCGCAGTGGTGGCTGGAAGGTGTGGTGATTGGGGAGGTGGTTTCGTGAAGTTTCGTAAAACAGGCGTGTTCCTGGCAGTCGCCATTGCGGCCGGTCTGGTTGTCTACACGGTGCAAGCACCCGCCGATGCCCCGCAATACCTGACCGCTACGGCCGAACGGGGTGACATCGAAAACGCTGTATTGGCCACGGGGGTGCTGGAAGGCGTCAAGCAAGTGGATGTCGGCTCCCAGGTTTCCGGCCAATTGAAATCCCTCAAAGTCAAAGTCGGCGACAAGGTGAAAAAGGGCCAATGGCTTGCCGAAATCGACCCATTGATCCTGCAGAATACCCTGCGCAAAGCCCAGGTTGACGAGGAAAACCTGCAGGCCCAGCGCCGTGCCACGGCCGCTCAACTCAAACAGGCCAAGTCGGTTTACGAGCGCTATAAAGGCTTGCAGGTTGACGAGTCGGTCTCGCGCCAGGATTTCGAAGACGCCGAATCGACGTTCCAGGTGCAGCAGGCCAACCTGTTGTCCCTGGATGCGCAGATAAAAAGCGCGCATATCCAGATCGACACCGCCAAGGTCAACCTGGACTACACCCGTATCGTCGCGCCTATCGACGGCGATGTGGTGGGCATCGTCACCCAGGAAGGCCAGACCGTGATCGCCAGCCAACTGGCACCGGTGCTGCTCAAGCTGGCGGACCTGGACACCATGACCGTCAAGGCTCAAGTGTCCGAAGCGGATGTGATCCATATCAGCCCCGGCCAGCAGGTGTATTTCACTATCCTGGGTGAGGCCGACAAGCGCTACTACGCCAAGCTGCGCGGCACTGAGCCGGCGCCGCAGAACTTCCTCGAAACCCAGACGGCTGGCACACCCAAGCAAAACACCGCGGTGTTCTACAACGCACTGTTCGACGTGCCCAACCCCGAACACCGCCTGCGCATCGCGATGACTGCGCAGGTACGCATCGTGCTCGACACCGCCCAGTCCGCATTGATGGTGCCGGTGGCGGCGCTCGGTGCGCGCAACGCCGATGGCAGTTACCCGCTGCGCGTGTTGGATGCCAAGGGCAAAGCCGTGTCGCGCAACGTGAAGACCGGGATCAATAACAACGTCAAAGTGCAGATTCTGGAGGGCCTGGCCGAGGGCGACAAAGTCGTGATCGGCGACGCGACGCCCGCTGTGGCGGGGAGCTGACGCATGACCCAGGCACTGTTGGAACTCAAGGGCATCACCCGTACTTTCATGGCCGGCGAGCGTGAGTTCATTGCGCTCAAAGGTATCGACCTGACCATTCATGCCGGGGAAATGGTGGCGATCATCGGCGCTTCGGGCTCGGGCAAGTCGACCCTGATGAACATCCTCGGCGGCCTCGATTACGCCACCGCCGGCAGCTACAAGATCAATGGTATCGAAACCCGCTCGCTGGGCGATGAGCAGTTGGCGGAACTGCGCCGCGACTACTTCGGCTTTATCTTCCAGCGCTACCATTTGCTCGCGCACCTGAGTGCGTTGCATAACGTCGAAATGCCGGCGATCTACGCCGGCACACCGGAGACCCAACGCCACAGCCGGGCGCGGGAGTTGCTCACGCGCCTGGGCCTGGCCGGGCACACCACCCACCGGCCCAGCCAGCTTTCGGGCGGGCAGCAGCAACGGGTGAGTATCGCGCGGGCGTTGATGAACGGCGGCGAGGTGATTCTCGCCGACGAACCCACCGGCGCACTCGATACCCACAGCGGCAAGGAGGTGATGCGTATCCTTGCTGAACTGCACGCCGCCGGGCACACGGTGATTATCGTCACCCACGACCCGAAGGTGGCGGCGAATGCCCAGCGCATTGTCGAGGTGTGCGACGGTGAGATTGTCAGCGACAAGGCCAATGACAGTGTCGGCCTGGAGCTGCCCAGCGAGGCCCCGATCGAGTCCAAGCGCAGCGGCGCCCGGCGTTTGGTGGCGAGCCTGGGGTTGTTCAAGGAAGCCTTCAACATGGCCTGGGTGGCGCTGATTTCCCACCGCATGCGCACCTTGCTGACCATGCTCGGCATCGTCATCGGCATCACCTCGGTGGTGTCGATTTCGGCCATTGGCGAAGGCGCCAAGCGCTATGTGCTCAAGGACATCCAGGCCATCGGCAGCAACACCATCGACATCTTTTCCGGCACCAGTTTCGGTGACAGTCGCGCCTCGGCCATCGAGACACTGATGCCGTCGGATGTGGAGGCGTTGAACCAACTGTACTACGTCGACAGCGCCACGCCGGTGGTCGGCCGCAACCTGTTGTTGCGTTTCGGCAATATCGACGTGGATGCGCAGGTGAATGGGGTCAGCGACCGTTACTTCACCGTGAAGGGGCTGAAACTGGAAGCCGGGATTGCCTTCAGTGAAAGCGACGCGCGGCGCCAGGCCCAGGTGGTGGTGATCGACCACAACACCCGTCACCGTCTCTTCGGGCCAAACGTTGACCCGTTGGGCCAGGTGATCCTGGTAGGCAACCTGCCGTGCACGGTGATTGGCGTGACGGCTGACAACAAAAACATGTTCGCCGCCAGCAAGGCGCTGAACGTTTGGGTCCCGTATGAGACGGCGGCGGGGCGGTTGTTGGGGCAGCGCCATCTGGACAGCATCACCGTGCGCATCAAGGACGGCCAGCCGAGCAAGGTGGTGGAAGACAACGTCAATAAACTCATGCTGCAACGCCATGGCACCAAGGATTTTTTCACCAATAACCTCGACAGCATTATGCAGACCGTACAGAAAACCAGCCGCTCCCTGGCGCTGCTGTTGTCGCTGATCGCGGTCATTTCGTTGCTGGTAGGTGGTATCGGGGTGATGAACATCATGCTGGTGTCGGTCACCGAGCGCACCCGTGAAATCGGTATACGCATGGCCGTGGGCGCGCGGCAGTCGGACATCCGCCAACAGTTCCTGGTGGAGGCGGTGATGGTCTGCCTGATCGGCGGGATGATTGGTATCTCGCTGTCGTTTGCGATCGGCTATCTGTTTTCGTTGTTTGTGAAGGAGTGGGAAATGGTGTTTTCCCTGGGGTCTATCGTCACCGCATTTGCCTGTTCGACGATGATCGGGATTGTGTTTGGCTTTGTGCCCGCAAGGAACGCGGCGCGGTTGGACCCGATTGAGGCGCTTGCAAGGGACTGATTTCGCTCAAGCAACCGTTATCAGGTGTGGGAGCTGGATTGGCTGCGATGCAGGCACCGCGGATGGTCATTAAGACTCAATCGATGCCATCGCCGCCAAGCCAGCTCCCACCGGGTTTTGCGCTGAGTTAAAGCGGCGTGGCTATCCCTTCCTCAGTCGCGTACATCCACCGCAACAACGAGTGCCGCCCGCTGATCCCCAGCTTGATCGCCGCGCGCTTGAGGTAGCTCTCGATGGTGTTGACCTTCAACGTCAATTGCTCGGCCAACTCCGGTGCAGTGCGCCCGGCCAGCAGGCCTACGCACACCTCAAGTTCACGGTTGGACAGGCGCAGCCCCGATTGCACCAGGCGTTCTTCGATGCGTCGGCGCAGGGTTTCGATGCCTTGTTTTTCCGGCGCCGCTGCGTCGTTGCTCTGGCGGCCGGGCTGAATGGCGGTGATGTGCTTCTCGACCATGGGCAGCAACAGCGTGGAGAAGTCCTGCAGCATGTTGCGTTCCTGCGCCGAAAAGCTCTCGGACTGATGCGAGCGATACACCGACAGCACGTAGCGCACATCGTCCTTGCGGCGCGTCAGGTGCAGTTGTGCGGCGGGTTGCTCTGCGCCCAAAGCCGCCACCGAGTCGGTGTAGACCGGGCTGATCCGGCGTCGGGTGTGCCCCTCGGCACTCACCCGCAATTGGGTGATATGGGTGGCGTCCACTGCCAGTTGAGTAAGGATCAGGTCATGCAGCATGCGCGGGAAATGGCGACTGCCGGTGCTGGCGATGACCTTGCCTATATGGGGGAACAGGTGTGAGTTCATCAGTTCGTCCATGAGTTTTAAATGTCGGTATTCAGCCTTATAACGACGGGGTCCAAGAAGGTAACCAAGGTGAATAACCTACAGTGATAATGCTCCCGCCGAGAACCTATGCTAGTACAGCCTGGCAAAAGCATGGGGATCCAATCTGGAAAAAATCAGATTAAAAACGCATAACGGCGGTCGGACCAGTCCGACCACCGTTTGTGGGAAATGAGTACATCAAACACAGGCCTTACTTCATGGCGTGCTCGTCGATCAAGGCCCGACGCGGCGCAGTGCGGCTGCATTTGGCCAGCGCCTGATGGATGTCTGCCAGCAGGTCGGCGACATCCTCAAGCCCGACCGACAACCGCACCAGGCCCTCGCTGATACCGTGTTGCGCACGTTCTTCGGGGGTGTAGGTGGAATGGGTCATGCTGGCCGGGTGCTGGGCCAGCGACTCGGCATCGCCCAGGCTGACTGCGCGGGTGAATAACCCGAGGGCATTCATGAAGCGCCGACCGGTCTCGATGCCGCCCTTGAGTTCAAACGCAATCATGCCGCCGGACAGTTTCATCTGGCGTGCCGCCAATTCGTATTGTGGGAAAGAGCGCAGCCCGGGGTAGGTCACCCACTGCACGGCCGGGTGCGCCTGCAAGGCTTCGGCCACCGCCTGGGCGTTGCTGCAATGGCGGTCCATGCGCAGGGCCAGCGTCTTGAGGCCGCGCATCAACAGTGAGGCGTCCTGTGGCGACATCACCGCGCCGGTCAAGTCTTTGAGCCCTTGCAGGCGGATGCGTTGCGCCAGGGCCTGATTGCTCACGGCGATACCGGCGGTGATATCACCATGGCCGCTGAGGTATTTGGTGGCCGAGTGCACCACCACGTCGGCCCCCAGCTCCAGGGGGCGTTGCAGATAAGGCGTGCAGTAAGTGTTGTCGACCACCACGGTGACGTTGGGCTGCTGATGTGCGAGGTCGGCCACGGCGGCAATATCCACCAATCGAAGGTTGGGGTTGGCCGGGGTCTCACAGTAGATCATGCGGGTGGCGGGGGTGAGTGCAGCGCGCAGGGCGGCCAGGTCGGTGAGGTCGACATGACGCACCTTGATACCGAATTCACCGATGCCGTGGTGCAGCAGGGCGAAGGTGCAACCGTAGAGGGTCTGGCTGACGATCACTTCATCGCCCGGGCGCAGCAGGGTCCAGAACGTCGCGGCAATCGCGCCCATGCCGGAACTGAAGGCCACGGCCGCCTCACCGTTTTCCAGGGTCGCCATGCGCGATTCGAGCAGCGCCAGGGTCGGGTTGGAAATACGCGTATAAAAATGGCCGCTGGCTTCACCGGCAAAGCAGGCGGCTCCGTATTCAACCGTGGGAAAAGCGAACGTGGCGGACAGGTAGATAGGCGGCACGAGCGCGCCGTGATGGTCCTTGGGGTCATAACCGTGGTGGATAGCGCGGGTGGAAAAGCCGAATGTGTTGTGTTTATTGTTCATGTCGGGCGCTCCTTATTTCCTACAATGCTATGCTCATAACCACAGATGAACGTTGCAACATTGGCAGGAAAATCCCGGATTAAGGGACGAAATATCCATAAAAATAATGAATAGAGGCAAGTTATGCCCGTTAGCCTGGATCGCACCGACAAAGCGCTTTTAAACGCATTGCAAGGCAATGCCCGCCTGACCGTGGCCGAGTTGGCCGACCGTGTTGCCCTGACCACTTCGCCGTGCTGGCGACGGGTGCGCAACCTGGAGGAGAGCGGGGTGATCAGCGGCTATCAGGCGATCCTCTCGCCCAAGGCGCTGGGGTATGGCGTGACGGCATTTGTCAGCATCATGATGGAGAGCCACACCCAGGAAATCGCTCGCGCGTTTGAGCAACGATTGCTGGACATTCCCGAGATAGTGGCGTGCCATAACGTGTCGGGGCGCTATGACTTTTTACTTGAGGTAGTGGCCAAGGATCTGGAGTCGTTTGGCGAGTTTGCGCGGGAGGTGTTGCAGACCTTGCCTTGCGTCAAAGAGATCTATTCGAGCTTTTCCTACAAGTCGGTACGGCGGTTGCGGGTGATACCTTTGCCTGGGTGACCGAGTACCTATCCCCGGTCTGCCAGCCCCCGCGCCGCCGACAAAGACTGAATCGCGCCAGCCGCCTGAAGTAGCCGTTCAGTTTGTCTTCAAGTACCCGCGTGGCGTGGTGCCGGTCATGCGTTTGAAGAAGGCGATCAACGCGCTGTCACTGGCAAAGCCCAGTTCGAAGGCGCAGTAGCCCACGTTACGTCCCGTGGCGAGCAATTCGATGACTCGCATCAAGCGCCACTGCTGGCGCCATTGCTGATAGCCCAGGCCGGTTTCCCGCAGGAAAATCCGGCCGATGGTCTTGGTGCTGGCGCCAATTTGCTTTTCCAGGTCTTGCAGTGTGGGTGGCAATGTTTCGAGGTCGGCCAGCAAGGGAGCCAGGCGTTTGTCCTGCGGCAATGGCAGGAGCATCGGCTGCTCGGCGGCAGCCTGGATTTCGTCCAGGCACAAGGCCAACAGATGGGCATATCGGCCACTGTGCCAATCGGTCTCGTAGGGGGCCATCGCCATCGGTTCCAGCACCGCGTGCAGCAAGGTGCTGACTTCAATGACCCGTACCTGGTTTGGCAATTGCTCGGCCAATGCCGGGCTCACGTACAACGAACGGTAATCCACGGTTTTATGCATCACCGCGCGATGGGGCACGCCGCAGGGTATCCACGCCGCACGGGAGGGCGGCAGCAGGCACAGTTGGTTGTCCAGGGTGATACGGGTGCAACCTTGTCGAGTGAATAATAGTTGCCCGCGCTGGTGCCGATGCAGGCCGGAGTCATGGTCGCCGAGCAGCGCGGCGATGCCAACAACGGGCGCCGCCAGGCAGTCGGGATCGAAGGATTCATCGGCGGCAAGCCAAGCCATAGGTTGTCCGATTTAATGGATAAGTTGTCGAAGTCAGGATAATAGCCCCGCCGCTCGTCTTTAAACTTCTTGTGTTGTTTTATGCGAGTGAGTTGTTGATGAACCTAAAAAAAATAGGGGTGTTGGCGGTGGTGTTGCTGATGTTTCCGCAACTGGCCCAAACGCTTTACAGCCCGGCCCTGGGTGATATCGGTCGGGCTTTTGCGGTTGTGCCTGAACGGGCAGGGCAGACCCTTTCGGTGTATTTCCTGGCGTTCGCGTTCGGGGTGGTGGTGTGGGGCCGGTTGTGCGATCGCTGGGGGCGGCGACCGGTGATGTTGGCCGGGCTGGGCTTATATATTGGCGCCACAGCGCTGGCCTTGGGTGTAAGCACGTTCAATGCTTTGTTACTGGCCCAGGCCCTGGCCGCGTTTGGCGCGGCAGTAGGCTCGGTGGCGACGCAGACGATCTTGCGCGACCGTTTCCACGGTGCGCAATTGGCCCAGGTGTTTTCCATAATGGGCGTTGCCCTTGCTGCCAGCCCGGCGCTTGGTTTGTTCAGCGGCGCGACCCTGGTGCAGCACTTTGGTTATCGCGGCATGCTCACGGGCTTGTTGCTGCTGGCATTGGCATTATGGGGCTGGTGCGTCTGGGCCTTGCCTGAAACACGTCCAGTGTCATTGCCGACGGCATCGCTGCTCGAGACTCTGAACCTGATGCTCAGGGACGCAGCGATTTGGCGCTCGGTCGGGTTGGTGGCGGCGTTCAATATTGCGTTGTTCGGCTATTACAGCGTGGGCCCGTTTATCTTTTCACAACTGGGGTTGTCCGCCGCTGAGTTCGGTTACAGCGGTGTGCTGCTGGCGCTCGGGTCTGGGCTCGGGGCCTGGCTGAACAAGCGGTTGCTCAACCGTGGCATGAACGGTGATCAGTTGGTACTGACCGCCGCCGGATTAGCGGTGTTGGGTGGCTTGCTGGTCTTGCTGCTGCAAGACAGCTGGTTGTTCGTAGGGCCTATGTTGCTTGTGGTGCTGGCATTCGGCATGGCGATTCCTAATGTGCTCGGGGCTGCGCTTGTACGTTATTCCGACCGCCTTGGCAGCGCCGCCGCGGTATTCGGCTTGCTGTATTACCTGGCCATCGGCGCGGGACTTACCCTGGTGGCCTGGGCCCAGAACCTTGGCTGGAGTCTTTTGATCTGTGGCGTGGCGGCGCTGTGGATGGCAACGCCGCGAGTGTTCAGAAGTTGACCGAAGCACTCAGGCGCGCCGTCAACGGTGCGCCCTGGAACAGATAGTCATCGCCCATGTACTCGCCCGCATCGCGCCAATAGCGCTTGTCGAACAGGTTGTCGACGCTCAGGCGAAACACCGTTTCATAACCGTCGATTTTAGTGGTGTAACGGCTGCCGACATTGACCACTGCGTAATCGCCCACCTCCACATTGCCGGTGCGGTTGGCGTATTTCCTGGCGCTGTATTGCACGCCGCCGAGCAGCGCTAAACCATTCATCCATGGTAACGCGTAGTCGGCGTACACACTGGCGCGCAGTGTGGGCACATTGATCGCCTGGTGGCCTTCATAATCTGGCGTGCCACTGTTGTTCACCCGCGCGCGAATCGCCGCCACGCTGGTTGCGATTTGCAGGCGGTCGGTGGCCCAGCCGTTGGCGGACAGTTCCAGGCCAGTGTTTTTTTGCTCGCCTTGTTGCACGTAGGTGAACGTGTCGCCTGCGGGCCTGGCGTACTGATAAGCCTGGCGCGTCTGGAATACGGCGGCGGCGAAGCTGATGCGGCGCCAGTCATATTTAACGCCGGCTTCGATTTGTCGCGAGACAGTAGGTGCCAAGGTGTCCCCGCTGTTACTGGCGAACCACGGCGCAGTGCCGCCCAGCGAAAGCCCCTTGCTGTAGCTGGTGTACAGCGAGATATTTTCCACGGGTTTGTAGATTAACGAGGCTTGAGGCAGGAACACGTATTGCTGGGTGTGGCGTGACTCGTTGCCATTCTCATCGAAAGCTTTTTCATCCAGGCGCACTTCGCGACCGCCGAGGATGGTCTGCCATTGCTCGTTGAAACGGATGCGGTCGGTGACGAACAGCCCGTATTGGCGGCTGTCGAGGTTGCGGTGGCTGTCGTTCAGGGGTTTATCGGTAGGCGTGAAGGTGGGCGCATCCTCATAGATATTGCCGCTGCCGATCCACTCATTGACTGACTTACGTTTGTCGATCACCCGGCGAAACGCACTGGTGCCGAAGGTCAACTCATGGCCCAGGCCTGCTGTTTCGAATAGCCCTGTCATGGCGGCCTGGACTTCATCGTCGCGGCGGGTGTCGTCGGGGCTGCGGTAGTCGTAGATGTCGTAGTTGCCTTCGGGGGTGAAGTAATTGCCGACGCCCTGAGTGTCTCCACCCCACGCAAACGAACTGTAGTCATCAATCACCACCTGGCTGCGCGCCGCGCTCACGCTGCCTTTCCACTGATCGCTGAAGCGGTATTCAAACTTGCCGTTGAGGTTCAACGAGTCGATACCGACCTGATGGGAACCACTCTGGTGGCCCAGCAGTTTCTTTGGCGAAGCGTCATGCGGCACTTGCGTGCCGCCCAATAGTTGATAACCCGGCACCGAGCGCTGTTGCTTGTTCTGGTATTCCGCATCCAGTTGCAGCAGCGCGTCGGGGCTGATGTTCCAGTCGAAGGCCAGGGACACAAAGTCGCGCTGGCCATTGGCATGTTCCACATAGGCATTGAGGTCTTCGTGGGCGACGTTGGCGCGCAGGCCAAACTGCTGTTCGCTGCCAAACCAGCCGCCGACATCGGTGGCGATATAGCCACTGCCACGGTCATCGGTGGACACCGTCACCGAACGCACATCCTCCGGGCGTTTGGTCACGTAGTTGATCACGCCGCCGGGTTCGGAAATCCCGCTTTGCAACCCGGCTAGGCCCTTGAGCACTTCCACCTGCTGCTTGTTTTCCAGGGCGACGTTCTGTTCGCCGGTGATGGTGCGCCCGTTGATCTTGTAGCTGCTCGCGGCGTTCAGCGAGAAGCCGCGCACCACGAAGTTTTCGTAGTAGCCGATGGGCGCATAGCTGTCGCCCACCGAGGCATCGTTGCGCAGCACTTCACTGAGCAGGCGCGCTTGTTGGTCCTTGATCAGTGCGGCGTTGATCACCGTGATTGACGCCGGGGTGTCCAGCAAGGGGGCTTCACTGAAGCCGCCGACCGAAGCGGTGTCCGTGCGGTAGCCCGATTCCTCCTGGCCCTGGACCTGTACCGCCGGCAGTTCTATGTCAGCCGCTGGACTGCTACCGATACCGCCACTGAGCAGCAAGCCAAGGGCAAAACGTGAAGTGACGACGGGACGAAAACGCAACACCATGGGGGCAGGGCCTTAAAGCGCAGGGCAGGGGGGCGCATAAACTAGGGGTATGTGTGAGGTTTTACAAGATGCAAAGCGCGGACTCGGCCACCGGTTGACGGTGGTTCAACCGTGGCGCTTGAGGGTCTCGCTGGGCAGTTCCTTGAACAATGCCCGATAGCTGTTGGAAAACCGCCCCAAATGCCAGAACGACCAGTTCATCGCCACTTCGGCCACGGTGGTGTCGGTGGCATTGAGCAGTTCGCGTCGAGCCCCGTTCAAACGCCGCAGGCGCAACCACTGTGCCGGGCTCATCCCGGTGTAGGTCTTGAACCCTTGCTGCAATTGACGCAGCGGCACGCCGGCAATCTGCGCCAGCTCCAACAGGTTGACGGTTTCGTCCGGCGCATCCGCTGCCCACTCGCCGATGCGCGCCATCAACTGGCGTTCTGCACTGCGGCGCTGTAACGAACTACGGTCCAGGCACACGCAAGCGTTGTCGAGAATGAACAGGCAATCGTCGAGTAACTGTTGGGTGAGGGTGTCGCGGCTGATCGGGTCGAGCGTGGCGGACAACCGTGTGAGGGTGCCGCTGAGCCAGCGCGTGAACAGCGCGTTCTGCTGGCACGTCAGCGGTGCCATGAACAACCCTTCCAGTTTCGCCACGTCCAGCCCATGGCGCTGGACGAACTGCGGGCCGAACACGACGGCCACTTCACGGTAATTCTCCGGAGTGATCCAGGTGTTGCGGCTTTCGCCATTGAGCATGTAGAGCGCGTTGTCGCTGCCGTCGAAACAGAACGCCAACGCGCCCGGCGGGGCATTGAAGTGCTGTTCCACGCGCGTGTTCATGCACTCTTCGTACACTTGTACCCCTTGCAGGTCGAGGTAGCGGATCTGCCCGGCAAAATGCCCCGGGGACATCTGCTGGTACTGCTGCACCCAACCGGGTGTCGCACTGCATTGAGCGGCCACATCACCGGTGGTGAAGGCCTGTACGCGCAAAGCTGTTGCCTGTGTCATGGGTAACCTGGGCGCACTCTATTGGTGCGTTATGGTTCGTGCAAAGTGGATAGATGCCGACGTGCGGCGGCATCAAGATAGACCTCAATGCGCCGAGAGTACAAGCCGACGCCGCATCCAACCCATGACGAGGTCCTTATGAACGCCCCCTTCGATCAGCTGTCCGCCTGGCTGAAAGAACACAAGATTACCGAAGTCGAATGCGTGATCAGTGATTTGACTGGCATCGCACGCGGCAAGATTGCGCCCACCAACAAGTTCCTGCATGAGCGAGGCATGCGCCTGCCGGAAAGTGTGTTGCTGCAAACGGTGACCGGGGACTTTGTCGACGACGATATCTACTACGACCTGCTCGACCCGGCCGACATCGACATGATCTGCCGCCCGGTGTCCAACGCCACGTACGTGGTGCCGTGGGCCATCGAGCCTACGGCCATCGTGATCCACGACACCTTCGACAAGCAGGGCAACCCCATCGAGTTGTCGCCGCGCAACGTGCTGAAAAAAGTCCTGCAGCTCTATACCGACCAGGGCTGGCAGCCGATTGTCGCGCCGGAAATGGAGTTTTACCTGACCCAGCGCTGCGAAGACCCGGACCTGCCGCTGAAAACCCCTGTAGGCCGTTCCGGCCGGGCTGAAACCGGGCGCCAGTCGTTTTCCATCGACGCCGCCAACGAATTCGACCCGCTGTTCGAAGACGTCTACGACTGGTGCGAACTCCAGGGCCTGGACCTCGACACGCTGATCCACGAGGACGGCCCGGCGCAGATGGAAATCAACTTCCGTCACGGCGACGCCCTTGACCTGGCCGACCAGATCACCGTGTTCAAACGCACCCTGCGCGAAGCCGCGCTCAAGCACAACGTGGCGGCCACCTTCATGGCCAAGCCAGTTGCCGACGAACCGGGCAGCGCGATGCATTTGCACCAGAGCGTGGTGGACATTGTCACGGGCAAGCCGGTATTCGTCGACGCCGACGGCAAGATGAGCCAACTGTTTTTGCACCACATCGGCGGCCTGCAAAAGTACATCCCCAAGCTGCTGCCGATGTTCGCTCCCAATGTGAACTCATTCCGTCGCTTCCTGCCGGACACCTCGGCGCCGGTTAATGTCGAGTGGGGCGAAGAAAACCGCACCGTCGGCTTGCGCGTGCCGACCTCCAGCCCCGACGCGATGCGCGTGGAAAACCGCCTGCCGGGCGCAGATGCCAACCCCTACCTGGCGATTGCCGCCAGCTTGCTGTGTGGCTACCTGGGCATGATCGAACAGATCGACCCGAGCGCGCCGGTGGAAGGCCGTGCCTATGAACGCCGCAACCTGCGCCTGCCGTTCACCCTCGAAGATGCGCTGGCACGGATGGAGGACTGCGACACGGTCAAGCAGTACCTGGGCGACAAGTTCGTGCGCGGCTACGTCGCGGTCAAACGTGCCGAGCATGAGAATTTCAAGCGGGTGATCAGTTCCTGGGAGCGTGAGTTCCTGCTGTTGAGCGTCTAAAAAAACTAAAAGGGGTGTCGATATGCGTCTTGTGAAAAAGCTTCTCCCGCTGGCTCTGGTGGCGGCGTTCAGCAGTGCAAGCCAGGCCGCGCCGACGGTCAGCGTCTACAACTGGACCGATTATATCGGTGATACCACCCTGGCCGATTTCCAGGCCAAGACCGGTATAAAAGTGGTCTACGACGTGTTCGACTCCAACGAAACCCTGGAAGGCAAGCTTCTCGCGGGGCGCACGGGTTATGACGTGGTGGTGCCGTCCAACCACTTTCTGGCGCGCCAGGTGAAAGCCGGCGCGTTCCTCAAGCTGGACCGCTCGCAGTTGCCGAACTTCAAGAACCTCGACCCCAAGTTGCTCAAGCTGCTGGAGCAAAACGATCCGGGCAACGCCCATTCGGTGCCGTACCTGTGGGGCACCAACGGCATCGGCTATAACGTCGACAAGGTCAAGCAGGTGCTGGGCGTCGACCATATCGATTCGTGGGCGGTGCTGTTCGAACCCGAGAACATCAAAAAACTGCACGAGTGCGGCGTGGCCTTCCTCGATTCGGCGGACGAGCTGTTCCCGGCGATCCTCAACTACATGGGCAAAGACCCGCGCAGCGAGAACCCCGAGGACTACAAACAGGCTGAGGCCAAGCTGTTGACGCTGCGGCCGTACATCACTTATTTCCACTCCTCCAAGTACATTTCGGACTTGGCCAACGGTGATATCTGCGTGGCCTTCGGTTATTCCGGCGACGTATTCCAGGCCGCCAACCGCGCCAAGGAAGCCAAGAACGGCGTGAATATCGCGTACGCGATTCCCAAGGAAGGCTCCAACCTGTGGTTCGACCTGCTGGCCATTCCCGCCGACGCCACCAACCCGAAAGAAGCCCACGCCTTTATCAACTACCTGCTCGACCCTGAGGTGATCGCCAAGGTCAGTGCCTCGGTCGGTTATGCCAACGCCAACCCGGCGGCCAAGCCCTTTATGGCGCCGGAACTGGTGAATAACCCTGAGGTGTACCCGTCTCAGGAAGTGCTCGACAAACTCTATATTTCCACCACGCCGACCCCGGCGACCATGCGCCTGATGACCCGCGCCTGGAGCAAAGTGAAGACCAACAAATGAAGCACGCCAGCGACCACGCCCAGTCCTATTACCTGGCTTCGGCCAATGCCATGCCTGAGCGTCCGTCGCTGGGCACCGACCTGAGCGCCGATGTGTGCGTGATCGGCGGTGGTTTCACCGGGGTCAACACCGCCATTGAACTGGCTCAGCGCGGGCTTTCGGTGATCCTGCTGGAGGCCCGGCGCATTGGCTGGGGCGCCAGCGGGCGCAACGGCGGGCAGTTGATCCGCGGTATTGGCCACGATGTGTCGGGGTTTGCCAAGTATGTAGGCGAGGAGGGCGTTCGCTACCTGGAGCGGGCCGGAATTGATTCAGTCGCGCTGGTGGGCCAGCGGATCCGCGAACATGCCATCGATTGCGACCTGCGTTGGGGCTTTTGCGAATTGGCGAATACCCCGGCGCAGTTCGCCGGGTTCAAAGGCGAGCAGGACAGCCTGGCGGCGATGGGCTATGCCCATCAAACCCGTCTGGTCGGCCCGCAGGATATGCCACAGGTCGTCGGCTCGGTGGCCTATGCCGGTGGCCTGGTCGATATGGGCTCCGGGCACTTGCACCCGCTGAACCTGGTGCTGGGCGAGGCGCAGGTGGCCGAGTCCCTCGGGGTGCGGATTTTCGAGCACACCCAGGTGCTTGAACTGATCCACGGCGACACGGTGCAGGTGCGTTGCGCCGGCGGCACCGTGCGTGCCGCCAGCCTGGTGCTGGCGTGCAATGCACATTTGGACGAGTTGGAGCCGCGCTTAAGCGGCAAAGTCCTGCCGGCCGGCAGTTACATCATCGCCACCGAGCCATTATCCGAGACGCTGGCCAAGCAATTGATCCCGCAAAACTTCGCGCTGTGCGACCAGAAAGTCGGCCTGGATTACTACCGGCTTTCCGCTGATCGACGCCTGTTGTTCGGCGGTGCCTGCCATTATTCGGGGCGTGACCCGGCGGACATCGCCGCGTATATGCAACCGAAGCTGCTCAAGGTTTTTCCGCAGTTGGCAAACACGGCCATCGAGTTTCAGTGGGGCGGCAAAATTGGCATCACCGCCAACCGTTTTCCTCAGGTCGGGCGACTCAAGCAATACCCGAATGTGTTCTACGCCCAGGGCTACTCCGGGCATGGGCTCAACGTGACGCATTGGTGCGCGAAGCTTTTAGCCGAAGCCATTCATGCCGGCCACAGCCAGGGCCTGGATATTTTCAGCCAGGTGCCGCACATGACTTTTCCGGGCGGCAAGGCCTTGCGCTCGCCGCTGTTGGCGTTAGGGATGTTGTGGTTTCGGCTGCGCGAGTGGGTTAGCTGATGCGCCGCGGTCTGAGTGTGGGAGCGGGCTTGCCCGCGATGCAGGGTGTCAGGCGATGCATTCGGTGACTGATTCACCGCCTTCGCGAGCAAGCCCGCTCCCACATTTAATGCATCGTCAGCCTTCAGGCTCGGTGAGCACCTTACGGAAGGTTTCGACCAAGGGTCGCAGGTTGATCCGATGCCACGCGGCCCACAGCGGGGTGGTGTAAGTCAGCCATGGTAATTCGCGCAACACCACGCCGGGCGGGGCATTGCGGCTCAGGCCTTTTTGCACCATTGCCACGCCCAATCCCGAGGCAACCAGGCCGAGTGCGGTAAACGGCTCGCTGGCTTCCATGGGGATTTGCGGCGTGAAACCGGCGCGAATGCAGGCGGCGACGAAGTCATCGGCCGGGTTGGCGCCGGGTTTGCGCTGGACGCCGATCCACTCCTGATCGGCCATATGTTCGGGTAACAGCTCGCTTTGGCGGGCCAATGGATGATGCTCCGGCAGGGCCAGCAGCATCGGGTCGTCCAGCACTTGCAGGGCGATCAGGTCCGGGTCATCAGCGGCCGGTGGTTCGCTGACCAGGGCAATATCGAGGCTGCGTTGGCGCAGGCCCTCGAGCTGCTCCAGGGAGGGCAAGTTGTACAGCTTGATATGCACGGTCGGCCGGTCGCCCCGCAATACACGCAAGGCATTGGGCAGCACGCCGGCATGCATGGCGTTTTCGATATAGCCGATGCACAGGCCGCCTTCTTCGCCGCGACCCAGGCGCTTGCCCAACGATTCCAGGCGATTGGCATGGGTCAGCAGCGCCTTGGTTTCGGCAAGAAAGGTCTGGCCATCGCGGGTCAGTCGGATGCGTTGCTGGCTGCGTTCGAACAGGGTCAGGCCCAGGCGTTCTTCGAGCTGGGCGATCTGCCGGCTCAGGGGTGACTGGGATATGTGCAGGCGTTCGGCAGCGCGGCCCACGTGTTCTTCTTCTGCGACCACTTCGAAGTAGCGCAGTTGGCGGAGATCAATCATGTTAGACCTGCAAGGACTCAAGTTGGTCGCAGTATGTCTTGGACGGTCTTATCTGCGCAATCTAGGATCTGCTCAACGGTCACAGCGACCCTGAACCCGATTAAGGATCCACCATGAGCTTGAAAGACAAATTGCCCGGCCCATTGGGCTTCGGCACCGCCCCGTTGGGCAATATGTTCCGCGCCATTCCTGAAGACCAAGCCCAGGCCACTGTCGCAGCCGCATGGAATGCGGGCGTGCGCTACTTCGATACCGCGCCGTTCTACGGCTCGGGCCTTGCGGAAATTCGATTGGGCCAGGCCCTGTCGCAGTACAACCGCGATGATTTCGTGCTCAGCACCAAAGTCGGACGAGTGATTCTCGATGAAGTCGAACACAGCACCCGCGACCTGGGCGAAAAAAGCGGCGTGTTTGAACACGGTCGACCGAACAAGATGCTCAACGACTACAGCGCCGACGCTACCTTGCGTTCCATCGAAGACAGCCTTGAACGCCTGCAAACCGATCGCCTGGACATCGTCTGGATTCACGACATCGCCCAGGACTTCTACGGCGACCAGTGGCTGGACTACTTCAACCAGGCCCGCACCGGCGCCTTCAAGGTATTGACCCGCTTGCGCGAAGAAGGCGTGATCAAGGCCTGGGGCCTGGGCGTGAACCGCGTTGAGCCCTGTGAGCTGACCCTGGACCTCAGCGAGGCGCAGCCCGATGGCTTCCTGCTGGCCGGCCGCTACACGTTGCTCGACCATGAGCGTGCGCTGCAACGTTTGATGGACGCAGCCCTGGCGCAGAACGTCGAGATTGTCGTCGGCGGCCCTTACAGTTCGGGCATCCTGGCCGGCGGCGCGCACTTTGAATACCAGCCCGCCAGCCCGGCGATTATCCACAAGGTCGAGCAGATCAAGGCCATTGCCCAGGCGTTTGGCGTCAGCGTGAAAGCGGCCGCTCTGCAATTTTCCCTGGCCCACCCGGCGGTGGCCGCAGTGATTCCGGGTGCCAGTCGTCCGGGGCGGATTGCCGAAGACGTCGCAGCGTTGTCAGAGAATATTCCGGCGGCCTTCTGGCAGGCGCTGCGCGATGCCGGCCTGGTCTCGACCCGTGCGCCGTTGCCGCTTTAATTTCAGGAGTCTGATATGAACATCGATGTAAGCGGCAAAGTAGCCATCGTCAGCGGCAGCACCGCAGGCATTGGCCTGGGCATCAGCCAGGCGCTGGCAGAGTCCGGTGCGACCGCGGTGGTGATCGGGCGTGAAGCAGGGAAGGTCGATGACGCCCTGGCGAGCATTCGCCAGGCGGTACCGGGCGCTGATCTGCGTGGCTGGGTGGCGGATCTCGGTACGGCTGAGGGCGCAGCGACACTGTTCGCCGCCGAACCGCGCGCCGACATCCTGGTCAACAACCTGGGCATCTTCAACGACGTGGATTTCTTTGAAGCGCCAGACAGTGAGTGGACGCGCTTCTACGAGGTCAATGTGATCGCTGGCGTGCGCCTGGCGCGGCATTATGTGCCGGGTATGGTCGAGCAGGGCTGGGGGCGGGTGATCTTCCTGTCGTCGGAGTCCGGCGTGGCGACACCGGCGGACATGATCAACTACGGCGTGACCAAAAGCGCCAATTTGGCCGTGTCCCACGGCCTGGCCAAGCGTCTGGCCGGTACGGGCGTGACCGTCAACGCGGTGCTGCCGGGGCCAACCTTTACCGACGGCCTGGAGCATATGCTCAAGGACGCCACGGCGAAGTCCGGGCGCAGTGCGCGGGACGAGGCGGATGTATTTGTGCGTAATGCGCGGCCTACTTCGATCATCCAGCGTGCGGCAAATGTGGATGAAGTGGCCAACCTGGTGGCGTACATTGCTTCACCCCTGTCTTCTGCAACCACAGGTGCCGCGTTGCGGGTCGACGGCGGCGTTGTTGACAGCATGGCGATCTGAAGTCTTATTTTTTCTGGAGTATTTATTGTGGCGACAGCTTCTTCTGTTATTGAAATTCCGGTCTCGGCCGATCAGGTTTGGCAATTGGTCGGTGGCTTCAACGCGCTGCCGGATTGGCTGCCCCTGATCGTCAAGAGTGAGGCGAGTGAAGGCGGGCGTGTGCGTCACCTGGAAACCGCAGATGGCGGCGTGGTGGTCGAGCGTATGCAGAGCTTTGATAACGTGGCGCGCACCTACAGCTACACCATTGAGCAGTCGCCGTTTCCAGTGAGTGCTTACCTGGCGACCTTGCAGGTTGAAGCGTTGACCGAGGCGTCGGCGAAAGTGACCTGGTCCGGCGTATTTACCCCGGCTGCCGGGACCACCGATGCGGAGGTGGAGGCCTTGTTTGCTGGTGTTTACAGCGGCGGGCTTGAGGCGCTGCGCGCTAACTTCTAACAGGCAAAGCAGGCCTGATGTGGGAGCGGGCTTGCTCGCGAAAGCGGTGAGTCAGTCGATATTTTAAGTGGCTGATACTCCGCATTCGCGAGCAAGCCCGCTCCCACATTTTTTACCGCTGTGATGTTCAGGCTTCGGGCATCAGTTGCTGCCGACACTCCAACACCAACCGCGCACCCCCACTCTGGCTGCTGCCGACGTCCAGCTTGAACCCGTGCAAGTTGATGATCGCCGCGACAATCGACAAGCCCAGGCCGAACCCGCCTTGCTGGTCGCTTTCATCCACGCGATAGAAGCGCTGGAATACCGCATCGCGTTCCGCCGCCGGAATGCCCGGGCCGGAATCGTGTACTTCGATGCGCGTGCTGCCGCTGTCGTTGACCCCGCGCAATATCACTTCACCGCCCGGTGGCGAGAACTTGATCGAGTTGCTCAACAGGTTGGCCAAGGCCTCGAACAACAATGCGCGGTCGCCGGTAATCCACGGCAGTGACTCCGGCACTTCGAGCCGCAGCTGCAATTCGCCTTCTTCGGCCAGCGGTAGATAGAAGTCATGCAACTCGCGCAGCAGTGGTAATGGGTCCATTACCAGGAAGCCTGAGCGGCGCTGGTGGTCTTCCAGCTCCGAGATCCGCAGCAGCCCACGAAAGCGCGCCATCAGGGTGTCGGTTTCGGCAATCGCGTCGTCCAGTTTCACCGCGTAGCCCGAATCTTGCTCTGCCTCTTGTTTGATGCGGTAGAGCTGCGCACGCAAGCGTGTCAGTGGGGTGCGCAGGTCATGGGCGATGTTGTCGCACACGCCCTTGACCTCGTTCATCAGCTTCTCGATACGGTCGAGCATGGCATTGACGATGGCGGCAAGCATGTCCAGTTCGTCACGCCGGTTCGACAGCGGCAAACGGTGGGTCAGGTCACCGGCGACGATAGCTTCGGCGCTGGCCTGGATCCCGCGAATGCGTCGCAGCGGGCGCCGGCGCAACAAATGCCAGCCGGCCGCGCCGGGAATAATCGTCAGCGACAGCGCCCACAGCAGCGCATGCCAGATGATCCGTGTAACGCCGAACAGCGAACCGTTGGCGCGTACCAGCACCAGCCAGCGACCGTCTTCGGTGTGGGTGGCCACGGCGTCGCAGCTGTCCTTGGGGAGTTTCGGGTCGTCGGAGTCGACGCAATTGGCCAGGGCGTGGATCTTGCCGTCCAACGGCAGGTCCGGTGGCACGGCGCGGATCGGGCCGCTCAAGGGGCGAAATTGCTCATCGAACAGGCCGTAGGCGTCCACGCCCTTCATGTCGAAGGTCATGCTGGTGGTCAGGGCTTCCACCAGTTCTTCGCCGTCGAAACGCTGGAACAAATGCTGACGCTGCATCAGGGAGTGGCGCGACAAGTCGCCGAGGTACCCTGACACCTCGTAGTACAGCACCCCCATGAGGATGCAACTCCAGGCCACAAACAGCGAACTGTAAAGCGCCAGCAAGCGGCTGCTGGAGGAGCGCCAGCCCTTAGAGGGGTTCAGCAATGACATAACCGGAACCTCGTACCGTGCGGATCAACGGCGTGAGGCCCGGTGGATCGATTTTTTTGCGCAGGCGACCGATGTGCACGTCGATCAGGTTGGTGCCCGGGTCGAAGTGATAGCCCCAGACTTCCTCGAAAATCATCATCCGCGACAAAATCTGCCCGGTGTTGCGCATCAGGAATTCGAGCAGTTTGTATTCGGTTGGCAGCAAGCTCAGCGGTTGTTCGGCGCGGCTGGCTTCGCGGCTGATCAGGTTCAGTTCAAGGTCGGCCACGCGCAGGGCGGTTTCGAATTCCTTGACCGTGCTTTTGCGGCGCAGCAGCACTTCGACGCGGGCGGCCATTTCGTCAGAAGCGAACGGTTTGGTCAGGTAGTCGTCACCGCCGGCACGCAAGCCACGCACACGCTCGTCGACATCGGAGAGGGCGCTGATCATCAGGATCGGCGTCGACACCCCGATGGTGCGCAGCGTCGTGACGATGGCCAGGCCATCCAGCTCCGGCAGCATACGGTCGAGGGTGATCAGATCGTAATCACCACTCACAGCGCGGACCAGGCCTTCGCGGCCGTTGTCCACCCAATCCACGTCCAGTCCATGGCTACTCAGCTCGGCGACGATCTCGCGGGCCGTTACGGCGTCATCCTCGATGGTCAAAATACGGGTCATAGGATTACCTGGTGAGCGATTCACACTAGAAGTGGGGCCATTTTGCCAAGAACCAGCTGAATGTTTCCTAAATTAAACTTCATGTTGGCAAAACCACCACAAATTTAATCACTGAGCCGGTCCGGTGTGGGCGCTGGCTTGCCGGCGATGGCAGTGTGCCGGCAACCGTTTTGTCATTGGTACACCGCTATCGCAGGCAAGCCAGCTCCCACAGGCACCGCGTTTGTGGGGAGATTGCAGAACGCCCGCCCCGAACAGGCATTTCTTGCAACTTGCATGGTTTAACGAAGTTCAATTTAGTTAACGTATTGAAATATAAGGATTTTAAATTTTGCGCCGACTGGCACGCTGCCTGCACTGTCCCTTTTGAGACTTGTAACACTATTTTTCCTGCCGGGAGCAAAACAACAATGATCACATCCTCATCCACGCTGCAAGAGTCGAGTTCGCGCTCCGGGGTTTCCTGGGGCGCAATTTTTGCCGGGGCCGCTGCGGCGGCTGCACTGTCCCTAATCCTCGTATTGTTGGGCTTCGGCCTGGGCTTTTCGGCAGTGTCGCCGTGGGCCGACAGCGGCATTAGCGCCAAGGGGCTCGGCATTTCCACGATTGTCTGGCTGGCATTTACCCAGATCGTTGCCTCGGGCCTGGGCGGTTATATCGCCGGTCGGTTGCGCGTGAAGTGGGCCAATATGCACGGCGATGAAGTGTACTTTCGCGACACGGCCCATGGTTTCCTCGCTTGGGCGGTTGCGACGCTGGTCACTGCGGTGCTGGTAGTCGGTTCGGTCAGCAGCGTGGTCAGCGGTGGCGTTAAAGCCGGTGCCAGTGTTGCAGCGGGTGCCGCCAGCGGCATGAGCCAGGCAGCCGGCAGCGCAGCCAAAGGCGCCAACAGCGGCGACTTCGACTATTACGTCGACAGCCTGTTCCGCGATGACCGCCCAGCTGCCGTCAGCGACGACGCCGTACACGGCGTGGTAGCCCGCATCCTCACCCGCACACTGAGCAACGACGGCCAACTGGCGCCGGAAGACCGTACCTACCTCGCCCAGTTGATCAGCCAGCGCACCAACCTCAGCCAGGCCGACGCCGAAGCGCGGATCGACAAGGTCTACGGCGAAGCCCGTAAAGCCATCGAAGACGCCAAGCTCAAGGCCAAGCAAGCTGCCGATACCGCTGCGAAAGTCGCTGCCTACACGTCGCTGTGGACCTTTGTTGCGCTGTTGATCGGTGCCTTCTTCGCCAGCTTCGCCGCTACCTTCGGCGGCCGTCGTCGGGATGCCGTGGTGTATGTCGAAACCGAACACTTTGTCCGTTAATTCAAGGAGAACATCATGCGCTCATTACTTCTGTGGTTCCTCGGCGTGCCTATCCCGGTCATTATTCTGATCGCGATCTTCATGCACTAAACCTGAGCCTGGCTCGGTCCCCAGTGGGAGCGGGCTTGCTTGCGACGCGGTCTTTCAGCGACTCATGAGCTGACGGATACACCGCTTTCGTGAGCAAGCCCGTTCCCACTTTTGGTTTGGCGCAGGGTCAGCCAGCCTGTGACCAGCAATGCACTGGCGACCAGGGTCATGATCACCAACGGTTCTGAAGTACCGTCTGACAGCAGCCCGGTCGCCCAACTGCTGACCGCCGTGAGGAACATCTGGGTAAAAAAGAACAACCCCGATGCCGTCCCCGCAATCGCGCCGTAAGGCTGCAATACCGAGAGCTGGCAGGCCGGAATCACCATCCCCACCGACACCATGATCACCACCATCGGCAGCACAATTGCCAGCCAATCACCCGGCAGCAGGGCCGTAGCCCCCGCGAGCATCAGGCTACCCAGCACGTTCAGGCCGATTGCGGCGCTGATCAAAGCGTCGGGTTCGAAACGCAGCACCAGGCGCCGGAACAGGTTTGCCCCGAGCATATAGCCGCTGATGGTTGCAGCAAACACCAGCGCGTAGGCCGTGGCGGACAGGTGGAAGCCCCGTTGCAACAAGGCCGAAGATTCGCTGATAAACGGGAAATAGGTGCTGTACACGCAGCCGATGGCCAGGGAGTAACGCAGGAAGTAGCGGTCGCGCAGGAGCTGGCCGTAGAGGCGCAGCAGGTTGCCTGGCGGCGCCGCGGCGACTTCCGGCGGGCGGGTTTCTGGCAAGCGGCGATACACCACCAGGTACAGCCCCGCGCCGATGACGCCGAGCACCACAAACAGGCCACGCCAGTTGATAAAGGGCAGCATCAGGCTGCCCAGCACCGGCGCGGCCATCGGCGAGATCGCCATGGCCATGGAGATCAGGCCGAGCAGGCGCGCCTGTTCATGACGGTCGAAGTAATCACGCACGATCACCCGACCGATCACCGTGGTGCAGCAACCGCCCAGGGCCTGGAACAGGCGGGCGATGATCAGCACCTCAAGGCTGTTGGCCAGCGCACAGGCCACGGTCGCGAGTACATACAGAAACAGCCCGGCCAACAAAATCGGGCGACGCCCGAAGCGGTCCGTCAGTGGGCCGCTGACCAGCAGGGAAATCGCCGAACCCAAGGTGTACAGCGTGAGGGTCAGTTGCAGTTGGCTGTCGCTGGTGTGGAAGTAATCGGCCATGGCGGGCAGGGCCGGCAGGTGCATGTCCAGGGTGATACGTGGCAGGCCGATCAGTACGGTCAGCAGTACCAGCCAGAAGCAGGAGGAGAGGGCGCGTTGAGTCATGGGAAGCTTCTTCGCAATGCATTGAACCCGAACTCTAACGGCTTTGTGGTTTAATCCTCAGGGCCACTTATGCATAGAGTGATTGGACCACTATGAGCCGAGGAAAAGCCGCATCCGCCCTGGACCTGCCGCGCCCCGATACATTGGAGGCCGGCAAGCAGCAGGGCGCCTACGAGGCCTTGCGTGCGGCGATCTTGAACCGCCAATTGCCGGCCGGCAGCCGATTGCCGTCCACCCGCAGCCTGGCCGAACGCTGGCTGCTGTCGCGCGGTACGCTTGAAGCGGCGTTCGAGCGATTGCACAGCGAAGGCTACGTGCAGCGCGTGGCGGGCTCCGGCACGCGGGTGTGCGCGGTGATCCCCGAGCAATTTATTGCGGCCCCGGCGCCAACCGAAAGCCCACGCCGTATGGCCGTGCCCGATCGGCCTGATGCGGGCGTGCAAAGTCACGTGCCCTTCGTTGCGCGGCGCCCGGATGCCGGCCTGTTCGATCTGAAAGCCTGGGCACGCTGCATCTCCCGCGGGCTACTGTCGGCAGGGCCGGGTGCGCTGGAAGCTTCCCACCCGGCCGGGTTGCCGGCGTTGCGCGCGCAAATTGCCGATTACTTGCGCAGCTATCGCGGCATGCACTGCGAGGCGGACGAGGTGATCGTCACCACCGGCATTCGCCATGGCCTCGACCTGATTGCCCGCACCTTGCTTAAACCGGGCGACACGGCGTGTGTCGAAGACCCCGGCTATACACCGGCGCGTCGCCTGTTCACGCTGGCAGGCGCGCAGGTTGTGCCGATCCCGGTCACGGCCGAAGGCCTCGACACCGCGCAACTCCCGGGTGCTGCACGCTTGGCGTATGTCACGCCTGCACACCAGGCGCCGTTGGGCATGACCCTGTCGGTCTCGCACCGCCTGGCGCTGTTGGACTGGGCGGCGCGCGCGGATGCCTGGGTGGTCGAAGACGATTACGACAGCGAATACAACTACAACAGTGCGCCCCTGGCGGCGCTCAAATCCCTGGATTCCGGCGATCGGGTGATTTACTGCGGCAGCTTCAACAAGAACCTGTTCCCCGGCTTGCGCGTGGGCTTCATGGTCGTGCCGAGGACGCTGCGACCCGCGTTGTTGCGTACCTTGCAACTGACCGGGCATTCAGTGGGCGCCACGGATCAAGTGGGGTTGGTGGAGTTCCTGGGCAGTGGGGCCTTTGTGCGCCATCTGCGCGCCTCGCGTCAGGCGTATCAGGCCCGGCGCGATGCCTTGCTGGCCTGTCTCCCGCAAGGCTGCACGGTCAGCGGCCAGCAGGCCGGGTTGCACTTTGTGCTGTGGTTGCCGGCCGGCGGCGATGAGGCGGATTTCTGCACGCGTGCCGCCGCTGTGGGGCTGACGTTGCAGCCGTTGGGCAAGTTCTGCGTCGAAGCGAGCTTGGCGCCGGCAGTGATCATTGGCTACACCGCGTTGACCCTGGCACAGATCCGTTTTCACGGGCGAGTGCTCACGAAATTGTTAATGGCGACTTAACGCCCGCTTGGCTAGACTCGCGCCCCATGAGCCGCCTCCTGCGTTTAATCCTGGTCATGCTGTTAAGCCTCACGCTTCCCCTGAACGGGATGGCGGGTGTGCCGTCGAGCACCGAGCCTTGCCCGATGCAGATGTCGGACATGCAAATGATGACGGACATGCCCCCCGATTGCTGCCAGGACGGCGTCGACCATGGCAAGGCTTGCAAGCCCGGCCAGGAATGCAAGAGCGGTGGCTTGCTGCAACTGTCGATGCCGGTGCTCAAGGCCCCACTGACCCTGGCACACCCTTTAACCGCCAGCCTCTCCTCGGACTTCATCCCCGACCGCACGCCGCCCGGCGTCTGGCGCCCGCCCCGTCGCTGATTCCTGTTGCACCTGAAGACCCATCCCGACCCGGGATGACCTTGCTGTGGGCCGCTTAAAGCGCGACGCAGCGGAACAGATCAGGAATCTTCAACATGAATTCCCTCTACATGCGCGCCCTGGTGGTGGGCGTGCTGGTGTGGCCGGCGCTGGCCTCTGCGCTGACCCTGGATGACGCCCTGCGCCTGGCGCAAAACAACGCGCCCTCACTGACCGCAGAGTCGGCCAAGCTGCAAGCCGCCTCACAGGTGGCAATTGCGGCCGGTGAATTGCCCGACCCGAAACTGGTGGTAGGCCTGCAAAACTTCCCCATCGGCGGGCCCAATCGCGGCACATTGTATGGCGATGACATGACCGACCAGATGATCGGAATCCAGCAACAGGTGCCCAGCCGCGACAAGCGCAAGGCCCGCGTGGAGCTGGCGGATGCAACGATAGAACGCACGGCGGCTGAAGGCCGGATCGAGCGGCTGAGCGTGCGCCAGGCTACGGCCCAGGCGTGGATTCGCGCCTACGCCGTGGAGCGCAAAGAGGCCTTGTTCAAAGACTTTTATCGGCAGAATCGCCTGTTGCAAGACAGCGTGCGTGCGCAGTTGGCCGCGGGACGTGGCCAGGCTTCTGATGCCGTTATTCCCAAGCAGGAAGCCGCCGAGTTGGCGGAGCGCGAGGACGAGCTGACCCAACAACGCGCCCAGGCGCGCGCCGCCCTCAAGCGCTGGATCGGCGCGGCCGCCAATGAGGCGCCCAGCGGCCAGTTACCCAAATGGACCATCGACAGTCTCGGCTACAGCCACAACCTGCATCAACACCCTGAGCTGCAAGCCTTTGTACCGCGCACTCGCGAGGCGCAGGCGCGCTTGCAGGAAGCCAGGGCGCAAAAGACCTCGGACTGGAGTTGGGAGGTCGACTACCAGCACCGGGGCCGGGAATACGGCGATATGGTCAGCCTGCAATTGAGTTTTGACCTGCCGATTTTCCCTGGCCGCCGACAAAACCCGGGTATCGCTGCCAAGCAGGCCGAGGTGGATCAACTGGATGCCGAGCGCGAAGCCGCTACCCGTGAACATACCCAGATGCTCGATGACGACCTCGCGGTGTATCAGCGCCTGGACCGCGCCGTGCTGCGCAGCCAGGACAGCCTGGTGCCGCTGGCCGAAGAGAAGGTGGCGTTGAGCCTGGCCGGTTATCGCGCGGGCAAGGGCGACTTGTTGAATGTGGTCAGTGCCCGTCGCGAGCTGGTCCAGGCCCGCTTCAAACAGATGGATGCCATCGAGCAGCGCGCCTTGATCGGTGCCCAGTTGTATTTCGCCTATGGGGAGCCCAGCAATGAATAATCGAATCGTCGCAGTACTGGTGCTGCTGGGGCTGGGGGCGGGCTACGGGTTGGCGCAGTTGCATCCGCAAACCTCGGTTGCGCCTGCATCGAAAGACGATAAGCAGGCGTTGTACTGGTACGACCCGATGTACCCGCAGCAGAAGTTTGACAAACCCGGCAAGTCGCCCTTCATGGATATGCAATTGGTTCCGCGCTACGCCGAAGCTGAAGGTGCTGCTGCAACTATGCCAACGGTACAGATCGACCCACGGCAAACCCAGAATATCGGCGTGCGCCTGGCGAGCGTGACCCGTGGCGTGATGACCTCTACGCTGGACCTGTCGGGCATCCTTGCCTTCAACGAGCGTGAGGTGGCGGTGGTCCAGGCGCGGGCCGCCGGGTTTGTCGAGCGGGTGTATGCGCGCGCGCCGGGGGATGTGCTAAAAGCCGGCGCGCCCTTGGCGGACCTCCTGATCCCCGAGTGGGCGGCGGCCCAGGAAGAATTCCTCGCACTGCGTCACAGCGGTGACAGCGGGTTGATCGCGGCGGCCCGGCAACGCTTGCGACTGAGCGGCATGCCTGCCGGTTTGATCCAGCAAATGGAGCGCAGCGGCCGGGTGCAGTCGGTGTTGACGGTCACCAGCCCGTTGAGCGGCGCATTGCAAACCCTGGAGGTGCGCGAAGGCATGACGCTGGCGGCGGGGCAGACCCTGGCGCGGATCAACGGGTTGGATCAGGTGTGGTTGCAGATCGCCGTACCGGAGGCCCAAGGGGCGACATTGGCGGTGGGGCAAACCGTGCAGAGCCGGTTTGTCGGTTTACCCGGCAAGCGCGTCTCCGGCACCGTCAGCGCGATCTTGCCGGCCACCGCCATGGACAGTCGCACCGTGCAGGTACGTGTGGAATTGCCCAACCCCGATGGCACCTTGCGCCCGGGCATGACCGCTCAAGTGCGCCTGGCGCAAACCAGCGGGCAAGCGGTGCTGCAAGTGCCCAGCGAAGCCTTGATCCGCACCGGCAAACGCGTGCTGGTGATGCTGGCCGAGGAGGGCGGGCATTATCGGCCGGTCGAAGTCGAAGCCGGCGCGGAAAACCGGGACCAGACGGTGATCCGCAGCGGTTTGCAGGAAGGCCAGCAGGTGGTCGCTTCCGGGCAATTTCTGCTGGACTCGGAAGCCAGTTTGAGGGGAATTACCGCGCCACCGTCCGGCATGCCTGAAATGGGTATGCAACCGGGAGCCCAGCCATGATCGCCCTGCTGATTCGTGGGGCGGTGGCTAACCGTTTTCTGGTGTTGCTCGCCACGCTATTCATCACGGCATGGGGCGTTTGGGCGGTGCAAAACACCCCGATCGATGCCTTGCCGGATCTCTCGGATGTGCAGGTGATTATCCGCACGCCGTTCCCGGGCCAGGCGCCGCAGATCGTAGAAAACCAGGTCACCTACCCGATGACCACCACCATGTTGTCGGTACCGGGTGCCAAGACGGTACGCGGGTTTTCGTTCTTCGGTGACAGCTACGTTTACGTGCTGTTCGACGAAGGTACCGACCTGTATTGGGCCCGTTCGCGGGTGTTGGAATACCTCAGCCAATTGCAGGCACGCTTGCCGGCCTCGGCCAAACCCTCGCTGGGGCCGGACGCCACCGGGGTCGGCTGGATCTACCAATACGCATTGGTGGACCGCACGGGCCAACACGACCTGGCGCAGTTGCGTGCCTTGCAGGACTGGTTTCTTAAATTCGAACTCAAGACCCTGCCGAATGTGGCGGAAGTCGCGACCATCGGCGGCCAGGTCAAGCAGTACCAAGTGCAGCTCGACCCACCGGCCATGGCCAGCCACGGCATCACCCAGGCTCAAGTTGCGCAGGCTATCGGCAAGGCCAATCAGGAAACCGGCGGCTCGGTGCTGAATATGGGCGAGTCCGAGTACATGGTGCGAGCGTCCGGTTACCTGAAAAGCCTGGCTGATTTTCGCGCCATTCCATTGCGCCTCGACAGCAACAATGTGCCGGTGACGCTCGGCGATGTGGCAACGGTCCAACTAGGTCCGGATCTGCGCCGTGGCATCGGCGAGCTCGACGGCGAAGGCGAAGCGGTCGGCGGCGTGGTGATTCTGCGCAGCGGTAAAAATGCGCGTGAAGCCATCGCTGCGGTCAAAACCAGGCTGGAGCAATTGAAGAGCAGCCTGCCGCCTGGTGTGGACATCGTCACCACCTACGACCGCAGCAAATTGATCGACCGTGCCGTCGACAACCTGAGCCACAAGCTGCTGGAAGAGTTCCTGGTGGTGGCGCTGGTGTGCGGGATTTTCCTCTGGCATCTGCGCTCATCCCTGGTGGCGATCATCTCGCTGCCGGTGGGCGTGTTGATCGCGTTTATCGTCATGCGTTTCCAGGGGCTCAACGCCAATATCATGTCCCTGGGCGGCATCGCGATTGCCATCGGTGCGATGGTGGACGCGGCGGTGGTGATGATTGAAAACGCCCACAAGAAGATCGAAGCCTGGCACCACGCCCATCCCGGCAAAACCCTTGAGGGTGATGAGCACTGGAAGGTGGTGACCGATGCGGCGGTGGAGGTCGGGCCGGCGCTGTTTTTCTGTTTGCTGATCATCACCCTGTCGTTTATCCCGGTGTTCACCTTGCAGGCCCAGGAAGGCCGCTTGTTCGGCCCGCTGGCTTACACCAAGACCTACGCCATGGCGGCAGCGGCCGGGTTGTCGGTGACGTTGATCCCGGTGCTGATGGGCTATTGGATTCGCGGGCGCATTCCCGACGAGCAGCGTAACCCGCTCAATCGCGGCCTGATCAAACTCTATCAACCGGCCCTGGATGCCGTGCTGCGTTGGCCGCGCGTGACCTTGCTGGTGGCGCTGCTGATGGTCGCCAGCGTGCTGTGGCCGGTGGCGAAACTCGGTGGCGAGTTCCTGCCGCCGCTGGACGAGGGCGACTTGCTCTACATGCCGTCGGCATTGCCGGGGCTGTCGACGCAGACCGCAGGTGAACTGCTGCAACGCACGGACCGCCTGATCAAGAGTGTGCCGGAAGTGGCCCATGTGTTTGGCAAGGCCGGCCGCGCCGAAACCGCCACCGACCCGGCGCCGCTGGAGATGTTCGAGACCACGATCGAGTTCAAGCCCCGGGACCAATGGCGCCCCGGCATGACCCCGCAATCATTGGTGAAGGAGCTGGACCGTGTGGTGCAGGTGCCGGGCCTAACCAATATCTGGATTCCCCCCATCCGCAACCGTATCGACATGCTCGCCACCGGCGTCAAAAGTCCGATCGGCGTGAAGGTGGCGGGCACCAGCCTGAAGCAGATCGACGCGGTGACCCAGGCCGTGGAGAAGGTCGCCAAGGGTGTGCCCGGCGTGAGTTCGGCATTGGCCGAGCGCCTGACCGGCGGGCGCTATATCGATGTGGATATCGACCGCGCGGCAGCCGCGCAATACGGTCTGAACATCGCTGATGTGCAGTCGATTGTGTCGGGGGCCATTGGCGGGGAAACCATTGGCGAAACCGTGGAGGGCCTTGCGCGTTTCCCCATCAGCCTGCGTTACCCCAAGGCCTGGCGCGACTCGGTGGAGTCGCTACGCAATCTGCCGATCTATACGCCACAGGGCAGCCAGATCACCCTCGGTACGGTGGCCAGGCTCAAGGTCAGTGAAGGCCCGCCGATGCTCAAAAGTGAAAATGCACGGCCTTCCGGCTGGGTGTATATCGACGTGCGTGATCGCGACTTGGCGTCCGTGGTCAAGGACCTCCGTGAGGCCATCAACCAGCAGGTGCACCTGCAACCGGGCATGAGCCTCAGCTATTCGGGGCAGTTCGAGTTTCTGGAGCGGGCCAATCAGCGTTTGAAGCTGGTCGTGCCGGCGACATTGCTGATCATCTTTGTGTTGCTGTACCTGACCTTCCGCCGTGTGGACGAGGCGTTGCTGATCCTCGGTACATTGCCGTTCGCACTGACCGGTGGCGTCTGGTTGCTCTACTGGCTGGGCTTCAACCTGTCGGTGGCCACGGGCGTGGGCTTTATCGCGTTGGCGGGCGTGTCGGCCGAGTTTGGCGTGATTATGCTGCTCTACCTGAAAAACGCCTGGGCCGAGCGCAAGGACGGTGACCTGCTGGCGGCCATCACCGAAGGCGCAGTGCTGCGGGTGAGGCCCAAGGCGATGACCGTTGCCGTGATCATCGCCGGGTTGTTGCCGATCCTGCTGGGCGGCGGCACGGGCAGTGAGGTCATGAGCCGCATCGCCGCACCGATGATCGGCGGCATGCTAACGGCGCCGTTGCTGTCGCTGTTCGTGATCCCGGCCGCGTATCACCTGATGCGCCGCGTCAAGGCCAAACGCTGAGCAAACATGGGGGAGGGGGCTCGTGTGGGAGCGGGCTTGCTCGCGAATACGGTGTGTCAGTCGCCAGATACATTGACGGACCCACCGCCATCGCGGCATAGGTATCTACGCAACTCTTTGTGTCGCTTTAGGCCTGTGAGGGGGTTAGGTAGGTTGAGTACATATCCGTTGCTGCGGTAACGGCTGCTTAGGGTTCCGCCCTTACGGCGGGTCACTTTTTTACAAAGCGCCTAAAAAAGTAACCAAAAAACGCTTTGCCCCACCACTCGGTGCCTCGCCTGGGCTCGGCATGCCCGCACTCCGGCTTGAATCCGTGGGCCGCCGCAATGGGCCATCCTTGGCCCAGTGCGGCTAACCCGGCGTCCTGCCGGGTTACCCACGGATTCAAGCCTGCGTTCGGCCAGCGTGGTTAACGGGGCCTGTCAGATCAAGATCAACAACAGATCAAAAGCAGAGCACGGCGGCCTGGTAGCCGACCTGAGTGGTTGAAGCAAAAGCAGGGCAGAAGCACAGCAGAGGCAGATCAGAAGCAGAACTGCTTTTCTGTGGGAGCTGGCTTGCCTGCGATGCCGGCAACTCAGTACATCAGGCATACCCAGTTGATGCCATCGCAGCGGTTCGGCGGTCCGACAAGCCAGCTCCCACATTTGATTGGGTTCAGCTTCCCAAATCAGGTCGGCTGACAGGCCGCCTCGGTTTTTCTTTTGATCTAACCACTCAGGTCGGCTACTAGGCCGCCGTGCTCTGCTTTTGATCTTGATCTTAGGCGCCCCGTTAACCACGCTGGCCGAACGCAGGCTTTGGAGCGTGGGTAACCCGGCAGGACGCCGGGTTAGCCGCGATGGGCCAAGGATGGCCCATGGCGGCGGCCCACGGTCCAAAGCCGGAGTGAGGGCACACCGAGCCAAGGCGAGGTGCCGAGTGGTGGGGCAAGAGCCCTTTGGTTACTTTGGGGCTTTTCCAAAGTGACCCGCCGTAAGGGCGGAACCCATATCAGCCGTTACCCAAACAACGGATATGTACTCAACGCCCCCCCGACAACCACAGCACTCAACCCGTAAAAAAAGATGTGTAGATACCTATGGCCATCGCGGGCAAGCCCGCTCCCACAGGGGATATCCAATGCCACAGGATCAGTCGTCGAAGCCGACCTGCTCGTGAATCTCATCCACCTTCAATTCCAACCGGTACGCCACGGCAATAAACAACGCCTGGCACAGGCACAAGGTGGCGCTCAACGAGCGGAAGGCAAACGATGACCCTTCATTCACCAACAGCACCGCGTTCGCCCGTTTGGCCAGGGGCGATAGGTTGCTGTCGGTGATGATCAGGGTCTTGGCCTGGTGATGTTGGGCAATGCGCAGGCAGTGCTGGGTCTCTTTGCCGTAGGGCGTAAAGCTGATGGCAATCACCAGGTCATTGGCGCGCACGCTGCGCATCTGTTCGCGGTAGCTGCCGCCCAGGCCTGAAATCAGGTGAATGCGCTTGTTGGTGTGTTGCAGGTTGTAGACCAGGTAATCGGCCACCGCAAAGGAGCGGCGCACACCGACCACGTAGATATTGTCGGCATTGACCACCAGGTCCACGGCCTTCTCAAACGCCACATCGTCCAGTTCCAGCCCCAGGCGCTCGATGCCGGACAGGGTGGCGTTCACACATTCACGCGCCAGGTCGCCGCCGCTGGCCTTCTGCGATTTGTTCGCGATCATGCTGCGAATGCGCTGCTGGTAGTTCTGCACCGGCGTGGTCTTGTGGGTGTAGGCCTCGCGAAACAGCGCCTGCATCTCACTGAACCCACTGAACCCGAAACGCTGGGAAAACCGCACGATGGCCGACGGGTGCACTTCACATTCGCGGGCGATGTCGCTGATGCGATCAACCATGATCCGGTCGCTTTGCTGGCTCATGTAGCTGGCGATGCGTTTGAGCTGGCGCGGCAGGCTTTCATATTCGTCGGTGATCAGCTGCAACAGGCGCTCGGCATTGATCGGGGGGCTGGCGAGAGGGTCTTGCGAAGGAGTCTCGGGCGTGGCCGGCTGATCGGTGCGGGACATGGGCAATCCTTTTGGCTTGTTCTTCTGATGCGCTGATGGGTGTGCGCAAGTCTACAGGGTAGGCGCAAAAAAATACCCCGGCATCACGGCGCCTATGGGCGGCTGAAACGGTGCAGGAGGGCTGGCATGCCATTATGCTGGCTTATTGGAAAAAATATTCCACTAAAAATAATTATGGAATAAATATTGATTGAGGCCGCTGAACGTTCTAGTCTGCTTGCACCAAGAGCGTGTGCCGTCACCACGGCGGCACCACGCAGGCTGATAAAAATAACAGGAGCCAGCATGGGCCAGACTCGTTTTGCCAGTGGGCGTCAATTGGATCTGATTTGCCTCGGGCGCCTGGGCGTCGACCTCTACGCACAACAAGTGGGTGCGCGGCTTGAGGACGTGTCCAGCTTCGCCAAATACCTCGGCGGGTCGTCCGCCAATATCGCGTTCGGCACCGCGAGGCTGGGGCTCAAGTCGGCGATGCTGAGCCGGGTAGGGGACGACCACATGGGCCGCTTCCTGGTGGAATCCCTGGCCCGTGAAGGCTGTGATGTCAGCGGCATCAAGGTCGACGCGGAGCGCCTTACCGCCCTGGTCCTGCTGGGCCTCAAGGACCGCGAAACCTTCCCCTTGGTGTTCTACCGCGAGAACTGCGCCGACATGGCGCTGCGCGCTGAGGACATCAGCGAAGCCTTTATTGCCTCCAGCAAAGCCTTGCTGATCACCGGCACACATTTCTCCACCGATGGCGTGTACAAGGCCAGCATTCAGGCCCTGGACTACGCCGCTAAACACAACGTCAAGCGCGTGCTGGATATTGACTACCGCCCCGTGCTGTGGGGCCTGGCGGGCAAGGCGGATGGTGAAACCCGGTTTGTCGCCGACCAGAATGTCAGCCAGCATGTGCAGAAAATCCTGCCGCGTTTCGACTTGATCGTCGGCACGGAAGAAGAGTTTTTGATCGCGGGCGGCAGTGAAGATTTGCTCACCGCGTTGCGTACCGTACGTGAACTGACCCCGGCGACCCTGGTGGTCAAGCTCGGCCCGCAAGGTTGCACGGTGATCCACGGCGCGGTTCCAGCGCGGCTGGAGGATGGCGCGATTTACCCGGGCGTGCGGGTTGAAGTGCTGAATGTGCTGGGGGCCGGCGATGCGTTTATGTCGGGCTTCCTCAGCGGCTGGATAAACGATGCCAGCGATGAGCGCTGCAGCCAGTTGGCCAACGCCTGCGGTGGTCTCGTCGTGTCCCGCCACGCTTGCGCGCCGGCCATGCCAACGCCTGCCGAACTGGATTACCTGTTCAATAGCCCGGTGCCCATCACCCGCCCTGACCAGGACGTCACCCTGCAGCGCCTGCACCGGGTCACCGTGCCTCGCAAAGCCTGGAAGCAGCTGTTTGTGTTTGCGTTCGACCATCGCTGGCAATTGGTGGACCTGGCGCAAAAAGGCGGCCAGGACCTGACGCGTATCAGCGACATTAAGCAGCTGTTTATCCAGGCCATTGAACGCGTGGAACATAAGCTACGCGAGCAAGGTGTCGAGGCTGATGTGGGCCTGCTGGCCGACCAACGCTTCGGGCAGGATGCGCTCAATGCCGCCAGCGGTCGCGGCTGGTGGATCGCCCGCCCGGTGGAAGTGCAGAACTCGCGGCCCCTGGCGTTTGAGCACGGTCGCTCGGTAGGCAGCAATCTGATCGCCTGGCCGCAGGAGCAAATCATCAAGTGCCTGGTGCAATTCCACCCTGACGACGAGCCGATGCTGCGCCTGGAACAGGAAGCGCAACTCAAGGCCGTGTACGAGGCCTCCCTGGTCAGCGGCCATGAGCTGTTGCTGGAAGTCATCCCGCCCAAAGACCACCCGTCGACCTATCCCGACGTGCTCTATCGCAGCCTCAAGCGCTTGTACAACCTGGGCATCTACCCGGCATGGTGGAAGATCGAGGCGCAATCGGCCGCAGACTGGAAAAAGCTCGATGAGCTGATCCAGGAGCGCGACCCGTACTGCCGCGGCGTGGTGCTGCTGGGCCTTAACGCATCGGCTGAATGCCTCGCCGATGGCTTCCAGCAAGCCAGCCAAAGCACCACCTGCCGTGGGTTTGCGGTGGGCCGCACGATCTTCCAGGAACCGAGCCGCGCGTGGATGGCGGGGGAGATTAATGATGAGACGCTGATTGAGCAGGTGCAGCAAACCTTCGAACAGCTCATCAACGCCTGGCGCAGTTCGCGAGGCTGAACACAGTCTTTAACCTGAAATGCATTCAAATGTGGGAGCTGGCTTGTCGATTCGACAAGCCAGCTCCCACACACACCAGATATCAGTGAAGCTGAAAAACAATAAGGTGCAGCCATGCCCGCAATCCGAATTGGCATCAACCCGATCTCCTGGAGCAACGACGACCTGCCGGCGCTGGGTGGCGAAACGCCCCTGAGCACCGCCCTGAGCGAAGGCAAGGAAATCGGCTACGAGGGTTTTGAGCTCAACGGCAAATTCCCCAAGGACGCAAAAGGGGTGGGCGATGTGTTGCGCCCCTATGACCTGGCGCTGGTCTCTGGCTGGTACTCCAGCCGCCTGGCGCGGCGTTCGGTGGCAGAGGAAATCGAGGCCATCGCCGGTCACGTCGAGCTGCTGAAACAGAACGGTGCCACGGTGTTGGTCTACGGCGAAGTGGCTGATTCTATCCAGGGCTCGAAAGTCCGCCTGATCGAACGCCCGCGTTTGCACAGCGAACAGGCCTGGCAGGACTATGCCGACAAACTCACCGAACTGGCGCGCTTTACCCTGTCCCAGGGCGTGCGCCTGGCTTACCACCACCATATGGGCGCCTACGTCGAGTCGCCGGAGGACATCGACCAACTGATGCGCCGAACCGGCCCGGAAGTCGGCCTGCTGTTCGATTCGGGCCACTGTTACATGGGCGGTGGCGAACCCATCGAGGTACTGCGCAAACACATCGACCGCGTCTGCCACGTGCACTTCAAGGACGTACGCAAGCCGGTGGTGCAACTGGCGCGCAATCAGATGTGGAGCTTTCCGGACTGCATCGTCAATGGCACCTTCACCGTGCCCGGCGATGGCGATATCGACTTTGCCGAGTTGCTCGATGTATTGCTGGCCGCCCAATATGAGGGCTGGCTGGTAGTTGAAGCCGAGCAGGACCCAGCCGTGGCGCCCAGCTATATCTATGCGAAAAAGGGCTATGACACGTTGCGCGCGCTTCTCAACGAGAGGACTGAGTGATGAGCTTGTTGGTTAAAAGCAGCAAACGCGGGCAAACCATGGTCGCGCTGGAAGAGGGGCGCCTGGAGTACGTGGGCTTTGCCGCCTACCGCCTGAGCCTCGGTGAAAGCCTGCCGGTCAGCGCTGGCGATAAAGAGGTGTGCCTGGTACTGCTCAGTGGCCGGGTGAATATCGAGGGCGAGGGGTTCAACTGGCAGAACCTCGGTGATCGTCAGTCGGTGTTCGAAGACAAATCACCCTTCGCCGCCTACCTGCCGCCGGGCACCGAAGCGCAGATTACCGCCTTGAGCGATGTGCAAATCGCTGTCTGCGCCGCGCCCGGTGCAGAGGGGTTTGAACCGCGTCTGATCCGTCCTGAACAGTGCAAACGCAGCGTGCGCGGCAAAGGCGCCAATACCCGTTATGTGTGTGACATCCTGCCTGACAGCGAGCCGGCCCATTCGCTGCTGGTGGTGGAAGTGCGCACGCCCTCCGGGCATTCGTCGAGCTACCCGCCACACAAACACGACACCGACGACCTGCCGCACCAGAGTTTTCTCGAAGAAACCTACTACCACCAGATTAATCCGCCCCAAGGCTTCGTGTTCCAGCGGGTGTACACCGACGACCGCAGTATCGACCAGGCCATGGCCGTGGAAAACAGCGACTTGGTAGTCGTGCCCAAGGGTTATCACCCGGTCAGCGTGCCGTATGGCTACGAGTCGTACTACCTGAACGTGATGGCCGGCCCCAAGCGCGCCTGGCATTTCCATAACGACCCACAGCACAGCTGGCTGCTGGACCTTTAATCGGTTTGGACGGAGAACAATAACAATGCAGTCGTCTCTGCGTTTTGCCCTAAACCGTATGGTCGCGCCCAACCTTTCCCTGCCGGACTTCATCCAGTTGGCTGCGGCCCTCAAATGCGATGCCATCGAGATTCGCAACGACCTCAAGGGGCACGAAATCGAATTCGGCACGCCGGCCAGCCGCGTGCGCGAGTTGTGCGCAGGGCAGGGCATTACGGTGCTGTCGATCAACGCGCTGTACCCGTTTGATGTATGGAACGATGAACGTCGCGCCCAGGCGATCGCCCTCGCCACCTATGCCCGCGAATGCGGCGCGCAAGGCCTGGTGATGTGCCCGCTGAATGAGCGCGGCGATGCACGCAGCGAAGCCCAGCGTGCCGCCGGTTTGCGCACGGCGTTGAGCGAGCTGGCGCCGATCCTGCGTGAATACGCGATTCTGGGTTTTATCGAGCCCCTGGGGTTTGAGGAATGTGCTCTGCGCCGCAAGCGCGTGGCGGTGGACGCGATCCAGTCGATTGGCGGGTTGGATGTGTTCCGCCTGGTGCACGACACCTTTCATCATCACCTGGCCAGCGAGCATGAGTTCTTCCCGGAACTGACCGGGCTGGTGCATATCTCCGGCGTGGAAGATGCAGACGCACCACTGAATTCGATTCGCGACGGCCACCGCGTGCTGGTCGGCGAGGGCGATATCCTCGGCAATGCTGCGCAGATCGACACCTTGCTCAGCACCGGGTATGGCGGCTATCTGTCGTTCGAGCCGTTTGCTGAAAGCGTGCATGGGCTGGTGGATATTCAGCAGGCCATTGGGGCAAGCATCGCCCACCTGCAAAACGCCCGGCCCTGACGCTCCCTCATAACATCACTGTTGATCGACAGATTTGCATTCATACAAGGTGCGAACATGACCACAACACGATTGACCATGGCCCAGGCCCTGGTGAAGTTTCTGGATAACCAATACGTCGAAGTCGATGGCGTGCAGAGCAAGTTTGTCGCCGGTGTGTTCACCATTTTTGGTCACGGCAACGTGCTGGGCCTGGGCCAGGCCCTGGAGCAGGACAGCGGCGACCTGGTGGTGCACCAGGGCCGCAACGAGCAGGGCATGGCCCACGCCGCCATCGGTTTTGCCAAGCAGCACCTGCGCCGCAAGATCTACGCGTGCACCGCATCCGTGGGCCCGGGCGCGGCCAATATGCTGACCGCTGCGGCGACCGCCACGGCCAACCGTATCCCGTTGCTACTGCTGCCGGGCGATGTGTATGCCAGCCGCCAACCTGACCCGGTGCTGCAGCAAATCGAGCAATTCCACGACCTGAGCATCAGCACCAACGATGCGTTCCGTTCGGTGAGCAAATACTGGGACCGCATCAACCGTCCCGAACAGTTGATGACCGCCGCGATCCACGCCATGCGCGTGCTCACCGACCCCGCCGAAACCGGCGCTGTGACCCTGGCGCTGCCTCAGGATGTGCAGGCCGAAGCCTGGGACTATCCCGACTATTTCCTGCAAAAACGTGTGCACCGTATCGAGCGTCGTCCAGCCACCCACGCGATGATCGCTGACGCTGTGGCCGCCTTTCGGGGCAAACGCAAGCCGCTGATCATCTGCGGCGGTGGTGTGAAGTACGCCGGGGCAAATGCCGCGTTGCAAGCCTTTGCCGAGCGCTTTGATATTCCTTTCGCCGAAACCCAGGCGGGCAAGAGTGCGGTGGTGTCCAACCACCCGCTGAACCTCGGCGGCATCGGTGAAACCGGCTGCCTGGCGGCTAACCTGCTGGCGCCCGAGGCCGATCTGATTATCGGCATCGGCACGCGTTATACCGATTTCACGACCTCATCCAAATCGCTGTTCAAGCATCCCGAGGTGAAGTTTCTCAACCTCAATATCAGCCCCTGCGATGCCTTGAAGCTCGACGGCGTACAAGTGCTGGCGGACGCGAAGGTTGGCCTTGAGGCACTGGCTGACGCCTTGGTCGACTACCGCGCCGGTTGGGGCGAGCAGGTCTGCGACGCCAAGGCGCAGCTGGAGGCGGAAGTGGACCGTGTGCATCACGTGGAATACAGCGGTGATGATTTTGTTCCGCAGGTTGATGACCACCTGGATCGCGCGGTGCTGCGCGAATTCATCGAATTGACCGGCTCGTGCCTGACTCAGAGCCGTGTACTCGGTGTGCTCAATGACACCCTGGCCGATGACGCCATCATCGTCGCCGCCGCCGGTAGCCTGCCCGGCGACTTGCAGCGCAGCTGGCGCAGCAAAGGCGTCAACACCTACCACGTCGAGTATGGCTATTCATGCATGGGCTACGAGATCAACGCGGCCCTCGGCGTGAAGCTGGCTGAACCGACAAAGGAGGTGTACGCGCTGGTCGGCGATGGCTCTTACATGATGCTGCACTCGGAGCTTGCCACCTCGATCCAGGAGCGGCGCAAGATCAACGTGGTGCTGCTGGACAACATGGCGTTCGGTTGCATCAACAACCTGCAGATCGGCAACGGCATGGACAGCTTCGGCACGGAATTTCGCTTCCGCAACCCCGAGAGCGGCAAGCTCGACGGCGGCCTGGTGCCGGTGGATTTCGCCATGAGCGCGGCGGCTTATGGCTGCAAGACCTATAAGGTCAGCACCGTGGAACAGCTCGAATCGGCGCTGGCCGATGCGCGCACACAAACGGTATCGACGTTGATTGATATCAAGGTACTGCCCAAGACCATGATCCACGGCTACTTGTCGTGGTGGCGTGTGGGTGTTGCCCAGGTGTCCACCAGCGAACGCACGAATGCGGCGGCGAAAAAACTCAATGAACAGCTGGCCAAGGCCCGGCAGTACTAATAACAAGAGGAGTTTGGTATGTCTTTGAAGCTAGGTGTAATCGGTACGGGCGCCATCGGCCGGGACCACATTCGTCGTTGCAGCCAGACCTTGCTTAACAGCCAGGTAGTTGCGGTGACCGACATCAACCTTGAGCAAGCTGCCAAGGTTGTGGCTGATTTGAAGCTGGACGCCGAGGTATACGCCGACGGCCATGCGCTGATCAATTCGCCGCAAGTCGAGGCGATTCTGGTGACCTCCTGGGGCCCGAGCCACGAAGAATTCGTGCTCGCCGCCATCGCCGCCGGCAAACCCGTGTTCTGCGAAAAACCCCTGGCCGTGACGGCCGAAGGCTGCCGCAAGATCGTTGACGCTGAAGTCGCCTACGGCAAGCGCCTGGTGCAAGTGGGCTTCATGCGCCCGTATGACGAAGGCTATCGCGCCCTCAAGGCCGTGATCGACAGCGGCCAGATCGGCGAGCCGTTGATGCTGCATTGTGCGCACCGCAACCCAACGGTGGGTGAGAACTACAAGACCGACATGGCCATCACCGACACGTTGATCCACGAGTTGGATGTGTTGCGCTGGTTGCTCAACGACGACTACGTGTCGGTGCAGGTGGTGTTCCCGCGCAAGACCAGCAAGGCCCTGGCCCACCTGCGCGACCCGCAGATTGTGCTGCTGGAAACCGCCAAGGGCACTCGCATCGACGTGGAAGTGTTTGTGAACTGCCAATACGGCTACGACATCCAGTGCGAAGTGGTGGGGGAGACCGGTATCGCCAAGCTGCCGGAACCGTCCCAGGTGCAGTTGCGCAGTGGCGCGAAGCTGTCGAATGCGATTCTGATGGATTGGAAAGACCGCTTTATCGGCGCCTACGACGTCGAGTTACAGGCCTTCATCGACAGCGTGCGCGCCGGGCAAGTCGGCGGGCCGTCGGCGTGGGATGGGTTTGCGGCGGCAGTGGCGGCGGATGCATGTATCGAAGCGCAGAGCAGCGAGCAGATCATTAAGGTCAGCTTGCCACCGCGCCCACCTTTCTACGGCTAAGCCCCACTCCACTGAACGCACTTGGTCGGTGTGGGAGCTGGCTTGCCTGCGATGACGGCGGCACATTCAACATTGATGCCGCCTGATACACCGCTTTCGCAGGTAAGCCAGCTCCCACATTTAGATCGGGTTTCCACTTCATGAAGGAGCGCATATATGCGAATCGGACTTGTCGGCTACGGCCACGGCGGCCGTTATTTTCACGCACCGTTGATTGCAACCCTGCCCGGCGCAACCTTTGTGGGCGTAGTGACACGTTCCCCCGAGCGTCGCCTGCAGCTGGCGAGCGACCATCCAGGCCTCAAGGCCTTCGACTCCATTGGCCAGATCGTCGAGGCTGGGGTTGATGCTTTAGTGATTTCCACCACCCTCAAAGGACGCCCCGCCCTGGTGCTGGAAGCCATCGAACACGGGGTTGCGGTGGTCAGCGACAAGCCCTTCGCCGCCAATGCCGAACAGGCTCAGGCACTGATCACGGCCGCCGAACGCCAGGGTGTATTGCTCAGCGTCTACCAGAACCGGCGTTGGGATTCGGATTTCCTGACCCTGCGTAAACTGATTGACGCCGGCGCTCTGGGGGCAGTCACGCGCTTTGAGTCGCGCGTCGAACGTTACAGCCCGGACGCGGTGGGCAACGTCAGCGGCGGCGGTTGGTTGCGCGACCTGGGCAGCCATCTGGTGGACCAGGCGCTGCAATTGTTCGGCCCGGTGGACCGGGTGTTCGCCCAACTGCAATTCAGCCCGCAACACCCGACCCTCGATCACGGCTTTTTCGTTTCCCTGACTCACGCCAATGGGGTGATTTCCCACCTGTGGGGCAGTGCGCTGCAAAACAGCCAGGCCCCGCGTTTTCGCGTCAGTGGCACCTTGGGGTGTTACACCGTGGAGGGGCTGGACGGTCAGGAAGCCGCACTGATGGCGGGCAAGTCGCCGAAAACCGAGGGCGAGCACTGGGGCGCGGAAGAGCATCGGCGTTGGGGGTGGTTTGAACAGGGCGAGGAGCGTGAGCGGGTGCCGTCGGAGAAAGGCTGCTGGACGCAGTTCTATCGCCAGTTGCAAAGTGCTGTGCAAGGGCTTGGGCCGCTGCCGGTGGATGCCAATGACGCATTGGAAACCACCCGTATATTGGACGCTGCACGCCTTAGCAACGAGCGCCAGCAGGTGGTTTCAACAAAAATAGAATAAAATTCTAAAACAGGTTGATATGGAAATTATTTTCTAATAAAGTCTTTTCCAGGTTGCATAAAGTACGTCTCGGACTCGATTCGGGCGACTCGACAAAAACAAGATCAAAAACAACCAGGTACCGTCAGATGAAAATCTTCAACGCTGTACTGCGAGTTTTACGCCCCGCCCTTGCGCCCCGCGGTCTGCCCCGCGCGCGGCCGTTTTATTTCTCCTTCCTTAATGTGCTGTGCGTCGAAAACAAAGGCGCGCTGGTGTGCTGCATTCCCGGCGCACCGGTGGTTCAACTGCCGTCTTCGCCAGCCACGCTCTGATAAACGCAACGTCCAAAAAACCAACAAGAAATTGGAGACAGACCGTTCATGAAGACCCCGATCCGTTTTACCGCGCTGGCCTTGTCCATGCTGCTTGCCAGCGGTTTTGCCGCGGCCGCCGATATCAAGGTGGGCGTGACCATGTCCGCTTTCGATGACACGTTCCTGACCTACCTGCGCGAAGACATGGACAAGCAAGCCAAGTCCTATCCCAAGGGTGACGGCGTACAGCTGCAGTTCGAAGACGCCCGGGCCGACGTGGTCAAGCAACTGAGCCAGGTCGAGAACTTTATCAGCCAGAAAGTCGACGCGATTATCGTCAACCCGGTCGATACCGCCTCGACCAAGAACATCATCAGTGCCGCTACCAAGGCGGGCATCCCGCTGGTCTTCGTCAACCGTCGTCCTGACCAAAAAGAGTTGCCCAAGGATGTCGTCGCGGTGACGTCCGATGACGTTGAGGCCGGTCGTCTGCAAATGCAGTACATCGCCGACAAGCTCGGCGGCAAGGGCAAGATCGTCATCCTGCTGGGTGACCTGGCGAACAACTCCACCACCAACCGTACCAAAGGTGTGAAGGAAATCCTGGCCAAATACCCCGGCATTACCATCGAGCAAGAACAGACCGGCATCTGGCTGCGTGACAAGGGCATGACCCTGGTCAACGACTGGCTGACCCAAGGTCGCGAATTCAATGCGGTTCTGGCCAACAACGATGAGATGGCCATTGGCGCGTCCATGGCGCTGAAGTCGGCGGGTACCAAGCCGGGCACCGTGTTAATTGCGGGGGTTGATGGCACGCCGGACGGTTTGAACGCAATTACCAAGGGCGACATGGCGGCGTCGGCCTTCCAGGACGCCAAGGGCCAGGCGGTCGGTTCGGTGGAGGCGGCGCGCAAGATGGCGAAGAAGGAGCCGGTCGAGCAGAACGTGATCATCCCGTTCAAGCTGATCACGCCGGACAACGTCAAAGACTTCAAGTAGCCCTTCATAACAACAATAAGCAAGCAGGGCGGCCACGGTCGCTCTGCTGATGGAGTACCCGATATGCTTGCTCAAGCCACCGTCTCGCAGCCTCCCGGCATCCAGCCCGTGCTGCAGGAAGAACCCTACCTGCTGGAAATCCTCAACATCAGCAAAGGCTTTCCCGGCGTCGTGGCCCTGGCCGATGTGCAATTGCGGGTACGCCCTGGTTCCGTGCTGGCGCTGATGGGCGAAAACGGTGCGGGTAAATCGACGCTGATGAAAATCATCGCCGGTATCTACCAGCCCGATGCGGGGGAAATTCGCCTGCGTGGCAAGCCGATTGTGTTTGAAACGCCGCTGGCGGCGCAGAAGGCCGGGATCGCGATGATCCACCAGGAACTCAACCTGATGCCGCACATGAGCATCGCCGAAAATATCTGGATCGGTCGCGAGCAGCTCAACAGCCTGCACATGGTCAACCACCGTGAAATGCACCGCTGCACTGCCGAATTGCTGGCACGCCTGCGCATCAACCTTGACCCCGAAGAACATGTCGGCAACCTCAGCATCGCCGAGCGGCAAATGGTCGAGATTGCCAAGGCGGTGTCCTACGACTCCGACATCCTGATCATGGATGAACCGACCTCAGCCATTACCGAGAAGGAAGTGGCCCACCTGTTTTCGATCATTGCCGACCTCAAGTCCCAAGGCAAAGGCATCGTCTATATCACGCATAAAATGAACGAAGTGTTCGCCATTGCCGACGAAGTGGCGGTGTTTCGTGACGGCCACTACATCGGTCTGCAGCGCGCCGACAGCATGAACAGCGACAGCCTGATTTCGATGATGGTCGGCCGTGAACTGAGCCAGTTGTTCCCGGTGCAGGAGACGCCCATTGGCGAACTGCTGTTGTCGGTGCGTGACCTGCGCCTGGACGGTGTGTTCAAGGACGTGTCATTCGATCTGCACGCCGGTGAAATCCTCGGCATCGCCGGGTTGATGGGCTCGGGCCGCACCAACGTGGCGGAAACGATCTTCGGCATCACCCCAAGCTCCGGCGGGCAGATCACTCTCGACGGCAAGCCGGTGCGCATCAGCGACCCGCACATGGCCATCGAGAAGGGTTTTGCGCTGTTGACCGAAGACCGCAAGCTCAGCGGCCTGTTCCCGTGCCTGTCGGTCCTGGAAAACATGGAGATGGCCGTGCTGCCGCTTTACTCGGGCAACGGGTTTATCCAGCAGAAGGCCCTGCGCGCCTTGTGCGAAGACATGTGCAAGAAGCTGCGGGTGAAAACCCCATCCCTAGAACAGTGCATCGACACGTTGTCCGGCGGCAACCAGCAAAAAGCCCTGCTGGCGCGTTGGCTGATGACCAACCCACGCCTGTTGATTCTCGATGAGCCGACCCGTGGCATCGATGTCGGCGCCAAGGCCGAGATCTATCGCTTGATTTCCTTCCTCGCCAGCGAAGGTATGGCGGTGATCATGATTTCCTCCGAACTGCCGGAAGTGCTGGGCATGAGCGACCGGGTGATGGTGATGCACGAAGGCGAACTGATGGGCACCCTGGATCGCGCAGATGCAACCCAGGAAAAAGTCATGCAGTTGGCTTCCGGTATGACCGTAGTCCACTGACGAACAGCACAGAATAAGAAGGTGATTGGCTATGAACGCAATAACAGACAACAAGCCTGCCACGGCACCGGTCAAGCGCCGTCGGCGTTTACCCACCGAGCTGAGCATCTTCCTGGTGCTGATCGGCATCGGCCTGGTATTTGAACTGTTCGGCTGGATCGTGCGTGACCAGAGCTTCCTGATGAACTCCCAGCGCCTGGTGCTGATGATCCTGCAAGTGTCGATCATCGGCCTGCTGGCGATCGGTGTGACCCAAGTGATCATCACCACCGGTATCGACCTGTCCCCCGGCTCTGTGTTGGCGTTATCGGCGATGATCGCCGCCAGTCTGGCGCAGACCTCGGACTTTTCCCGCGCGGTGTTCCCCAGCCTGACTGACTTGCCGGTGTGGATTCCCGTGGCGATGGGCCTGGGGGTCGGGCTGCTGGCGGGAGCGATTAACGGCAGTATCATCGCCGTTACCGGTATCCCGCCGTTTATTGCCACCTTGGGCATGATGGTCTCGGCGCGTGGCCTGGCGCGTTACTACACCGAAGGCCAGCCGGTGAGCATGCTGTCGGACTCCTACACGGCGATTGGTCATGGTGCGATGCCGGTGATCATCTTTCTGGTGGTGGCGGTGATCTTCCATATCGCCCTGCGCTACACCAAGTACGGCAAGTACACCTACGCCATCGGCGGCAACATGCAGGCGGCGCGCACGTCGGGGATCAACGTCAAGCGCCATCTGATCATCGTCTACAGCATTGCCGGGTTGCTGGCGGGCCTGGCCGGTGTTGTCGCTTCGGCGCGTGCCGCTACCGGCCAGGCCGGTATGGGCATGTCCTATGAACTGGATGCGATTGCCGCAGCGGTGATCGGCGGCACCAGCCTGGCGGGCGGGGTAGGGCGCATCACCGGCACCGTGATCGGCGCGTTGATCCTCGGGGTGATGGCGAGCGGGTTTACCTTTGTCGGGGTGGATGCGTATATCCAGGACATCATCAAGGGCCTGATCATCGTGGTGGCGGTGGTAATCGACCAATATCGCAACAAGCGCAAACTCAAGCGCTAACGCAGATTTGCAGCTGGCGCAGAACCAAAGTGTGGGAGCGGGCTTGCTCGCGAAAGCGGTGTATTAGTGCCCAATGCGCTGCCTGACACTCAGCATTCGCGAGCAAGCCCGCTCCCACATTTGGATCTGCGCCAATGAGTTCTAACCGTTTGTCTTCTATATAGCTCCACAAGACTGAATTTCTTGCTATAAACGCACTCCGATGACCATTCGCCAAGCCCGTCCTGGTGCCTTTGGGGGTTAATTGGGAAAAAATGCCTGTCTTTTCAGTTGCTGAGCCCTCAAGTCGGCCTTAGACTGCCGCCCCTCGTAAATTGAGTGCCGGGTGGCGCTTGAAATGGATGGCGCCTTTCCGAGACCGGCACAGGCCTTCCGGGAAGCTCCCTTATTCGCCTTAATGCACGTATTTTTTATAGAGAAATCAATGACAAAGGAAAAGTTGCTGGCCATGCCGGCGGATGACTACATGAATGCCGAACAGCACGCTTTTTTCGAGCAGTTGCTGCAAGACATGAAGGTGGAACACCACGCGCGCATTGAACAGAACCGCATCGCCATCGAAAGCCTGGATACCCCGGCTGACCCGGCTGACGCCGCTTCTGTGGAAGAAGAGCGCACTTGGCTGGTGAATGCCATCGACCGCGACCAGCGTATGCTGCCGCAGCTTGAGCGCGCTCTGGAGCGCATCAAGGAAGATTCTTTTGGCTGGTGCGATGACAGCGGCGAGCCTATCGGCCTCAAGCGCCTGCTGATCAGCCCAACCACCAAATACTGCATCGAAGCGCAAGAACGTCACGAGCAGATCGACAAGCACCAGCGTCAAGCCTGATACGCTGAAGGCTGCTGTGCTGAAATTGGACGCCGTGCATGCGGTGTCCAGAAATACCGTTTACACCCCTGTCTGTTGATTTGCTGCAAGTAACTCCACTAAAGGCCCATGGATAATGGCCCAATACTGGCGTTTAATGCGTAAACAATAACGACAGGCAGTGGGGTAACGACGATGGCTGGAGACGGATCTCTGATGGGCGCAGCGGTGCCACCGCACACGGTGGCGCGCGTGCTGCCCGGCTGGCCGACGCAGCTTGTGCAGAGCGCCGCCCTGGTGCTGGTATTGCTGGGTCTGGCGTTTGCCGGCTTGCCGTTGTACGTCTGCGTGCCACTGGCCTTGTTGGTGATCTGGCTGCCCGCCCTCAAAACCCGTGCGCCCCGCGTGCAGCCATCCCCGGCCGTCGACACGGTGGGCGAACTGACCCGTGATCTTTCCTATACCACCAGCCATAACGCGCTTTCCGCTGCCGGCGTGGCCTATTCGGTCAAGCAACTGGCGGCTCGGGTGCAGTCGCAACTGAGCGCAGCCAAGCAGATTGTCAGCAGTGCCGAAGTGATGATCGGTACCGAACAGGTCACCTCCCAGCTCAGCCGCCAAGCCCTGGGCGCGGCCAGCCAGGCACATCAGTGCAGCACGCAAGGGCGTGAAGTGCTGGCGCAGTCGATCATCCGCATGCGCCAGCTCAGCCAGCGCGCCAATGCCAGCCGTGAACTGATCGAAGCCTTGAGCCAGCGCAGTGAGGAAATCCAGCGCGTGACCCTGGTGATCCAATCCATCGCCAGTCAGACCAACTTGCTTGCATTGAACGCCGCCATTGAAGCGGCGCGTGCGGGTGAGCACGGTCGCGGCTTTGCCGTGGTCGCCGATGAAGTGCGTGGTCTCGCCGGGCGCACAGCCACGGCCACCGACGAGGTTGGGGTGATGGTCGCTGATATCCAACAACGTACCGCTCAAGTGGTTGAGCAGATTCGTCAACTGTCGGCGGACCTGCACATCGGCGTCGAGCAAGTGGAACATGCGGGCGAGCAACTGGAAAACATCGCCAGCCTGGCGGCGGATGTGGAAGGGCAAGTCCATGAGATTGCGCAGGGCACCGACACTAACCGCGCGCAACTCGACAGTCTGTTCCACGCCGTGGAGCAAATGCGCAGCGACTTGACGGTGAGCGACGAGCAAACTCGGCAACTGGCCGACGTCGCCGTACAAATGGAGGGGCAAGCGGAAACCATCAGCGAACGCCTGGCTGAGGTCGGCCTGGACGACTATCACCAGCGCATCTACGACCTGGCCCGTGAAGGCGCCAGCCGTATTGCCGAACAGTTTGAGGCCGATGTCTTGCAAAACCGTATCAGCCTGGAGGACTTGTTTGACCGCAGCTACACGCCCATTCCGAATACCCGCCCGAGCAAATACCACACGCGTTTTGATGGCTACACCGACCAAGTCTTACCGGCGATCCAGGAGGCGTTGCTGCCGCGCCATGAAGGGTTGGTATTCGCTATCGCCTGCACACCTCAGGGCTACGTGCCGACGCACAACAAGGCGTTCTCCCACGCCCTCACCGGTGACGCGCAGGTCGATGCACTGCAGAACCGTACCAAGCGCAAATTTGAAGACCGCACCGGCATTCGTTGCGGCAGCCATCAACAAGCGGTGTTGTTGCAGACCTACACCCGCGACACCGGCGAGTTGATGCACGATTTGTCGGTGCCGATTATGGTCAGGGGCAGGCATTGGGGGGGCTTGCGCCTGGGCTATAAACCGCAAGGGGCTAAAGCCGCGCGTTAGGATTGTTGCTGTTTATGCAATGGAGCTATTCCGGGGATAGCTTTTTCCAACTGGAATAAAACCGTAGCATGGCCAACATTGTTAGGCAGCTAACTAATGTTGCGGAGATTCTCCATGCAAAATAAGGTTGATGTGGCCGTGATGATCGGCAGTGGCGTACCACAAGCCCTGCGTGCGCTGGGTCAGAAAGCTTGCTGGGTGGTGTTGCTCAATGGTGAGCAACGCGGCACTGCGTTCGCCAGCCGCGATGAAGCCGAGGAGTGCAGGGCTGCCTGGGAGGCGCTGATGCGCCTGGAACAGTCAGACAGCCTGCATTGACGGAGGTTAGTGCGGTTGATGCAGACGCTGGTTCAGTTCATCCACCGGGATGGCCCATTCGGCGTCTTCGCGCAATTCTTCCTTGAGAAACGCCGCTTGTTGCGGCGTCCAGAAAGGTGCATCGATCAGCTTAACGTCTTCATCCAGCGTGTGTGCGCCGATGAATGCGTCGATGGCTTCGGGGCTTGAATCCAGGCCGAGTTGTTCAAACAGAGTTTCAAGTGTCGGGATTGGCGCGTCCATGGTAGTTCTCCATGCAAGGTGATGGTCGTTGTGCATGTGAGGCTCAGGGCGTGTCAGAGTTCAGGAATTAAGTGCCCCCGAATCCACGGCGGTTTTCAGGGCCTTGGCGGCATCCTTTGCTGCAACTGCGGCGGCGTCGACAGTTTTGAACCAACGATCTTTTTCTACCTGATGCGTGGTGATCGTGGTCAGCGGTAGTTTGGCCCGCATGATGATCACCGCTTGAAACTCACCGTCTACTTCCCTTGCATCGCCATGGATGAAAAATTCGCCAATATCAAATTCCGTCACGTATAGCCTTCCCTTCAAGGTAACTGCACTGATGAAACCTGACCCGCAGGGGGCAAACTTCAATGGACGGAGCAGTATGGCAGTTGTTGAGGGGCGACGGCGCAGTAAAGTCATCCAGACGACGAAACGAACCCGCCGTAAGCGGCGTGCAAGCTGGCTTCGAGCTATTTGGCCAACTCGCAGGCCTGGGCGTGCGTACTGCGAAAACCTCTGATTCTGCCGCTGGTCACTTCCAGTGATATGTAAGAAATTGCGGCCGGCCGGTACAACTGGGTAAAGAACGGAATTGGAGTACCCGTTGGGGTAATCTAAGCAGTAGTATTGGCGCTCGTCTTGACATGATGAACGAGCGCCGGAAGGCGTAACGTCGTGTTGGCGTGGGTGCATGGCCAGCGCCTGTGGATCAATCGTGTTGACTCACCAGCAGCGTTTCGGCTGGTTTTGACCCGTGTTGCTGTTTTAGTATTGTCGTCGGCAGCCCATGCTTGGTTCCACGCCAGGTAATTTGTTATGTGTAGGTTGTCGGAAACTGCGTTTTTAACTGGGTTATTCTCTGAAGCTGGTCGGCGCGTATTCTCGGGCCGTTGAACCTGTGATTTTCTGTGGCGCCAGATGACCTTGCATGAGGTCCATCGCGCACGCCTGTACTAGTCTCATGACGTAGAAGCGGGTTCTCTTCAGTTTTTTTTCGAATGTGTAATCGTGGCTACGCGCTATTTTTTGTGGCTACGGGTCGTTTTTTTGTGCTGCCCGCTCCGGCGGTCGGCGTTATTTTTGATGTGGGGGCGTTTCCTTGGCAGTCAGTAATCTGGATATGCACGCGTTATTCGTGCTGGGTGATTTGCGCGCAAAGTTGGTCAAGCAGTTTCAATCCCGTTTCGTTTACATCACAGAACAGACGCCGGAAGGTATCTACATCGCCGAGATCGATACCGAAACGGCGATGGTCGTGGATGACAAGCCACGCCTGGAACTCAAGGTGGGTGACCACTTTCGCGCGGCCGTGTTGCCGAGTCGTGAAGGTGGCAAGTTCGAACTGAAGTTCCGCGACATCAAGTTGACGGTGTATGGCCTGGGCGATTACGCCTTCGTTTCTTCGGCCGAAGGCCAGGGCATCGTATTCAAGGAAGGCCACAGCGTGATGCTGGTGTTTGCGGCCAATGAACAGCTGCAGGAAGGCCTGACCAAAACCCTCAAGGCGGTGACCGGTAAGGCGGCCAAGTGGCGCAAGGGCGAACTGGTGACCTTCAAGGCCAGCGAGTAGTCGCCAAACACTGTGTGTATTTTTGCTCTCCCGGAACCTCTACTACAGTTGAGTTGACTTAACTATTCAGAGGCTTCGCGCATCCGCAGCAGAGCCTTCCGCTAGGGTTGTGAAAACGCGAGGTGCAAAGGCATGAAAGGATTGAGATCGCTGTTGGCGGCGTCCCTGACGACCCTGGGGTTGTCGGTGGCCTCACTGCCGATATCGGCCGCCCAGGCACCGGTGCATTTCGCCGACCTGAACTGGGAAAGCGGCAGCCTCATCACCGAGGTGCTGCGGTTTATCGTCGAGAAGGGCTATGACCTGCCCACCGACACCTTGCCCGGTACCACGATCACCCTGGAAACCGCCTTGGCGAAAAACGACATCCAGGTGATCGGCGAAGAATGGGCCGGCCGTAGCCCGGTCTGGATCAAGGCGGAAGCCGAAGGCAAAGTGGTCGGTCTGGGCGATACGGTCAAGGGAGCCACCGAGGGTTGGTGGGTGCCGGAATATGTGGTCAAGGGCGACGCTGCCAAAGGCCTTAAGCCGTTGGCGCCGGACCTCAAAACTGTGCAGGACCTGGCGCGTTACAAGGACGTGTTCAAGGACCCCGAGTCGCCTGGCAAAGGGCGCTTTCTGAACAGCCCGATCGGCTGGACGTCGGAAGTGGTGAACGCGCAGAAGCTCAAGGCTTATGGCCTGAGCGACAGCTACGTGAACTTTCGCAGCGGCTCCGGTGCGGCACTGGATGCTGAAATTGCGTCGTCGATCCGTCGAGGCAAACCGGTATTGTTCTACTACTGGTCACCAACGCCCTTGATGGGGCGTTACAAATTGATCCAGTTGCAAGAGCCACCGTTTGACGCCGATGCCTGGAAGACGCTCACCGACGCGGATAATCCGAATCCGAGGCCGACTCGGTCGTTGGCGTCCAAGTTGAGCATTGGTGTGTCGACGCCGTTCCAAAAGGACCACCCGCAGATTGCTGAGTTTTTTACCAAGGTTCAGTTTCCTATCGAGCCGCTTAATAAATCGCTGGCATCGATGAGTGAGAAACACACGCCGCCACGGGATGTGGCTCAAGCATTTCTGAAAGAGCACCCTGAGGTGTGGAAGGCTTGGTTGACGGAAGATGTGGCGCAGAAAGTGGAAGCGAGCCTGAAGTAACCGACGGTCCTTCTATTGAATGGATATCCAAATGTGGGGCCTGTGTGGGAGTCGGGCTTGCCCGCGATAGCATCGCCGCGGTGTAACGAATATACCGAGGTGACGGCATCGCAGGCAAGCCAGCTCCCACACTTGATTGCATTCCAGCGTTAGAACCTGGTTTGCACCGCGACCTCCAAGGTCCTTGGTGAACCCAGGTAGTACGCCGGCGACACATGCGCAAACTCGGCGTAAACCTCATTCGTCAGGTTACGCACCCGCCCGGTCACCGACGTGTGCGAGTCCACCTTGTAGCGCAGGAAAGTCCCGAACAGCGTGTAGGCCGGCACCGTCTGAGTGTTGGCATTATCCGCAAACACCTCGGCGACATACCGCGCATCCACACCGCCTTGCCAATCCTCAGAAAAGTCATAGGTCAGCCAAACGTTGCCCACGCGCTTGGGCACGTTGGTGGGTGTGTTGCCTTTGCGCGAGACCACCGCGCCGCTGGCGATTTTCTCGTTGAAATCATCGTACTCGGCATCCACCCAGGCAAAGTTGCCTTCGGCCAGCAGCCTTGGCGTGATGCGCAATGAACTGGCCAACTCGATCCCCTTGGATGTCTGGGCACCCACCGGGATGCTGTTGTTCGGGTCCAACGGGTCGGTGACGGCAAAATCCTTGCGCTCGATCTTGTACGCAGCGAGGGTGGCCGAACCGCGACCGTCCAGGTAATCGAACTTGCTGCCTACTTCCCACTGCTTGCCAGTCGACACGTCGAATACTTGGGTGGTGGTCGATGGCTGCTCAGCCGCCGTGCTGTATTGCACATACACATTGGCCGATGGAATGAACTGGTAGGTCAGGCCCACGCGGCCGGTTACCGGCTCCCAACTGCGCCTGAAATGCCGTGGGTTGGTGGCGGTGATGGTGCGGTGATTGGTGACGTCCAGATCGATAGCGTCGTAACGCAAGCCCGTCAAGAGCGAGAGTTTATCGGTGAGGCCCAGGCGATTTTCTACGAACAGTGCCTTGGTGGTGACTTGGTTGGTCTTGTCTTTGACGAAGCCAGGCTTGGTGCCTGGGATAGCGTAGAAATGCCCAGGGTTGTAGTCGTTCGGGTCCACCGTGCTGTTACCCGGCACGTTCAGCGGGTTGTTGGTAGTGCTGTTGACTTTGTACTCAAAGCCGCCCGACCACGTTGTCGAAAGGCCGAAGAACGTGTCGTCATGGCGCAGCTCGAATTGGTTGCCGTTCTGCTCGCCCTGATGACGGACTTGATAAGCGGTCGAGCGGTTCACCGCGCTATTGTCGGCGTTGTATTGGTAGGTCTCCAGGTTGCGATAGTCGCGTTGGCTGTCGAGGTGATAAAGGGTGTTTTTCAGCGTGGTACTGTCGTTGATCCGGTAGTCGATGATCGAGCGCGCCCAGAGGGTGCGTTGTTCGTAACGGCCGTCGGCGACGTTGTAATTGTTGAAGCGGTTGTGCTTGTCGATCTTCAACTCGCCGGTCTTGGGATTGAGCACCGGTGTGCCCCAATACGGGCTGTCTTCGTGTTCATCCTGGTATTCCAGGGCCAGGGTGTGGGACAGGTTGGGCGTGAGGTCGCTGAGCAGGGAAAACGCCACGCTCCAGGCATCACGCTGGTCGCGGTCGATGTAGCTGTGGTTGGTGTTGCGGCTGACGTCCAGGCGCGCGTAATGCTGCACCTCGGCGCCCGGTTCGGTCAGGGCGTGATTGAGGCCAAAGGCTATGCCGGCGGTGTCGTAGCTGCCATAGGTGAGCTGGCCTTCGGCGGCCTGTTCCTCACGGGTTGCGAGCTTCGTCACGTAGTTCAGCGAGCCGCCCACGGAGCCGGCGCCGTTGATCAAAGAGGAGGGGCCACCGACCAATTCCACCCGGTCGTAAATCCACGCATCGACCGGCCGTGCCAAGCCGGTGGCGACATTGATGCCATTGAACATTTGGGTGATCTGGCTGCTGGTAAAGCCACGATAGGATACAAACCCGCCAAACCCGGGCGGCGCACTGGCGTTGACGCCTGGCAGAGTGTTGGCCGCATCGCGAAAGGTCTTGGCGCCATGGCGCTCGATGTCATTGCGAGTGGCGATGGCCACCGACGCCGGGGTTTCCCGCACGCTTAACCCCAGCCGGGAAGCCGTGCCGCTGGATTGATCCAGGGCCAGGCCCGGCTCAGTGGATTGTTCACCATCAATGGTGGTGGGGGCTAATTCCAGCGCCCAGGCACAGACA
>NZ_JBJGXV010000025.1:0-104071 GCF_045447295.1 Pseudomonas sp. O39
ACACACACCAACCAAACTTAGCCATTAAACCCACATAAACGGTAGGCCCAACGCAACTTTTACGGCTTTACTTCACTCCGAAAAAAAACCATTCACAATGACTTATTATTGGCAGACACAATATTTAATTTAACTAGCTCTGCTAGCCAAACCGGCCATTGCCCCCCACCAAAACACGAATATAAATTCGCTGAGTCTATCTAGATATTTTGCTCTGGTTAGATCAGTGGGATCCACGCCCGCGACGAGCGCGTCTTGCAAAATTCGCTACCAGACAGATACTGTACATAAAACCAGTTCGCTGCCCTTGGCGATACCGACCAAAGGCAGCTGAGACACAAACACCCTGCTCTAAACCGCCTTCTGGGCCTTCTGTACATACCGAGAATCGGTCGGGTCAGCAAAGAGCTCAGCAATGCCAGGGCGAAGATGATCGATTTCTCCTAAACAGCAGATCGCGCGCTGATCTGCTCTTCCCAGATCGGCGAGCGTTACGGCACCTGTGCAGGCGTTGAAGGCCGGATGAACCACGAGTGCTGAACTGACAGTACCAAGAATTCGCTTCGCCAGCTTCAGGCCACTCGCTCATGCCCAACTTATTAAAGATTGCTCGGTTCTCAAGCCGGATGATGGAGCTCAAATATGTGCATACCACCTAGCGACACCCATGACCGATCCAATGAAAATTTTATAGATGAATTCAAGGACATAAGCGGGACCTACAATCTCAAATCCAGCGGCCCTTCCGGCGATCCCAGCCATTGCGTTTGCTTGCGAGGCAACTCATTATCCATCACTATTGCCCCCTCGACGCCTATCGAGCCACCTCTAGACGGCTTGCCGAGCAAGCCTCAAGCATCGGTGGCGAAAAAAGACCACCGTCAGGCTGCCTATATAGGTGATAGCCAAGGGCATCGCGAGACGCTCCCTACCCTGAAAACGACCATATCCGGGCAGGAGCCCATGAAAAATATCGAAACCCTCCCCCCGCTACCTGCCCACGGGCAACCTTTGATGTTTGCAGATCTTTTCGCGGGCTGTGGAGGCCTGTCCCTCGGACTATCGCTTGCAGGGCTGAACGGAGTCTTTGCCGTCGAGCGCGACAAGATGGCCTTTTCCACGTTGTCGGCGAACCTGCTAGAAGGGCGTGACGTGCCCGTAACTCAGTTCGACTGGCCTTCGTGGCTGGAAAGAAAGGCCTGGGGTATCGATGAAATTCTTGAACAGCATCCACTTGATCTTGCCCAACTCAAGGGGAAAGTGCATGTACTTGCGGGAGGTCCTCCCTGTCAAGGATTCAGCTTCGCAGGGAAGCGTCTAGAGTCCGACCCACGAAATAAGCTGTTTGAGAAGTACGTGGAAATGGTCAAGGCCATTCAACCAGCCGCCATTGTCCTGGAAAACGTACCGGGTATGAAGGTCGCGCATAGCGCCAAATCCTGGAGAGACCTTGGCATACAAGTGAAGCCCCAGTCCTTCTATGACAAGCTTGTCGAAAGCTTGGACAAGGTTGGCTACCAGGTCCTCGGTCGAATATTGGACTCCTCACTCTTCGGAGTTCCCCAGAAGCGCCCTCGCCTAATCGTAATAGGGATCCGCAAGGATCTTGCTCGTCATCTTCGTGGCGGCGCCACCAGAGCCTTCGAACTATTAGAGAAAGCAAGGGTGCAGCAACTGCAAGATCTTGAACTTCCAGAAACAGTCAGCGCTTGGGACGCTATTTCCGATCTGGAAATGGAGCACACAGGTACAAGGCCATGCACTGATCCATCCTCTCGAACCGGCTTTCTAGAGCTCGCATATGCGGGGCCTCGGACACCTTACCAAACCCTCATGCATCAGGGGGGTGACGGCTCCATGGACAGCGTACGCTTAGCAAAACACAAGCCCGAGATCAGGGAGCGGTTCTTGAAGATCATTCAGGACCCTGAATGCGCCAAGGGTGTTTTAATGAGCTTGGCTCAAAGGGAAAAATATGGACTCAAGAAGCACCGTATTTGCCTAATGCGAGCGGGCATCCCAGCACCAACAATAACGACGTTGCCCGACGACGTGCTCCATTACAGCGAACCAAGGATATTGACCGTCCGAGAGTCTGCACGCCTACAGTCGTTTCCCGACTGGTTCCAGTTCCGCGGTAAATTCACTACGGGTGGTAGCCAACGGACGAAGGAATGTCCGCGATACACACAGGTGGGCAACGCTGTCCCTCCTTATCTTGCAAGAGCCATTGGCCTAGCCATCAGGTCGGTACTAGCAGAGGCCGTGGCCGCCGCTAGTCAGCAAACAGTCACTGAAGCAGAACAAGAAATCTTAGCCATAGCTTGAAAACATAGGAGTCGAGGGGAATGGAAAGCACCCAAATGGAAGGGGCGCGCTACCCCGCAGCCCTTGTCGACTGGGCCGGTCATCACTCAGGGGGAGTGAAGCGGCTGTTAGACAACGAAAGCGGCCAGCCTAACAAACTACTACTAAAAACGAGCCTTCTGGCCCGACTCCAAGCCTGGGCCGAAAAGCTCCCGGCCGATAGCACCAGCATCCCGAGGATTATCCTTCTGGTTGGTGGTCCAGGTAATGGGAAAACCGAAGCGATCGAGTCCACCATCCACTGGTTAGATGCGAGCCTAGGCTGTGAGGGACGGCTCATCGAAGAGCTGTCAAAAGCGTTCCATCCATTTGCTGGCTTTAAAGTTCCACGAATAGTAAGCGTCGATGCAGGAAGTCTTTCAAGGTTCGACAGTGGCTTGAGCTTGGATATCGTTCAGGACGCCACTTCGACAGCCGGTCACGAAGGGAGCGCTGCATCAGCACTCCTCATCGAAGAGCTCGATAGGCTACAGGATGGACCACCATCCCACGCTTATCTATGCTGCGTTAACCGGGGTGTCCTCGATGATGCGCTGATCCATGCTATCGACAATGATTTGGAAAAGCCGCGATCCATCCTCGAAGCTGTAACGAGGGCTGTGAGCCTGGCTTACGATGCTCCCTCATGCTGGCCACTCGAAGGTTTCCCATCGATTGCGGTCTGGCCAATGGATGCCGAGTCCCTCTTAGTTAAACCTGACGAAGTGACTTCTGCACCAGCGGAAATTCTATTTGGACAGGCCACTGCATCCGAAATGTGGCCTGCAAAGGGATCATGTCCAGCAGGCGAAAAATGCCCCTTCTGTACCAGCCAAGCAATCTTAGCCCGGGACGAACACCGAACAGCGTTACTAAAGATATTGCGCTGGTATGAATTAGCCAGCGGTAAGCGCTGGAGCTTCCGCGACCTTTTCTCTCTGACTTCTTACCTACTGGCCGGGCACCACCCTGTAGTCCACGACCCAGCAAGTCATACGCACCAGTCAACGCCATGCCAATGGGCAGCCAGCCTCGTCGAACTTGACCAGAAGGCAGCAGGGACGAAAAGACCTACGAGACAGACGCTCTCAGCTATTTTTCATCTGGCGACATCAAGTTACCAACACGCGCTATTCCACCGATGGGATAAGAGTGTCGCTACCTCTCTCCGCCGTGACATCAAGGAACTAGGACTCGGGAAGGAACTAGAGGCTGAGGAAGTGCGAACGCTTGTCGGCCTCGCTCATTTCCTGGCAGAGCGCAAGACTCATTATCTCCCAGCAACCATTGCCCCCTTGCTGGAAGGACTTGTCGACTCCCTAGACCCGGCGTTTGCAAGCCCCGACAGCGAAGTTGCAGTAAGTAACCGCAGCACAATTGGCCTTGGCGACCTCGACATGCGCTTCAGTCGCTCCCTCGCTGGTGGCATAGAGTTTATCCGTAAGTATCAGGTGCTATCGCAAAACGAACTTGAGTTACTCAAGCGACTTTCTAATGCGGACGCCATGCTTTCCTTGCCGAATATCCGCCGTAAGAAGCCCCTAGCGGCAAGTCGAATTCAACATATCCTCCGCGACTTTGCGTGCCGACTTGTTCGCCGCAGCATATGTACTCGAACAGCGATAGTTGCAGACTTTCAGATTTTGCAGGCATTCCAACAGGTCGTTGAAGATGACGATAAGCACCAGCATCTCTTCGAAGTCGTAAAGCAAGTGAAGGATCTGCTGAACACAGGAAAAGAATTCGAGGTATCCCTAACCACCACTTTCGGACAGCCTCTACCGCCAAGGCAACGCCAGGCGACATTAGTTGTGCCACAGCGTCAGGTCAAAATGCTACCCCAAAACACATCAGGACGACCTCGAGCACCAATTTGCTACCTAGGGGTTGGTAATGGGAAATCTGCCCAACCAATCCCACTGACTTATGACTTGTTTAAAGCCGTGAAAGAGCTAGAAAGAGGCCTATCTCCTGCCTCTCTTCCCCGTACAGTCGTAGCTCTACTTGATACAACTAAAGCTCGGCTCTCCGGCTTAATTGTCCGTGACCAGGACCTACTCGAAGATGCACAGATACGAATAGGGACAGATGGAACGGTGGTAGGCCGATCATGGAATGGCTTCGTTGCGGGCATGGAGGATGGAAGATGAGTCTCGCGGACTTCAAGCAAGCTCCCTGGAGGAGTTCCCATCCCATTTATCAGACGTCAACCCTCGCGATGACGCCTGCTCCGGAATATGCGAACTCAGAAGTACTTCTAGCGTCGCTCTATCGGGCGATAGGTTTTTCATCCGCAAGTGAGGGGAGCGTACCGCAGGCCGGGCGCGATCTGGACAAACGTATCCAGAAACTCCGAGAAAAGAGCCAACAGCCTCCTACCGGTGCGATCGTAGGTGTTGAGACTTGGAATACAGTACTTCACGGAATTCTGGAGAGCCCGAAACTCCCAAATCAGTCCACTAACCGATTTTTGCAAGTCACTCCCATCGTGCCAGGAACGGGACTCTTCTCTGGAGCAGCTCGGTTGCGGGGGAATCCTTGGAATGCTGGAAAGCTCATACGCAGAATGGTCTGCCTAGGATCCAAGGATCAGGAGTCGGCGCAACAACTTTGGAAAAGCCTCTTTGCAGCTTTGAGCGTGACTGAAACGGACGACGTATTCGCACGGTGGCTTGAGCAGGAGACATCTTCGTGGAACCAAGGTCCGAGTGTCTGGACGCTAGCTCCAATCCCTGATGAGGACATGGCAACGTTAGAGTCTTCTGACTTCCTAGGAATTACCTTCCTACCCGCTCGAAGATTCACCAAAGATCTGCATTCACTTATGCAGGCGAAAGATGCTATGACACGCAGGCAATGGACCAGTTTGCTCGAGGCTGTGCTTCGCCTCGCTGCTGTTTCCCACGCAACATGGCTGTGCGACGTACATACCAGAATCTGGGGATGCCTATCGGCTGCACTCAACGATGGCACGATACCATCTAACGAGCTGGAAGCTCGGAGCGCAGTCTTCCCGGAGTCTCCCCAATATATGGCATATGGGGGAAAAGCCCTTCTAGGCCTCAAAGATCAGGTATCAAGTTATCTGAATGCTCGCCTTGGTATCAATGCCCTTCTCTGGTCGCTAGATCAAGTTGGAGCGCCCTATAAAGGTCAGCTTTCATCGAGCAACGACATGGTGGAGCTATGCCGTCATATCGGGGCGCATAGGGCTGCACTCATCCGTGCGGGAACTCTGGAAACAATTGCTGATATACGCGAACAAGAGACCAGAGCGCGGCTGTGCAAGAAAGGCATAGGCGCCAACCTGATGGAGTTCGCGCGGCATGGCCTAGGGCAACGTCGGACAGCAGTGCCATTGCTTAGGGGATATGACCAAGGATATATCCTCAAGCAAAAGGGCAGTAGCCCATCCAGCCCATGGATCGTATCTCTTGGCCCGGTGGCCGTCCTTGCTTTAGTCCACTGCGCTCTCGCAGGCATGGGCGGCCCACGCTCAATCCAAAGGCTAGGACAACAGCTCGCAGCCTATGGCGTTACCGTAGATAAGCACGATATAGCCAGAAATGACCTGGGGCACCAGCTTAGGATGCTCGGTCTCGTGCTTGATAGCCCAGATGCCGAAAGCGGCATGCTGCTATTGCCGCCGTTCCACACAAGCCAAGCTCTTCAGGGAAGTGAAAATGAATAAACTTGCACACTGGCTTGCGTCAATTGTCCGGGAAAAAGCTTTAGGCGCGACGCAGGGGCTTAGTGGGAAAAAATTTGAATACAGGCTAATTTTCCGTGGCCCTCCACTCCAAATTCTCGAGCGAGTCTACGAGGAACTCGTTCGAGACGGAGGGATCCAAGTTACGTCTGGGATAGACGGTAGCTTAGTGACGTTGCCAGTACTGCTCCAGTGCCCATCTGACCATATCAAGGGCCACAAACTTCAAATAGGGCAGTCCGGAAAGTGTGACAACGACCACTTACTGGATGTGCGTAATGATCCAAATAACTCCAGCTTTGTAGCCTTAGTCCCCGCTGGCCAGCACAACAACTTGTCGATCGAGTCGTCGAGCGATGTGTTCGGCATGAGCGCAGATGTCGAAAAATGGTCGCAAGACGGTTTTGTTCAGCAAGCGATTAATGAGGCGTTAGTCGTCGCTCGCATTGAGGATTTGTATAGAGACGATGCCAAACAGCTTATACGCGCAGCTGCAGACTCGATCGACGAGGTGGATCCGGAACAAGCAAACCATAGTGCCTCATGGCGCATGTTATCTCGTATATTTTCAATAGAGACCTGCCACCAGGGTATGTCGCCTGGCAACGCGCTTGCTCTAGCATGCGGTCTTCCACCAATGAAGGATGGCGGCGTCTCGTCAAAGGGCCAACTTTCCGTTTTAAGAAAAATTGCCGATGAACTTGCGGATGGCTTTAAGACCGGCATTGAACGCCTAGCACAGAGCGCCCCTGCCGATATTGCCCAAGCCCTGCGAGAACTTCTTGCCCACCTCCAAGCAAGCTGCGATGTTCCTACGGCCTTTGACCGGGCTACCGAGGCTTTCTATCTTCCTGGAAAGGCCCTAGAACTTGTGCCTTCTCCGGCATGGTGGAGTCTGCTAACTGTAGAACAGTGGACAGATTTGCTCGCTGAAGAACTCGATGAAGTCATCGGGGAGATCAGCATGCGATGCACTAATAGTGTTACGCCTGCGATCAAGGGTTTACCGGCAGTAGTTCGAGACCGAGTGGAACTAGTCATTTCAACGAACGATGGCAGTCAGCCCGAAGAATTCATGCTGACTGGTGGTTCCTTTGGAAAGGCTCCAATACCACTGCAAGCAGCACCAAACGGAACTACGGAACATACAGATTTAGCCCCGCCCTCCCACAGGACTCCCCTAACCTACAAAGTCACTGCTGCCAACTGCAAACCCGCAAGCATACGGGTAATTTCTTTAATAAACTGGAAGCCCGGGATACTTGTAACTTGCAGGCTAGCAACGAAACTCTCACCACCGAAAAAACCGAGCAAGAACTCTGCGGCAATGAACTGGGAGACATCCCTATCACTACCAGGCTCTGGACGTTACGAACTACGATTGCACTTATCACCTGATGCAACTATTCGCAACGTTGAAGGTATGCCTGACGATGCTACAGAGCTAGAGGAGCACCAACAATCCATCGAAGCCAGGCTGGTTGGGGAGAATGAGTATTTGGTGGAGGTAGTAGCCGAAGGCAAATACCAGTTAGATATTTCCTTCAACCTTACAGACGTTTCAACTCCTCAAATTTGTAGAGTTTATCTTTCTTGCGATGAAGCAAAGGAGGAAGGTTGTCGGAGCGAATTCGAGCGGTTAATTAAACTAAATCGCAGACATCTCGAAAAATTTGACACCAAGGCTGTGGTCCATCTTGACCGGAACGCCCGGTCTTCAAGTTTACAATCATGGATACTCGAAGAGCAGAACATAGCCAAGTCGTTCAGACCACTAGTTATTGCCGACGACTACGTTTCAAGATGGGCCCCCCCCGACTGGGATGCTCCTCATGGCCCCATTCTCTCACAAGGCCGATTCTTGCATGACCCGCGCCCGGAGGCCGAAAGCTTTCAACCGCCCAAGGGCTTTGTGGAAGCTCGCAGGGAGATAGCAAAATACATACGAGGCGAGGATCAGTCAGGGTTACTTGAGTCCGCCCAGCTCGGAGCCTGGCTATCGGATCGTGCGGAATTCCGCATACTCGCCGAAGCTTACCTTGAAGCATACATGTTCTGGCTCGAGGCAGATCCGGACATCGCCTGTTGGATAGATACTGTTGCGGTCTGCTCCTTGGAATCAGACGGACGCACGCTGAGCAGAATCCCGGACGCCATTATTCTTTCTCCGATGCATCCCCTACGCCTAGCATGGCATTGTCTTGCACAAAAAGTGCTGCGGGACGAGGTAGAGGGCGACTCCTCTTATCCATGCCCAGCTGCGAGCATATTTGATCCGGATTGTGTCCCTGATCTACTGACAATCGCATTGCAGTCGCCAAGTGGTGTAGAACGAATCGACTTCCTGTCCGTAGAGTGCAGCTCCGACTACTGGTCAGTCCTGTGGAATGGCTCTCGTCTGGGCCAGTTACCCGCCCGGACCCGCCGTCCACCGTTCGACAACACATTCGGACTGACCGTCGGCGGCATCTCAAGCGGATTCAGCCCCGCACAAGTTTCTCGTGCCCTCGACGACGTCACCAATCTTCTGGCCGCGAAGCCCATTATTAGTCTGGTAGTGTCAAGTGCAGGTGGCACCACTGATGCATGCAATGAAGGCTTGGCCAACTGGTGCACCAAGCGGTTCGGTAACGGAGATTCGGACACCCCAAGGCAAAGTGTCGGCGCGAAGATTCTAGAGGTATTCGATACCCGACTTTCTGGAAGGCCTGATCAGGCTACGATCGCCAACCTTTCTGAAGACACTTACAACCACGTCCGTTGGTATGACAAGCAACCAGTTGGAGCTAAGCCTGATCTAGGCATCATTGCCCAACTAGACTCGGCAGAACCCGAGTCGAAAGAAGTCGGCATGCTTTCGCCAATGGGAGCTGGCGGCTTAATCAGGCATAGAGTAAGACGTCAGCTTCTAGGTTCCTTCCTGAGCGAATCACGTCAAGGCATGCAGATGCCTCTATCCGGCGAATCATTCGCTGACAAGGTTTCAGCATGCATGATCATGGTAGAGCGGATGAGGGACGGCAAAGTAGGTCTGCAGTTCTCACCCAGTGTTCATGCAGTATCCGACATGCTTAAGGAAAACAGCGCCGGTTACGTTGCGGTTTCATCTTCCGCAATCGATCCCGCTTGTTTCTTGGGCGGCTGGATAAAAGGTACCTATCTTTGGGACTACGATCTCCCCTCCTATTCTCATCGCGCAGGTGATACTAGTGGCTATTACCTCCTATCACAGGTCAAGCAAGCCGATCGAGATGCCTTGCGCCGAGTCTTGAAGCCTCTTCCAGGGTGCGAAAACTTAGACGACGACAAGGTTGAGCAAATACTTCTAGAAGTTGCCAGAAGAGGGATTCCCACTGTCCGGGGTCTCTCTGGGGACGACACTGGCGCCACAGGTGACCTTGGCCTCTTTCTGGCGGTCCGACTCCTTCAGGATCAGTTCCGCATAGAAGGAAACCAGAACAGCCTATTACCAGTGCTCTCGGGATCATTAGACGAATCCACTATCGCAATAATCGTTCCCGTCGACCAGTTCAGGGGTTATCTGGCAGACCTTGCCCGATCTCTCGGCAAAGAACGCAAAGACACTTCCCTGTCACGACCCGATCTGCTTGTGGTTGGCGTGCGAATCCGTAGAGACAAAGTTCATCTACATCTCACCCCAATAGAGGTCAAGTGCCGCCAAGGCAGCGTGTTCGGAGCCAATGACTCCATGGACGCTCTTTCACAGGCAAGAGCACTCTCGACACTTTTGCAAGCCATCGAAGAACGCGCCAGCACATCTTTGGCATGGAGCCTAGCCTACCAGCACCTATTACTTTCGATGATAGGCTTTGGCTTACGAGTCTACAGTCAACATCAGGCAGTGGAAGGACAGGCTATTCGTTGGGCTGGCTACCATGAGCGAATCGCAGCTGCGATTCTCGATCCGGGGTCCAGGCCTAGCCTGGATTTGAGAGGGCGGCTTATAGTCGTGGACGATTCAACTCAGAGTGTCCAGCACGATCGTGATGGCGACAATTTCGACGAGACAATTGTCATTTCAAACAAGGATGCGGGTCGAATAGTAGTCGGCAATGATCCACAGTCGTTCTACGACGCAGTGCGTGCCAAGGTTGGAGATTGGGGGCTTTTACCTCCTGATCTTGACAGCCTACCCCTTCCTGATAGTTCTCCCGCTGAAAGTGAACAGTTGGCAGCGCCTTTGGCAGTTCCAAACAAAGAAACAACGGCAGCGAACTTAATCGACGAAGAACCACCCTCCAGTAAATCGAATGGGGACATCGCATCCTCCTTGGCTCCAGATGAGATAGGCAGCGGAATAATTCTTTCAGTAGGCAACACCGTCGATGGTTTCGAGCCAAGACAACTAACCCTGAACATATCCGATACTCGACTGAACCAGTTGAATATTGGTGTGGCAGGTGACCTCGGCACAGGTAAGACTCAATTCCTCAAGTCGCTTATCCTGCAGATATCCCGAGCCACCGATGCGAACCGTGGGATCAAGCCACGCTTCTTAATCTTCGACTATAAGAGCGACTTTAGTAGCTCGGATTTCGTAGAGGCCACCGGGGCAAAGGTAGTGAAACCTTATCACCTGCCCCTGAACCTCTTCGATACCACCGGCATGGGGGAATCTTCAGCACCTTGGTTGGATCGGTTCCGTTTTTTCGCAGACGTCCTCGACAAGGTGTACTCGGGCATAGGCCCAGTGCAGCGGGACAAACTCAAAGCAGCCGTCCGTAAGGCCTACGAGGCAGCTAATGGTCAGGACCGCCAGCCTACGATCTACGATATCCATGCAGAGTACCGTGAAATACTGGGCGGGAAGTCGGACGCGCCGATGGCGATCATTGACGATCTGGTGGACATGGAGGTGTTTGCAAAAACCAAGGCTGAGACAAAGCCTTTCGATGAATTCTTCGATGGTGTCGTGGTGATATCCCTGAGTTCCATGGGACAAGATGACCGGAGCAAGAATATGCTCGTCGCCATCTTACTAAACATGTTTTACGAGAACATGCTCAAAGTACCCAAGCGAGCGTTTACAGGCACGGATCCGCAGCTAAGGGCGATCGATTCCTACCTCTTGGTGGACGAAGCCGATAATATCATGCGTTACGAGTTCGACGTTTTACGCAAGTTATTGCTACAGGGTCGGGAGTTTGGTACTGGCGTCATACTCGCATCGCAGTTCCTTAGACACTTCAAGGTTGGTGCGACCGATTACAGGGAGCCGTTACTGTCCTGGTTCATACACAAGGTACCTAACATCACTCCGGCCGAACTAGGAGTCCTCGGCTTTACATCCGATCTTGCTGAGCTATCGGAGCGTGTGAAGACACTACCTAATCATCACTGCCTCTATAAGTCTTTCGACGTTTCTGGAGAGGTTATTCGCGGTCTACCTTTCTATGAACTGGTGAGGGAGGGAAATGAAGGCCCAGCCTAGAGCTCTCGACATGGAGGTCGGGTATGACCGATTTCCTCTCCCCTAAAGAGCGGTCAGAGAGGATGGCCCGAATCAGGGGGAGTAACACACGCCCAGAAATAGCACTGCGCAAGGTGCTCCATAGTCTTGGGCTCCGCTATCGCCTAAATCGGGCTGACTTGCCCGGCAAGCCCGACCTTGTGCTTCCTAGGCACAAGGCCGTGGTTTTCGTCCACGGATGCTTCTGGCACCGGCATTCCGACTGCAGCATTGCCACAACACCGAAAAGCAACACGGCATTTTGGGTGGAAAAATTCGAGAAGAATGTCGCTCGGGATAACCGAGTGACGGCGCTCCTCAACGCTACCGGCTGGAGAGTGTTCGTCGTCTGGGAATGCGAGCTTGGATCGGCGAGAAAGGCGCAGGCGACTGGGGAGCGAATAGCGGAACTGATACGGGGGGAAAAAGGATTTTGAGAACGATCCAAAGGGTATGAAGGTCAGCTTCATCCCTTGGGATGTTTTATTCTGGAAATATTTTTTTCGCCAAAAAACAGACACGACCTGCGAGAATGTACGTGATCGACACATGATTTCAGTAGTGGCTTTATAGGCAGTTCGTGATGATTACTGTAAAGCGATGGACCATGCCTTATCATCTCGCAGCACGCGTCTGGCGTCGACTACCGAGCTTTTTGCGATGCTAGCCATTTGTACCCAGACTATCCACGCTCATACAGTAGAAAAGTTAAAATCACCAAGGATTATTCATGGTTACTCTAGCCCCCCAAGCGACGCCCGAGCTTTTAACGGGGCGGAGGATTGAAATCCTCGGCGTGTTCGGCTCCGGCAAGACAACGCTCGCTAAAAAGCTTATCGCAGAATCTGAGGAGCCTCAGCCACTACTCGCCGAACAACACGAACAAAACCCTTTCTGGGGGGCTGAACGCCAAAATCAGATTCTTGGCTACCTTGCTTACGATCTTTCTTTTCTAATGCAGCACGCACATTTGGTGGCGAGCATCAATTCCGAAGGAATTCACTTTTGCGATTGGTCATTTAGATCCGATAGAGTCTGGGCGTCAATGCGACTGGATCAAGAGTTTCCCGCATACGATGCCGTTTATAACTCTATCCAGCAAAGACTGCCTTCACCTTTAGGCTACCTTTATCTAAAACAACCAGTTGACTTAATTGCGAGACGTTTAGGGTTGCGAGGACGAGTTGCAGAACGAAGTTTTTTAGATTACGTGAAATCAGCCGCCGAACAGCTAGATGAATTTGCCCGCACACTCTCATCGGATCAAATCATGGAAGTTACAGATGACGTCTCGCTTTCTGAAATTTGTGCATGGCTTGAAAAACGCGGGAAGAATGATAATGAATGACTACGCCAGAACCCCCGCAGCGGAGACGCTTAAGGCATATAAAGTGGACGGCACAGCTCTCTACTTAGTTGGAACTTTTGATACGGGTGTGACTGTATTCAGCCAGCAAACACGCGCGCTTAACCTTGCTTGGGCAGCTGTAGAGTCAGGGCTTGTCCCGACAACACCAAAGGAGCCAAGCGACACAATGGTTCCTCAGTGTAAAATCGCAATTGTCGGAGCTGGTTTTGCGGGTTTATCAGTAGCTGCAGGATTAATATCCAAAGGGTCAACTGCAGATATTACAATCTTCGAACAAAGAGATACACTTCTCCCTCTCCAACAGGGAAGTGACTCGCGCTGGTTACACCCTCGCATTTATGATTGGCCTCGAGAAGGGAGCCAGGCAAGCGTAGCGATGTTACCTGTTTTAAATTGGACAGCGGCTCGAGCTTCTGACGTAGTGGTTCAGGTACTTTCCGAATGGAAAAAAACTCTTTGCGGTTCCGATACCGATCCCACTCTGTATTGCAACACACGACATCTGCAAATTCACGAATGCGGTGATGGCACACCTCGGGTGAAACTTGAGTGGGTTGGTGAAAAAAGAACGGCCATTGACGGTACTACTAAGCAGGACAGCTCTCAGAGTAATGTTGGCCGATCCGATATTTTTGATCTAGTCATTCTTGCGATAGGGTTTGGTGTCGAACGGGACGGTGCACTTTCTTATTGGCGAAATGAAACCATAGGACAGCCGAGCCTAGATCAACCCCGCCGCACATTCTTAGTTTCCGGCCAAGGGGACGGAGCTATGATTGACGTGCTACGCCTCCGCATTTCGCAATACCGACAAGATCGTATTCTTGAAGAGCTTTTCAACGACAAAAAAACCCTATTTACTCTAATTCAGAATTTGCACACTAAATATACAGATGATGAGCACCGGAAAGGTCTATTCGCTGACTTTGAAGCTCTAGAACGCAACAAGGACTCTAATGCAGAGTTTGAAGACGTAATCAAACAGCTTTCGAGACGCCTAAGAAGAGATACGGATGTAATCCTACATCTGCAAGTAAGAAACCTATCTCAACTCCTCGACCCACCAACCTCTAGAATCTCTTTTCAAAATAAAATTCTAATATTTTTTCTTTATAAATGCGGTGGTTTCGTGCCATCGACCCTAGACGAAGAAAAGTTAATAAAGCAACATGCGATCCATAAGAGAAATATCGTACGGCGTCATGGCACGTACCGCGACGATCAACTTAGCGCGATTTTATCTGACCATCTTTATAAAGCAATAAAAACTAGACGGGGAGATGCTAAACCAGATCCGTTCTCTCAGCCTGATCGTGCTCGCTGGCCGGGAGGCTACTTCGATTTTCGGGGAAAAAGCCAAGACAGCTTCTTGATTGAAGATCATAAACGTGGACACTGGCGAAAAGAATATTTACCTGGACCGACGGAGCTAATGGCAACTGCTTTCTGCGCTACACTTGCCGGACTTATTTGCTCACGTCATACAGAGCCTGGTCGATTAAGAGTAACACTACACCGCGCAATATCTTTCGGGGATGAAGAGCTGCTGCAGCAAGCTTGCGACTATCAGGGAACAGATACGGCCAGAGGTAAGAAGACCGCAGCAGCGCGCACCTTTCCAGCAAACAACGGGACGATTGGAATTGCATATCGCTGCCATAAAATCGTTAGATCAGTATCAAAAATAGCACCCGCCCAATTAAGCGAAGCCATGGACTCGCTACAACTCAATGAAGCCTCTAGAAAAATGTCTAGCAGCGTGAAGTTCGTATTAGCAATTCCGTTACTAGAGCCAGCAGGCTCACCACCCTATGCACCTTCCGTGACCGGAGTTATATACATTGATAGCGAAGCCGAAAACTTCTTTATAACAAATGAAGAGCTCGGCGGTATTGTGCGCATGGCCACAGAATTACTTAACGCGCTGACCAGAGCAAATAAAAAGCCTTTCGACAGAATTAGAAACATTGCAATCTCCGGCACGAACAAACAGTCAAAACCTATAGATAGCCTACCTCAGGAAGCAAGAGACACTTTGGAGCTCGTAACCGAAATATCACCACCACAAATTAACGAATCGTTGAACCTGAATTTTGATTATTCAGACTTTTCTCCTGCACTAGAGGAAAACAACGTTGAGCACTCATGAACTAAAAAGCTGGCCTAAATTTTTTGAGCAGCTGTCCACTGGACTTCGAACGCATGAACTACGCCGAAACGATCGTAACTATCAAGTTGGGGACTACGTCAACCTCCTCGAGTACGACCCCAAAGCTAAAAAGTATACAGGCCGCAATTGCATAGTCGAGATTACTTCAATGACTTCAATTGAGGAGCCTTGTGCTGTTTCTGACGAAGCTTTGCATCACGAATTTTGCATTTTCAGCGTAAGACTGATCTGACCACAAATATTTGCTACCGCTAATACCTTCGGGCATGGATACGATGGGAAATTACGGTAGCATCAAGGCATAAGCTTCTTGGCATCGACGGGGCCAGACAGGAAGCCATGGATAAGGTCAGTACATGTTCGTGCCCCCCAGAAACCCCTTACGCGCAAACTCAATGGGGGGATAAATGGGGGGACAGAATGATTGAAACCGCAGAAACCCAGTAAAATAAGGGCAAATGCCTAAAATAACGCCGCCCACAAGCCGGCTTTTTATTGCCCGTGAGAATTACAAACCAATTGTCCAAACAGCTGTTGGACAATTGGAATAAGCAAAAGCGGGTCACCCATCGAGATACCCATCTCTCAAGGCACACTACCTCGGCTGCAAACACTCCACAGCCCGATCCGCAACCAGCTTCGCCATCTCCACCAAATGCATCACAGCCCTATGCGGCGCCCCCCAGCGGTTCACCAAGCACTTGCGACGTAGCCACCGCACACTGCAGCAACTCAGCCACCCGCACCCAGGCATCCTCGAAGCTCAGCTGTTCATTAACTGTAAATGGCTCAGTCGCAGCCGACGTCAGCGAATTCGAAACAACGTTATCCATAGCAAAGCTCCAATCGATAATTTGGAGCTGCCACTACCCGCGACTAAACGAAAGGCGGCAGCCGTACGCAGGTTAGTCGACCGGTCGATTGGGAACCCGGCGCACCCGGAGGTGCCCTGCGCACAGCCACCATAAGATGCAGGCGAAGGGGTGCCTGACTCATGAATTGCTTATGCGCCAATCGAATCCGGGCGACTAAACCCGATCACTGAAAATGCAGTGACGGTCCGCAGCCTAGTCGCGGGATTTTGCTGGCGCAAGCCGCTGGGATTCTCTAGGAAACGTCCTGCAAATGAAAGGGACCGGTACTGCTGGCCCTCCCAACATTGTCATCCCTGAGTTGACAGTCTTACCCCTCCCACCCGATTTATCCCCCGCTCCCCACCCATTAATCTGTGCCCATGTTGAACGCAACGCCAAACCAACCTAAACAAAAAGGATTTCAACCATGAGCACTCCATCCCTCAACCGCTTGAACAAAGACGACGCCGTAGTTCTGCTGGTCGACCACCAAACCGGTCTGATCTCGCTGGTGCAGGACTTCTCCCCCAACGAGTTCAAGAACAACGTGCTGGCCCTGGCGGACCTGGCGAAGTTCTTCAACCTGCCCACCATTCTCACCACCAGTTTCGAGCAAGGCCCTAATGGCCCGTTGGTGCCGGAGTTGAAGGAGATGTTTCCGGAGGCGCCGTATATCGCTCGTCCTGGTCAGATTAATGCGTGGGATAACGAGGATTTCGTTAAGGCGGTCAAGGCGACTGGGCGTAAGCAGATCATCATTGCGGGTGTGGTGACGGATGTGTGTGTGGCGTTCCCGACGTTGTCGGCACTGGCGGAGGGGTTTGAGGTGTTTGTGGTGACGGATGCGTCGGGCACGTTCAATACCACGGTGCAGCAGGCGGTGTGGAGCCGGATGACGCAGGCGGGGGCGCAGTTGATGAATTGGTTTTCGGTGGCGTGTGAGTTGCAGGGTGACTGGCGCAATGACATGGAAGGGTTGGGGAATTTGTTGTCTCAGCGGATTCCTAACTATCGGAATTTGATGAATGGGTATGCGGCGGTGACGGCGCGTCAGGGCTGAGGTTGAGGGGCTGTGTGGCCGGCAAAAAACTGTGGGAGTGGGCTTGCCCGTGATGGCGGTGAATCAGTCATATATTAGGTGACTGACACACCGTCTTCGCGAGCAAGCCCGCTCCCACATTTGATCTTCGCTGCTTTGAGTATTGGAGCAGACCCGCTCACCACAGAGGCGCTGTTTGCCCTTACTCAGTCGAGGATCAGGTGCGGCAAGAACCGACTTGAGTCCTTGGTGATCAAGCTATTGTCTTCGCGCACGCCAATGCCGGCGGCCTGATCGCCAATCACCCACGACCCAATCAGCGTGTAGCTGTCGCCAAAGCGCGGCAGCGGTGCAAACTCCTGGAGGATAAACGGCGCATCCGTGTAGGGGCCGTCTTCTTTTACGATCAGGCCGTCGGCGGTTTGCAGTTCGATATTGGCGCCTTCGCGGGAGAAGAACGGCTTGCGCACCCAGCCTTTTGGCACGGCTTTGCCGGGATCGGTATCCAGGTGGGACGCGAGCAGGTTGGGGTGGCCTTGGTTGAATTCCCACAGCAGCGGCAGGATGCCTTTGTTGGAGAGGATGGCTTTCCAGGCGGGCTCGAAAAACTGCGTATCGCACTGGGCAATCGCGGTGCCGAAGGGCTCGTGGAAGATGAATTCCCAGGCGTGCAGTTTGAACAGGTGGGGAATCCAGCGATCTTCGAGGTCGACGAAACGGCCGTCGCTGGTCAGGCCGATGTCTTCGATGTCGATGTGGCGTGATTCGATGCCGACCTTTTCCGCGACGAGGCGCAGGTAGTCGGTGGTGCCTTTGTCTTCGACCGAGTCTTTCATCGAGGCGAAGTAGAACGGCTGGTTGACCTGCAATTGGGCGAAGGCCTGGTGCAGTTTGGTGTCGATGCTGTTGAACTGGTCGGCATGCTTGGGCAGCAGGCCGCGTTCGATGCATTGTTCCAGCCAGCCCCATTGAAACGCCGCGGCCTCATAGAGGCTGGTCGGCGTGTCGTAGTTGAGTTCGAGGAGCTTGGCGGGCCCGCTGCCGTTGTAGGAGAAGTCCATGCGCCCGTACAGGTGCGGGTGGCCTTCGAGCCATGAGGTTCGAATCATGTCAAAGAAGGGCGCGGGAATGCTCAGGCGTTCCAGCAGCTCTTCGCTCTGAACCACGCGGGCCACGAGATCCATGCACATGTCATGGATCTCGGTAGTCGGGTCTTCGAGGTCGCGCTCGATTTGCTGGAGCGTGAATTGGTAGTACGCGCGCTCGTCCCAGTAGGGTTCGCCGTCAATGGTGTGGAACAGAAAGCCGAGGCTGTCGGCAGTCTGTTTCCAGTCATGACGTTCTGCGCATTGGATTTTTTTCATGGCCCGGTTTCCTTAGCTGCTCGACCCGCCGCCGCCCCAGCCGCTGCGGGCGCTGGCTTTGCTGCCGAAGCCGCCACGGGAGGTAGAGGACGCCACGGACACCGGCTTGCTGGAGGAGCGCAGCGTGTTGGTGTAATTGCTGCTGCCGTACCGGGCCTGGTTGGAACGGCCGAATGTCGCCCCATTCGAGACCCGCTGGTTAAGCGTCGAGTTGCCGTAATTGCCGCGATCATCGCGATAGCGATACACCGGCTCGGAGCGGTAGCTGTTGCGATTGTTGCTGAGCATGTTGCCGATCAGCAGGCCGGTCAGCAGGCTGCTGGTGGAGAAGCCTGAGCCGCCATTGTTCGCTTGAGAACCGCCGGCTTGCGCATTGGCCGCATCGACCTGGGATTGGGTCACCTGGCCGGCGGCGGTCAGTTCGAAACCGCCCAGCTTGGGGATGAACTTGCCGGTGGAGTCCTGCTGGCACCAGTTGGCGACAAAGTCGGCATCGCAATCGGCCTGGCTGTCGTACACCGGGGCAATGCGGCGATGCTCGGCCATGGCCGTCATGTAGGCGTCCGAGCACACGTCGACCGGCAGCTTTTCATCGGCGCATTGCTGAACAGACTGGAAGTTGTACTTCTTCTGCAAATCGTAGGTTTTTTCCGTCGGCCCACAGCCGGATATCGCCATGGCGACCGACGCTGCCAGCGACAGCTGGACGTACTTGCTTCGTTTCATCGGGAGCTCCGTGCGCGATCAGTTCTGGGTAGGCGTCATGCACGCGGCATTCAACATGCCGACGCTGATGGCCACGGCGGCCACGTAGATGCCGGCCGCGAGTTCGCCATTCTTGATGCGCTCGGACGTGCCTTTGAGCACCAGGCTGGTCAGCAGAAAGGCCAACAGTTGGACGCCGGCAGCGATCACCGCCCAGACGACGAAGTCGAGGATGCTGATCGAGTAGGCAATCACGTTGCTGGCCGGAATGGCGAAACCGATGATGGCACCGCCCAGGGCGACCGCCGCCGACACGTTGCCCGCACGGATCAGTTCGAACTCCTTGTGCGGTGTGACGCGGGTGTAGATGAACTGGAACAGCGCGAAGATGACGGCAGCCCCCAGGATGTACGTGACAAACCCGAACACGGCCGCTTTGTTCAGGGAGATGGAGAGAGCTTCTAGCATGGACTTCTTCCTTTTTTAGAGCGCATTCAGGTCGGTTGTGTACAGCGAAATGCCCAGCGAGGTGCTCAGGCTGATGGTGCCTTCTGCGTCTTCTTCGACGGAAAACAGCAAAAACTCTCGACGATCGGTCAGGCCTGTGTCGCGGGCGTACAGCATCGAACGGTGCTCGACGGTGTAGGCGGTCTCGGGGTTGATCACCTGTTCGGTCATCGCCACCAGTTCTGTCTGGCCAGCCTCGCTGCCCCACACACGGGCGTATTCAACGCCGTCGTGGGTGTAGGTCGGCAGCCCGATCAGGCTTTGTGGCCCGGCCAGCCGGCGCAGTTCCGCTTCACTGCTGAGGGTGACGACGCTCAGGTAGTTGAACAGGATCACCGACTCGACCTGCCCGGCGATCTCGCCGGTGGTGTGCACCTGCAGCCAGTAATCTTCGTCGTTCATGTAGTAGCGCGACAGCCAGGTCGATTGCCCGAGGTCAACGGTGCCGTTGGCCCAGATCTCCTGGGAGCCGGGGATCACCACCGTGGTTTTCTCATCGAGCAGCAGTTTCAGGCTCGTGTCGAACATCACGCCTTTGCCCGGCGCCAGGCCCAACGGGCCCGTAACCGGCAGGGTTTGGCCTGCGGTCCATTTCGATTCTGTATTCGCTTGCGGGGCCTCAAGCCCCATCAACTGTTTAAACCATCCCATTGGAGATTTCCTTGAGGCGGGTGGAGGCGATGTAGAAGAGTTCGCCGCCTTCAACGCGCGTGGCGCCAGGCGGGTTGATTGACGGTTGTTGAGCACCTTTGGCGCGATAGCCGATAAGGGTGGCGTTGTGCTGTTCTTTCATCCGGGTGTACAGGTCGCCGAACGTTGCCTCAAAGGCCTCGGGCAATTTCATCAGGTATTGGGTGGCGCCCTGCCCCACGCACAGCAGCTCATTAATGACCACTGACGAGCCCGGATCCTGAGAGGCGCGCACCAACATTTCGATGGCCATGCTTGAGGTGCATTCCAGGCTGGGGGCGTAGGAGCTGGCGAGTGCGGCAATTTCACTTTCATTGAAGTGGGCGACCACATGCCCCACAGGGCTCAATTGATTCACCGCCAGCACGGTGGCCAGCGTCAGGTCATCAGAGGGGGTTCGCACCAGCACCCGCTCGGCACCGGGAACACCTGCGCGCCGCAGTAACGCGGTGGAGGACAGGCTTTCGCCTCTGACGAACGCCGCTTTGCCCGGCATCGGGTTTTCGTCCAGCGTGCAATCGCAAATGACGATCAGGTTGTCGTTCGAGGTTTCGTCTTGAAGCAACAACTCAATGACCCGTTCGCTGGTCGCGCCTTCCCAGCCGATGAGCACGGTGTGGCCGACCTTGCCGGTGAAATCGCCTTTGCCCTTCATGCCTTTTCTCCATGCATCAATAACACTGCTGGTGGTTTTGCCGATGGCTGCGGTCAGCAGCGCAATGCCCCCGAGCATGACCCAGGTGGCGACAAAAACTCGCCCCGCCGAGGTCTGCGGTGCGAGGTCGCCATAGCCGACAGTGAGCGTGGTGGTGAGATAGAAGTAAATAAACGTGGCGGGCGCGGTGAGGTGGTGTTCGCCCAGAAACACCAGGCCCAGATACGCCGTGCTCAGGTGTACGCCCAAGGCAATGACCAGCCCTGCCCAGCCGAAGCGGTGAAAGAGGGAGGCGGCGTAAAGGCGCAACAAAAGAAAAATCGACATGTCGTCCCTGATTCCCTGGGTACTTGATTCCTGATGACGTCAGCGCCCCGGCGTCTGGATGCTCAAGTGCGTTCACCCGGCATTAAACCTGCTGCGCGGCGCAGAGAGAAGTACCTTGGCCGCAATAAACCCGGCGAGTGCACCAAACAGATGGCCTTCGAAGGAAATCCCCTGGCGCGGCAGGAAGCCAAGGATCAGCCCGCCATACAGCAGCGCCACGACAGCGGCGGTGATCAGGTTGCTCCAGCTCCGGTGGAACCAGGCGCGAGACAGCAGGTAGGCCCATAGCCCGAATACCCAGCCGCTGGCACCGACGTGTACGCCGGTAAAACCGAACAGCCAGACCAGCGAGCCGCCCAGCAGAATAATGATCGCGCTGACGGCGATGAACCGGTTGAGCCCTTCGACAATGACCAGGGTGCCCAGTACCAAAAAGGCAATCAGGTTGGCGCTCAGGTGCGCGAAGGACGCGTGTAAAAAAGGTGAGGCGAGGATGCCGAACAGCCCCTGCACCGTTCTCGGGACCAGGCCGAATGCCATGAGGCTGTAACCGGTGGCTACATTGAGCAGTTGCAGCGCGACCATAAAGACGGCCAGGCCTGCGATTGTCTTGAAACCCTTCAGGGTATCCATCCTGACCTCGACGTAAAAAAAGGAAGGGCAGACCTTAATGCCGGTCAGTTAAGTGCAAGCCCCTTGTTGGAGCAGCGGTGCGACGACTCGACCGGCTCGCGAAAGCGGTGGGTCAGTCAACATCAATGCTTGCCGGGCCGACGCATTCGCGAGCAAGTCGAATCGTCGCACCGCCGCTCCCACATTTGAGCTTCACTGCTTTGAGCATTTCGTCCACTTAACTGACCTGCCCCTCCTGCTGCGGCGTTGTTTACTCAGCCGACTTTTGCTTCAGGCGTTCCAGAATCGCATTGGCACTGCCTGTGTCCGGCGTGATGCCGGCTTCGCGCAGCTTGCGCTCCAGGTCGGTGCCCGTGGATGCCTCAGCCAGCTCATCCTGGGCTTGCAGTTCAGCGGCGCGTTGCTGCTGCTTGGCTTGCAAGCGGTTCAGCGTACCGACGGCGGTTTCCAGCTTGCCGTTGGCGCCGCCACTGGCGATGGACGCACTGACCTGGGCCTTTTGTACGCTTTCGCGCGCCTTGGCCATGTCCACTTGCTGGCGCAGGCTTTTGATCCGGCTTTCGGCTTTGGTGATGTCTTTGCGCATGCTCTCTGCATACCCGCCGAACTCGGTGGTCTGCTTTTGCTCGACGTCACGTTCGTTGGTCAGGCTCGAAATGGCTTCGGCGACTTCCATGGCCAGGTCTTCGCGATTGGCCTGGATAGCTGCCATCGCCTTGGACTCCAGGTCCTTGATCTTGGCGTCGTACTCGCCCACGCGATCAGCCGCCAGCTTGTGCTTGGCCATGATGCTGACCAGCTCACGCTTGGCGTTGGCCAGCGCCGTGTCGGCGTCGCGAATTTCCTGGTCGAGGATGCGCAGGGCTTGTTGGTCAACGATCGATTCGCCGACTTCGCTGGCACCGCCACGCAGCGCGGTGAACAATTTGCTCCAGATGGACTGAGTCATTGGATACTCCCGAATAATTAATTGAAGAAACGTTCGAAGGCTTCGCTGGCGCGCTGCACGTTATCAACCAGGGTTTTCACCTCGGTCACGATGTTGGTCAGGCTGGAGTCGGAACTCAGTGCGCCGAACATGTTGTAAACAACTTGCCCGTTAGGCATGGACTCGATACCGATCGAAGACAACGGGAACATTTCCCGGCTGCGCAGCACCGCGTCATTGAATGCGGTTACGTCGTTGATGGACTCGACGTCGACCAGCACGGTGTCCACGATGATCTGCTCGCCCACTACCGCGATGTAAATCGGCAAGCCCCCGAAGTCGTTCATTTCCAGCTTGATGCTGGACTCGGAGCCTTGAACCAGAGAAAGCGTAATGTCGTTGGACACCACTTCGTCCAACGCCTGAAAAGCCGTGAAGAGGCGATCGATATTCCAGTTAGTACCTGCGCTCATGAAATTCTCCGACATGAATGAGCCAGCCAGAATCGGCTGGCGAAGCTGTTTCTCCATCTGCTTGAGCAGGCTTCGGTTTTCGGGAAGCACCCAAGTCTCGTGTTTCACATAACCGGCGGCTGCCAGGCCCGCGCGCATCTGCTTCATGTAAAAGCTCGACGGCTTTTTCGCGGGCGACTTCAAGCGCTCTCCCTTGCGGCTTGCTGAATCGGTATCGGGCCCTGCTGGCGGGCTCGATGGAGAGCTGCTTTTCATGGTACTGACCTCGTTGTGAAAAACTCACGCGTGAGAAAATCTACAGGTAAATCTCGGCTTGCTCAATAGCTCACGCGTGAGATTTTTTCCCGGCGTTTCCGCTCGATCCAAACGCACCCTTGCCCAAGGGTGGCACGACTGCATCGCAATCTGATGAACGGTTATTCGGCACTGACAGCGCATCAACACTTCGCTTGCCGCGCTCTAGGATAAGCCTGCCTTTAACGACGAGCTTTTTTGCAGGTGCCGGCCCCTACTCTCTTATCAAACATGAAATAAGTTATTGATTTTAAATAGTTAAAATTTAGCCGTTTAAACCAGATATCTCATAGGTGCCCCCCCCAGTATGCTGCGCGACAGCGCTACGTCGAAGATGTGGCGGGGACTCCCACATTTGATCTTTGCTGCTTTGAGTATTGCGTTCGCTTAACTGACCGGCATTGAGGCAAGCCGGTGGATGTTTGTGCAGCAGCCTGCTGCACAAATACTCCGCAGCACTAGCCCGGCCCTTGACTCTCCCCTATACGGCACACCCTACCCTGAACACCTCGACGTTCAGGACCTCACCCCATGCACCAACGCATCCTGGTCATCCTCGGCCACCCTTCCACCACGAGCCTCTGCTCAGCCTTGGCCGAAGCCTACATCCACAGCGCAAAAGTCGCTGGCCACCCAGTACGCGTCCTATCCCTGGGCGATCTCACTTTCGACCCCGTTCTTCACCACGGCTACACGCAGATCCAGGCGTTGGAGCCCGATTTGCTCAGCGCCCAGTCCGACATCCTCTGGGCCACCCATCTGGCTTTCGTTTTCCCGATTTGGTGGGGCGGTATTCCGGCGTTGTTGAAGGGGTTTATCGACCGTATTTTCCTACCCGGCTTTGCCTTTAAATACCGCGAAGGCAAGTTGTTTCCTGACAAGCTGCTGCTCGGCCGAACCGCGCACTTGTTGGTGACCCTGGACACGCCGCCGTGGTATTACCGCTGGTTCTACCGCATGCCGGGCATTCATCAGCTGCGCAGCGCAACCCTGGCGTTTTGCGGCATCCAGCCGATCAAGACGTTGCTGTTCGGGCCGGTGCTGGGATCTACGCCAGCGCAACGGGCAAAGTGGCTGACACAGGCTGGCGGATTAATGGGAAAAGGGAATTTTCATGTACATCGGCAAAGCCGCGCAGTTATCGGGCACGACCATCAAGGCGATTCGTCACTATGAGGCGATTGGCCTGTTGCCAGCACCGCAGCGGGAGGGACGTTATCGGGTCTATTCAGCGCAAAATGTCGAGCTGTTGGCGTTGATCAAGTGCGCCCAGCAGTTGGGTTTCAAGCTCAAGGAGTTGCAGGAGATTTTGCACGGGCACGAGGCTGATGCGTTGCCTTGGGAGCGCGCAGACCAGGCCATCACCAGCAAGAAGCACGAACTGGCCGCGCAGATTGCCGGGTTGCAGCAGATGCAGGCGGGGTTGATCGCGTTTGAAGCACAGCTTAAGGACGCGCAGGGGCAGTGTTATTTAACCGCTGACAGTGACTGACTTTCCCGGACGACGACGCCTTCTGGCTCGGTGTCTGGTGGCCGATGAGCCGAATAGGACGCACAATCGGCTCACAAAATGAGCCGAATAACGTTTTTATTCGGCTCACGCACCCAGGCATGCCCCATGGATCATCCGTACTGGATCTGGCAACACACCGATTGGCCCCACTTTCATTGGCAGCCCGGACAGCTGGCGGTCTTGCTGCGCGAGTGCGGGCAAGCCCAAGGCAAGCTGCTGGGCATGCTTGGCTCCGTCAGCCAGACAGTCAGTGCGCAGAATGAGCTGGATGCGTTGCTGCAAAATATTCTGACCTCCTCGGCAATCGAGGGCGAGCAGCTGAATGTCGGCTCCGTGCGTTCCTCTCTGGCGCGGCGCTTGGGCCTGGAGGCGATGCAGGACGGCCAGGTGAGTCGACGCAGTGAAGGCCTCGCCGAACTGATGATGGACGCCACCGAGCAATTCGCGCAGCCGTTCACTCTTACGCGCTTATTGAATTGGCATCACTGGGTGTTCCCCACCCCGGAAGCTGGCGTTGCCCCACGCGCGCTCAATGTCGGCGCACTGAGGGGAGATGAGCCCATGCAGGTGGTGTCGGGGCGACTTGATCGGCCAACGGTCCATTTCGAGGCGCCACCGCGCCGAGGCCTGGAGCAAGGGCTGGGTGATTTTCTCGAATGGTTCGAAACCAGCCGCAACCAGCCAGAGCTGGACCCGCTGATCCGCGCTGGCGTCGCGCACTTCTGGTTTGTCACGCTGCATCCGTTCGATGACGGCAATGGTCGCCTGACCCGCGCAATCACTGATTTGGCATTGGCCCAGGGCGACCATCAGGCCATCCGTTTTTATGCCATGTCAGCCAGCATTCTCGAGGACCGCGCCGGTTACTACCGCGCGCTGGAATCCAGCCAGAAGGCCACACTGGATATCACTGATTGGCTGGCGTGGTTTTTGAAAACCCTGTTGCGCAGCCTGCAGCAGGCGATGGCGCGAATAGAACGCGTCCTGGGCAAGACCCGGTTCTGGCAGCAGCACCGCGACCTCTCGTTGTCCACCGAACAGATCAAGGTACTCAACCGCCTGCTCGACGGCGGTGAAAAGGGCTTCGAACACGACATCGGCGCCGCGCAGTACCAGGCCGTGGCGAAGGTGTCCAAGGCTACTGCAACCCGCCATCTGGCTGATCTGCTGGAAAAAAATTGCCTGGTCCGCTTGCCCGGCGGAGGCCGTAGTACGCGTTATCAAATCAATGGCCGAGACGACTGAAGCGCCCTGCTCATTTGCCCAGAATCCCCATGTCTGCTAGTGTCGCGCCGGTTTACCGTCTACCGGAATAGCCGCCATGGCCCGCAAAAAAGTTGCACTCGATTTCGAACAATCCCTCGCCGACCTGCAAACCCTGGTCGAGCGTCTGGAGAACGGCGAGTTGTCGCTGGAGGACTCGCTGACGGCGTTTGAGCAAGGTATCGGCCTGACCCGCGACTGCCAGAGCGCCTTGGCGCAGGCGGAGCAGAAGGTCCAGGTGCTGCTGGAACGTGACGGGGAGTTGGCCGAAGAACCTTTCGATGCGGAACAGCCGGAATGATCGACGCGTATCAGGCCAGTAGCCAAGCCCGGGTGAATGCGGCGCTCGAGCCCTTGTTTGTTGCGCCAAGCCCGGAAATGAACCGCCTTTATGCTGCCATGCGCTACAGCGTGATGAATGGCGGCAAGCGCGTGCGCCCGTTGCTGGCGTATGCCGCGTGTGAAGCCCTCGGCGCGCCTGCCGAGCAGGCCAATGGCGCGGCGTGTGCGGTCGAGCTGATTCACGCCTACTCCCTGGTGCATGACGATTTGCCGGCAATGGACGACGATGATTTGCGTCGCGGCCAGCCGACCACCCACAAAGCCTTTGACGAAGCCTATGCGATCCTCGCCGGTGACGGCTTGCAGAGCCTGGCGTTCAGCGCATTGCTGGACCCGCACCTGAATAGCGTGAAAGCCGAGATCAGCCTGCGCATGGTCACGGCACTTGCGGTGGCCGCAGGCCCCGCCGGCATGGTCGGCGGGCAAGCGATCGACATGGGTTCGGTCAGCCTCAAGCTGGACCAGAAAGCCCTTGAACACATGCACCGCCACAAGACCGGCGCGCTGATCGAAGCTGCCGTGCACCTCGGCGCCTTGGCCAGTGGCCGTGCAGACGCTGCGCAACTGGCCGCCCTGCAGACCTATTCGCGGGCCATCGGCCTGGCATTCCAGGTGCAGGACGACATTCTCGACGTTGAAAGTGACACCGCGACCCTCGGCAAGCGCCAGGGTGCGGATGCCGCACGCGATAAACCGACGTATCCGGCCCTGCTCGGCCTCGAAGCAGCCAAGGCGTATGCCCTGGAACTGCGTGACCAGGCCCTGGATGCCCTGCGACCTTTCGACGCGGCGGCCGAGCCGTTGCGCGACCTGGCGCGGTATATCGTCGAACGCCGCCACTGATAACGCGGGCTATTAGCGCCGCATATCAGCCAAGTTTGGCGCTCTGCGTGGGCAGTTTGCACGGCTTGAGGTAAACTGCCGCCTCTTCTATACCTATAACGATTCGCCTGATGCCCACGACGTTCCAAGAGATTCCCCGCAAGCGCCCGTCCACGCCCCTGCTCGACCGTGCTGCCACGCCGGACGGCCTGCGTCGACTTGGTGAAGCCGAGCTGGAAACCCTGGCCGATGAGTTGCGCCTGGAATTGCTCTACACGGTCGGTCAGACCGGTGGGCATTTCGGTGCAGGGCTGGGCGTTATCGAGCTGACCATCGCCTTGCATTACGTGTTCGACACCCCGGACGACCGGCTGGTGTGGGACGTGGGCCATCAGGCGTATCCGCATAAAATCCTCACTGGCCGTCGCGAGCGCATGGGCACCCTGCGTCAGAAGGACGGCCTGGCCGCCTTCCCGCGCCGCGCCGAAAGCGAGTACGACACCTTTGGCGTCGGCCACTCCAGCACCTCCATCAGTGCAGCGCTGGGCATGGCGATTGCCGCCCGCCTGCAAGGCAGCGACCGCAAGGCGATTGCCGTGATTGGTGATGGCGCACTGACCGCCGGCATGGCCTTCGAAGCGCTGAACCATGCGCCGGAAGTGAACGCCAACATGCTGGTGATCCTTAACGACAACGACATGTCGATCTCGCGCAACGTCGGTGGCCTGTCCAACTATCTGGCAAAGATCCTCTCCAGCCGCACCTACGCCAGCATGCGCGAAGGCAGCAAGAAGGTGCTCTCGCGCCTGCCCGGCGCGTGGGAAATTGCCCGGCGTACCGAAGAATATGCCAAGGGCATGCTAGTGCCTGGCACCCTGTTCGAAGAGTTGGGCTGGAACTACATTGGCCCGATCGACGGTCATGACCTGCCGACCCTGATCGCCACACTGCGCAACATGCGTGACCTCAAGGGCCCGCAGTTCCTGCACATCGTCACCAAAAAAGGCAAAGGCTTCGCCCCGGCGGAAGTCGACCCAATTGGTTACCACGCCATCACCAAGCTCGAACCTCTGGACGCTCCCGCCGCCGCGCCGAAAAAGGCCAGCGGGCCGAAGTATTCCGGCGTATTTGGCGAATGGCTGTGCGACATGGCCGCTGCCGACCCGCGCCTGGTGGGCATTACCCCGGCGATGAAGGAAGGCTCCGACCTGGTGGCGTTCAGCGAGCGTTTCCCGCTGCGCTATTTCGACGTGGCGATTGCCGAGCAGCACGCCGTTACTTTCGCGGCCGGTATGGCCTGTGAAGGCGCGAAACCGGTGGTGGCGATCTACTCAACGTTCCTGCAACGCGGGTATGACCAGCTGGTTCATGACGTGGCGGTGCAGAACCTCGACGTGCTGTTCGCCATCGACCGCGCAGGTTTAGTCGGCGAAGACGGCCCCACCCACGCCGGCAGTTTTGACTTGTCCTACTTGCGCTGCATTCCCGGCATGCTGGTGATGACGCCGAGCGACGAGAACGAACTGCGCAAGATGCTCAGCACCGGCCACCTGTACAACGGCCCGGCCGCCGTGCGTTACCCACGCGGCAATGGCCCGAATGCCATGATCGAAAAAGACCTTGAGCCGATTGAAATCGGTAAAGGCATTGTTCGCCGCCAGGGCAGCAAAGCCGCGTTCCTGGTGTTTGGCGTGCAACTGGCCGAAGCCCTCAAAGTCGCCGAGAAGATCGACGCCACCGTGGTCGACATGCGCTTCGTCAAACCGCTGGATGAAGCCCTCGTCCGCGAAATCGCCGCGGGCCATGAGCTGCTGGTGACGGTCGAAGAAAACGCCATCATGGGCGGCGCCGGTGCAGCGGTCAGTGAGTTCCTGGCGCGGGAGAATATCCTCAAGTCGGTGCTGCACCTGGGCTTGCCGGACGTGTATGTCGAACATGCCAAGCCGGCGCAGATGCTCGCCGAATGCGGGCTGGACGAAGCCGGTATTGAAGCGTCGGTGCGCGAGCGCATGGCACTGCTCGGCCTGTAAACCGACCTCCCGGTAGAAACCGGTTCAACATGTGGGAGCGGGCTTGCCTGCGATAGCGGTCTATCGGACACATTGAAGTTGAATGTGCCGCCGTCATCGCAGGCAAGCCAGCTCCCACATTGGTTTTGTATTGCTGATGAACGCTAGGGACAGCCCATGACCCGCCTTCGCTTTGCCCTGCCCTTGCTGCTGCTCCCGGCCACTGACCTGCTCGCCGAACCCTTTGAGCGCGACGACGCCCTGAAACTCCCCAACGTAGTGATCAGCGCCAACCGCCAGGTCCAGGCACGCAACGACAGCAGCGCCGCCAACACCGTGTTCACCCGCGATGACATCGACCGCCTGCAACCCACCACCCTAAGCGACTTGCTGAACCGCGTACCCGGCGTGCAGGTGGCTCAGAGCGGTGGCCGTGGCAGCGCGACCAATATTTATATTCGCGGCACGTCCACCGCCCAAAGCCTGGTTCTGGTAGATGGCCAGCGCATCAGCAGTTCCACCACCGGCACCAGCAACTTGCAATACCTCAACATCGACCAAATCGAGCGAGTAGAAGTGTTACGAGGTTCACGTTCGGTGATCTACGGCAGCGATGCCATTGGTGGAGTGATCCAGATCTTCACTCGGCGTTACACCGAGCCCGGCCTGCAACCGCGCATGCATGTGGGCTTTGGCAGCAACCAGACGTGGGAGCGCAGCGTGGGATTGTCCGGGGGCGACCCACAAACCCGATTCGACCTCAGCGCCAGCTTGGAAGACACCGCCGGGTTCAATCGCACACGGACCTCCTACCCCAGCGATGGCGACGATGACGCCTACCGCAACCAAGCCATCAGTTTCAGCCTGAACCATGCCTTCACCGATGATCTCGACGCCGGCATAAACGTGCTGGACAACCATGGCAAGAGCGAATTCGATAACCCTTACGGTCGCTTTGACTCGGTCACCTATCAAGCTTTCCAACAGCAGCCCTACACCCACTTCACCGTAAGTAGCGTCAGCAGCTATGTCGATGCGCGTATCAACGACATTTGGAAGTCTCGCGTAGAACTGGGCCACAGCGAAAATCGTGAAGAGACCCAGGATAAACTTAGCGACGAACGCAGTGTGTTCAACACCTACCGCGACTCGCTGAACTGGCAGAACGACTTAACCCTCAATGAACAGAACAGTCTGATCCTGGGCGCCGACTGGTACGAAGACCGGGTCAACAGCAGCACCGCGCTGGCCGAAGACAGCCGCTGGAACCGTGCTGCGTTTATCCAGCACCGCTTTCAAACCCAGTACTTCTCCACGGAACTGGGCCTGCGTCGCGACCAGAACCAACAGTTCGGCGGTCACAACAGTTGGAGCGGCACCTTAACCCTGCCGGTAAACCCGGATAACGATCTGTTACTGAGTTACAGCGAGGGCTTCCGGGCTCCGACGTTCAATGACCTGTACTACCCGGACGAGTTTGGCTTTAAAAACAGCAACCCGAATTTGAAACCCGAAACCTCCAAAAGCTACGAAGTGCAGTGGCGTAGCCAGCTCAGCGACACCAGCCGTCTGGAAGCCTCGCTATACCGCACGGATATCCAAGATGCGATTGTGTTCGCCAGTGGCGGCCCGCAAAACGTCAGTTCGGCACGCATCAATGGCGTTGAAGCCGCGCTCAAGCAAGAGTTGTTCGGCTGGCAAGGTAGCCTCGGGCTGGCAATGATAGACCCGCGCGACCGAGATTCCGGCCGCACATTGGCGCGTCGTGCCAGGCGCACCCTGAGCCTGGACGTGGATCGCCAATTCGATCAGTTCGGCGTCGGCGCCAGCTGGCAAGCGGTAAGCAGCAGCTACGACGATCCGAAGAACCAGCATCGGTTGGGTGGTTATGGGGTGCTCGGGCTACGCGCCAGTTGGGCCGTGAACCGTGAAATCACGCTGAGCATGAAGCTCGATAACGTGCTGGACAAAGGCTACAACCGGGAGCTGTATCAGTATCAAGGCCAACAGTATGGCTATCGGGAAGAAGGTCGGGCGTTTATGGTCGGGGTGAGCTGGGCGCCGGACATCTGATCGGCACTGGCTGCGATCACCTGGCAGAGCCTGGCCACCGCCTCCAACATTTGCCCGCTGGGCCGCTCCAGGCCTTTGTCCGGCACCAACAGCAATCGCCCCTGCCCCACGGCGTCAATCTGCGGCCAGGCTTTCCAGGCGTCCAGTTGCGGCTGATCCCCGGCCACAATTACCTCGGGATTACGCTGCAACACAGACTCAATACTGACCTGCGGCGCGGGCAGCTTCAGGTCATCGAATACATTACGCGCGCCGCACACACTCAGCGCATCGCTGATGATTTGCCCACCGCCCACGGTGTACAGCGGCTGGTTCCACACTTGGTAAAACACCCGCAAGGGTTCGGCCCGGTGATAGCGTTGGCGCAGTTCGGTCAGGCGCTGGCGTAACTGCGCAGCCAGTTGTCGACCGGCCTCTTCACGGCCCACTTGTTGAGCGATGGCTTGGATTTGGGACGTCAGTTGTTCAAGGCTATGGGGTTCGGCGACATACACCGGGATCTTCAGGCGCTGCAATTGCTCACGCTGAGCCGGGCCGACACTGCCGGGCCAGAGCAGGATCAGGTCGGGCTTTAGGCTGAGCAGGCGCTCCATGTTCAGTTGCCCGTAATGCCCCACCGACGGCACGTTCGCCAACGCCGCCGGCCGCTCGCCGCCGTCGAGCACGCCAACCAGCAAGTCAGCAGCGCCCAGTTCAAGCACAATTTCAGAGAGCGACGGCGCCAGGCTGACAACGCGTTCGACTGCCAATGCCTGGGCACTGAAGACCAGCAGCAGGACCGTCAGCCAGTAACGCCTCATCCCAGCTGACGCGGAATGCGATAGAGGTAAAACAGCACCAGCGTCGACAGCGCCAGCAAGCACAGCGGCACTGCTTCCAGGCCGACAAACACCGCCAACGCACCGATCCAGGCTGGCAGGGCAGCCACCAGCAACGCCGTGCGCCGACGTGCCGCGAGGGCGATCCAGGCAGCCGGTTCTTCGGGTGTGTCGAGGGCTTTGGAAGTGGCAATCAGCGCGTGTTTATAGCCATGAAAATAGCGCAGGCTCAAAAACATTGAGGCCACGCCGGCAATGAAGAACGGCATGGCCAGCACGGGAAGCAGCGACTCGGCCTGACCAAACACCAGATTGATGACGAACAACGGGAGCAATGCCAGGGCCAGGTACTGCCACCAGTTGAAGGACAGTCGGCGTTTTACCTGGCCACGGGTCACGCGCGGTCGACCTCGCCTTGATGCTCGTTACCCATCATGTGGTCGAGCTTGCTGGCTTTGGTGGCCAGGTAGAGTTTGTTATGCGGGTTTTGCCCGGTGTGCAGCGGCACACGCTCGGCCACGGTGATGCCCATCTCGGTCAAGGCGTTGACCTTTCGCGGGTTGTTGGTCATCAGGCGCAGGGATTTCACTCCCAAATGTTCCAGCATCGGCAGGCAGATGCCGTAGTCACGCTGGTCGGCGGCGAAGCCCAGGCGCTCGTTGGCTTCGACAGTATCGGCACCGCCGTCCTGCAGCTCGTAAGCCCGGATCTTGTTCATCAGGCCAATGCCACGGCCTTCCTGACGCAAGTACAGCAATACGCCACGGCCTTCACGGGCAATGGCCCGCATGGCCGCTTCCAGTTGCGATCCGCAGTCGCAGCGCTGGCTGAACAGCGCGTCGCCGGTCAGGCACTCGGAGTGCACGCGGCCAAGCACCGGCGCGCCGTCGGCGATGTCACCCAGGCTGAGCACAACGTGCTCGCGCCCGTTGGCCTCTTCGAGAAAGCCATTCATGGTGAACGTGGCAAAAGGGGTAGGCAGCTTGGAAGCAGCGACGAAAACGACGGGCACCGTGTGCTCCTGATTTCAGATTTCACAGAGGGCGTCATTGTAACAGCAGGTTCCTACAGACGCTTAAGCTGAATTATCGCTGATAAAGATCAATAGGTTCGATTGGCCTTCGTCCTGGTTCTATGCAGGTCAGAATGGATACGGCTGCTTCCAGCGCTCGAAAATCGGCTTCAGCTCGCCATTTTTGACCAGGGCCGCCATGCGCCGGTCATAGACGGCCATCAAGGCCCGCCCGCGCTCAGTGTCGGCAAAGCCTACATAGAGCGGCAGCTCGGCGATATGAGTGAGTTTGAATTGCGACGGTTCATCCGACTGACTCAGCACGTGTTTGGCTTCGGTAAGGGAGTCGATGTAGTAGTCGACACGAGCGTGTTGCAGCATCGGCAGGATGCCGTCACGGCGCTCGATCTGGTTGAAGTGGTGCAGGTTCGGCAAGTACGCCTCATACCGATAGCCGCGCACCCACGCCAAGCGGTAGTTGCCCAGGGTGGCGAGGCTCGGCGTCGGCGCAGTTGCCAGCCCGAGTGCGTAGAGGTGGTCGGCGTCGAAGTGCCAGTGCGGGTACAGCACGCCGCGGGCTTCATCGCGATAGGCGCCGACCCAGCCGTCCACCTCACCGCGCTGGGCCAGCCCGACCGAGCGGGTATAGGGCACGGTGCGGGTTTGCAGGGTGATGTCGGCCGGTTCGAAGACCTGACGCAATACATCCCAGGCCAGACCACTGCCATCTTTGTTGGTGTAGTTGTTCCATTCCTCACTGGCCAGCATGACCTTGCCAGGGACGGGCGCTTCATCTGCCAGCACCAGCGACGAGGCACACATCATGATCAGCAGCCAACGGCGCACAACCATGGTGACAACCTCCTACACCGTGATAACCGTATAGAGGGTAGCGCATGCTCGCAGGCTTACAGCGTCTCGTGAAAATGTTGATAACCGCGCACGGCCGGAGTGATGTCTTGCCCGGTGGCGTCGAGCAGCGTTACGCCCTGCCCTGCCTCGACCCGGCCGATCACATGGATCGGCCACCCGTTCGCCAACAAGGGCGCCAACTCGGCGCGCGGCAAGGTGAAGGCCAACACATAGTCGTCGCCCCCGCTCAACGCGGCGACACGGGCTTCATCATCACCGACAAACGCCAACAACGCCTTGGACAGCGGCAACTTCTGACGCTCAACCAGCAGGCTGACAGCCGAAGCCTTGGCGATATGCCCGCAATCGGCCAACAACCCGTCGGAAATATCCATGGCCGATGTCGCCTTGCCCCGTAGCGCCAGGCCCAGCGCCAACTGCGGTTGCGGCGACCAGTAATGGGCGAGCAAGGGCTCAGCGATGGCGGCGTCAGCCGTGCGTTGCCCCAACACCAACGGCAATGCGCCGGCGGCATTGCCAAGTTCACCGCCCACACACAGCAGGTCACCCGGCTGTGCACCGCTGCGCGTCAATGCCTGCCCGGCCGGTACTCGGCCAAACACCGTCAGGGTCAGGCTCAGCGGCCCGCGCGTGGTATCGCCGCCCACCAGGCCCACACCGCAGCTTTGCGCCATGGCATTCAAACCCTGGGCATAGCGTTGCAGCCAATCGGCATCAACCGTCGGGGTGGTAAGGGCAAGGGTCAACGCGAGGGGATGGGCGCCCATGGCGGCCAGGTCGCTCACTGCCACGGCCAGCGAGCGCTGGCCGAGCAGGAACGGGTCACACGGGTCGGCAAAGTGCACGCCGGCCACTAAGGTATCGGTGGAGATTGCCAGCTGCTCCCCGGCGGGGAGCGCCAGCAAGGCGCAGTCGTCGCCGATCCCCAGGGCAATGCCTTCGCCGCCTTGCGCACACGGCGCGGCGGCGAAGTACTTGCGGATCAGCTCGAACTCACCCATCAATGTGCCCTGCCTCACCACTGCGGTTCCTTTTTGGCGGCGTCTGTTGCCGCCATACTGCGTTGCCGCTCCTCCCCATAGCACGCTATGAGTCGTCGCGGCGCCTTGTCTGGCAGCAACAGCCACTCACCAAAACAGGAACGCATTGGTAAGGCAAGGCACAGGAACTCAAGCGCGACTTAGCGCTTGTGTTCCTTCACTTCGGCTTCGCGCAGGCGCGGGGCCAGCTTGTCGAGCACGCCGTTGACGAACTTGTGGCCGTCGGTCGAACCGTAGACTTTCGCCAGTTCGATACCTTCGTTGATGACCACGCGGTATGGCACGTCGACGCGCTTGAGCAGCTCCCAGGTAGACAGGCGCATCACGCACAGTTCAACCGGGTCCAGTTCTTCGATGGTCAGGTCCAGGCATGGCGCCAGTGCCGTGTCGATCTCGGTCAGGTTGGCATGCACACCGTGCAGGATGTCGTGGAAGTAGCTCTGATCGGCAAACGTGAAGTCGTTATCGACGCGAAACTGCGCTTCGATTTCGTTCAGCGAAGCGCCCGCCAGCAGACGCTGGTACAGCGCCTGGGTGGCGAGTTGACGCGCTTTACGACGCTTCTCGCTTTTGGATGGCTTGCCGGCATCCGCAGGGCGTGGGTCCTGAGGGTTGAACTGATCGCTCTCGTCAGAAATCACTTGGCCTCCAACTGCGACAGCAGGCTGACCATTTCCAGCGCGGACAGGGCTGCTTCAGCGCCTTTGTTACCGGCCTTGGTGCCGGAACGCTCGATGGCTTGCTCGATGGAATCTACGGTCAGTACGCCGAAAGCGACTGGCACGCCGAACTCCATGGACACCTGGGCCAGGCCCTTGGTGCATTCGCCAGCCACGTATTCGAAATGCGGGGTACCGCCACGAATGACCGCGCCCAGGGCGATGATCGCCGCGTATTCACCCTGCTGTGCAACTTTTTGCGCAACCAGAGGAATTTCGAAGGCGCCAGGGGCGCGGATGAGGGTGATATCGCTCTCGCTCACACCGTGGCGAACCAGGGCGTCAACGGCACCGCTTACCAGGCTTTCAACCACGAAGCTGTTGAAGCGGCCAACCACCAGGGCATAGCGGCCTTTGGGGGCGATGAAGGTACCTTCGATGGTCTTCAGGGTCATTCGACAAATCTCTTAAAGAGCCGGGACGCGAAAAGTGCGTCCCTCAGTGATGATTTAACCGCGAACACGGGGCAAAAATAGCCAGCCGTTATTCGGAGGGCACGTATTCTACAACTTCCAGGTCGAAACCGGATATCGCATTAAATTTCATCGGTGCACTCATCAAGCGCATTTTACGTACACCCAGGTCGCGCAGGATCTGCGAACCGGCACCGACGATGCTGTAGGTAGTCGGCGTTTTGACCTGAGTGTTCTCGGCGGTTTCACGAATATGCGCGAGCAACACGTCGCCATCCACCGGGTTGCCCAACAGCAACACCACACCGCTGCCTGCCTGGGAAACTGCGGCCATGGCAGCGCGCAGGCTCCAGCGGCCGGGCTGCTTGACCATCAGCAGGTCGCGCAGCGGGTCCATGTTGTGCACGCGCACCAGGGTCGGTTCGTCGGCGCAAATGGTGCCCAGGGTCAGGGCCATGTGCACGTCGCCTTCCACTGAATCACGGTAGGTCACCAAATTGAATTGGCCCAGTTCGCTGTCCAGCGGCTGCTCGGCAATCCGCTGAACGGTACGTTCGTGGATCATGCGGTAGTGAATCAGGTCGGCAATGGTGCCGATCTTGAGGTTGTGTTCGGCGGCAAAGGCTTCGAGTTCAGTGCGACGGGCCATGGTGCCGTCGTCGTTCATCACTTCGCAGATCACGCCGCTCGGCTCGAAACCGGCCATGCGCGCCAAATCGCAGGCGGCTTCGGTGTGGCCGGCGCGAGCGAGGGTGCCGCCCGGCTGGGCCATCAGCGGGAAGATGTGGCCCGGGCTGACGATGTCTTCGGCCTTGGCGTCTTTCGCGGCGGCGGCTTGCACCGTGCGTGCACGGTCGGCGGCAGAAATACCGGTGGTGACGCCGGTGGTCGCTTCAATGGACACGGTGAACTTGGTGCCGAAACCCGAACCGTTGCGCGGCGCCATCAATGGCAGCTTGAGCAACTCGCAGCGCTCGCGGCTCATGGGCATGCAGATCAGCCCACGGGCGTGCTTGGCCATGAAGTTGATGTGCTCAGCCTTGCAGGCCTCGGCGGCCATGATGATGTCGCCTTCGTTTTCGCGATCTTCGTCATCCATCAGGATGACCATCTTGCCTTGGCGGATGTCTTCAACCAGTTCTTCGATGCTATTGAGCGCCACGCGGCACCCCCTTGGTCAGGATTTCAGGTAGCCATTAGCGGCCAGAAAGCTTTCAGTGATGTTCCCGGACGGCCCTTGTAGAGAGACAGACTCTGCGGCCTTATCGCCCATCAGCAGGCGCTCCAGGTAACGGGCAAGCAAGTCAACTTCCAGGTTCACCCGGCGACCTGGCTGGTACGACGCCATGATGGTTTCGCTCAGGGTGTGGGGAATGATGGTCAGCTCAAATTCGGCGCCATTGACGGCGTTCACGGTCAGGCTGGTGCCGTCGACGGTGATCGAGCCTTTGTGGGCGATGTACTTGGCCAGCTCTTTCGGCGCACGAATGCGGAATTCCACGGCACGTGCGTTTTCGCTGCGCGCCACCACTTCGCCGACGCCGTCGACGTGACCGCTGACCAGGTGGCCACCCAGGCGGGTGGTCGGGGTCAGGGCTTTTTCCAGGTTGACCGGGCTGCCGGCTTTTAGGTCGTTCATCGCGGTGCAGTCCAGGGTTTCCCGGCTGACGTCGGCGGCAAAGCCATTGCCCGGCAGCTCAATGACGGTCAGGCACACGCCGCTGACGGCGATACTGTCGCCCAGCTTGACGTCGCCCAAATCGAGCTTGCCGGTTTCAACCAACAAGCGCACATCACCGCCTTTGGGGGTCATTGCGCGGATGCTGCCGATGGATTCGATAATGCCGGTGAACATGGCCTTCTCCTGGAAAACGGGACTGGCGCTTGAGCGCCCGGTCAGAATTATACGCTCGCTGCTGGAAGAGGGATGGCAGTGACTCGCCAGTCATCGCCTACAGCGCGCATTTCAGTGATCTTGAGTTGGGGGGCGTCGGCGAGTTTATCAAGCGGCCAGTCCAGCAAAGGCCGAGCGGCGGAGCCAAGAAACTTGCCAGCGACGAATATCACGTACTCGTCGACCAACCCCTGCTGGGCAAACGCACCCGCCAGGCTTGGACCGGCCTCTACCAACACTTCGTTGACACCTCTGGCCGCCAGTGCGACCAGCGCCGAGCGCAGGTCCACCTGACCGTCAACGCCTGGCACGACCAGGCATTCGGGCCCACGGGGGAACTGGTTCTCTGGCGTAACACAGGTGATGACCAGCGCCGGGCCGGCCTTGAAGAACGGCGCGTTGAGCGGCACGCGCAGGCGGCCGTCGATCAACACGCGCAATGGCGGGCGGGACATGGCCAGTGCAGTGGTCGCTTCGTCCAGGCCCAGTTCGGCGGCACGTACGGTCAGGCGGGCGCCGTCGGCCAGCACCGTATCGGCACCGGTCAACACCACGCTGGCCTCGGCGCGCAGGCGCTGTACGGCGGCGCGGGCGGCAGGGCCGGTGATCCATTGGCTTTCGCCACTGGCCATCGCGGTGCGGCCGTCCAAACTCATCGCCAGTTTGACCCGCACGAACGGCAGGCCGTGTTCCATGCGCTTGAGGAAGCCCGGGTTGAGCGCGCGCGCTTCACTTTCCAGCACGCCGCTGTGGGTTTCGATACCGGCCTGGGCCAAACGCTGCAGGCCACGCCCAGCCACTTCCGGGTTGGGGTCCTGCATCCCGGCGACCACTCTCGCGACACCGGCAGTCACCAATGCATCGGCGCAAGGCGGTGTCCGCCCGTGGTGGCTGCATGGCTCAAGGGTCACGTACACCGTGGCGCCACGCGCCTTGTCACCGGCGGCGCGCAACGCATTCGGCTCGGCATGGGGTTCGCCGGTGCGTTCATGCCAGCCTTCGCCGACAATCTGCCCATCCCGCACAATCACGCAGCCCACACGCGGGTTGGGATGGGTGGTGTACACGCCCTTGCGCGCCAATTCGAGGGCGCGAGCCATGTAATGGGCATCGAGGATGGCCTGTTCTGCAGAAGGTGCGGTCATTTCTTTACCGGCTCACGGGCCAGGCGGTCGATCTCTTCGCGGAACTCATTGAGGTCCTGGAAGCGTCGATACACCGAAGCGAAACGGATATAGGCGACTTCGTCGAGCTTTTGCAGCTCGCCCATCACCAGTTCTCCAACCACCAGGCTCTTAACCTCGCGCTCGCCGGTCGCACGCAGCTTGTGCTTGATATGCGCCAGCGCCGCCTCCAGCCGCTCGACACTCACCGGGCGTTTTTCCAGGGCGCGCTGCATACCGGCGCGCAGTTTGTCTTCGTCGAAAGGCTGGCGGCTGCCGTCGGACTTGATCAGACGTGGCAACACCAGTTCGGCGGTTTCGAAGGTGGTGAAACGTTCACCGCAGCCAGAGGCCAGGCATTCGCGCCGGCGACGTACTTGATCGCCCTCGGCGACCAGACGTGAGTCAATGACCTTGGTGTCGTTGGCACCGCAGAAGGGACAGTGCATGGTGGCAGGCAACAAAAAAAGGGAGGGCCATGGTAGCGCATCCCCATGGCAAGACAAGCCATAGCCTTTACGGTATATAGGCTGACTATTATGTTTCATATTTTTTAAGCCACGGATTTTGCCCTTTCTGGAGCCGTACATGCAGTTACGACCACTTGTTTTACTCACCCTGTTCAGTTTCCTGGTCGCCTGCAGCAGCGAAGCCCCGAAACCGTCGGTACCGCAACCGACGCCTGCCCAAGAGAAAAAAGTCCCCGGCATTGAAGACTTGGGCCCGCTGCCGGCTTATCAGCGTGAAATCAACGGCACCCTCAATGGCGTGCCGGCCAACGCCGAAGTCGAACTGGCGCTGCTGGTGATTGACGAGCGCAACCGCCCGCAACAACTGCTCGCCAGCAGTGTGTTGACCGGCAACGGCAAGCCCGTGGCCTTCCGCCTGCGCTTCAGCCCGGACGCCTTTCCGGCCGGTGCGCGGGTTGAATTGCGCGGTCGTGCCAGCCAGTCCGGCCAGTTGATCCTGCACCTGCCCGCCGTGCGCATCACCCAAGCCATCACCCAGACCACCGGCCCCCTGCAACTCGTCAAGGCACCATGACGCCACCGCTGGGCCTGCAACGGGCGCTGAGCGAACTGATCGGCGACGCGCAATTGGTGCCCTGCCCGCTGCCGGGCACCGAACTCTCGTTGTGGCTGCTCGACGCGGACAATATGGACCGCGCCTTCAGCCCCGAAGAAACCCGGCGCATCCTGCATGAACCGCCCTACTGGAGTTTTTGCTGGGCCAGCGGCCTAGCATTGGCGCGCTACCTGGCGGCAAACCCTGAGTGGGTCGCCGGCAAGCGTGTGCTGGATTTTGGCGCCGGTTCCGGCGTGGCCGGGATCGCCGCCGTCAAGGCGGGTGCGCTGGAAGTGGTCGCGTGTGATTTGGACCCGCTGGCGCTGGCCGCTTGCCGGGCGAACGCCGAACTCAACGCAGTGGAACTGAGTTATTCAGCAGACTTTTTCGCCGAAGCCGACCGCTTCGACCTGATCCTGGTCGCCGACGTGCTCTACGACCGCGCCAACCTGCCGCTGCTCGACCAGTTCCTCACCCGTGGCCGCGAGGCACTGGTGGCAGATTCGCGGGTACGCGACTTTCAGCACCCGGCGTATCAACGCCTGGAAATCCTCGACGCGCTGACCCTGCCCGATCTGGCCGAGCCTTGGGAGTTTCGCAAGGTGAGCCTGTACCATTCGCGGCGCTCTTGAGACCATCGCGGGCAAGCCCGCTCCCACAAGGGAATGCGGTCAAGTGTGGGAGCGGGCTTGCCCGCGATAGCGATCTGGACTCCATCACCTTATAGTTGCCCCATTCCCGCTTTATTCGAGACGCACCATGAGTGAGCCCACGCCGTACATCTTCGACGTCACCACCGCTAACTTCGACCAGGCCGTGATTCAGAACTCCTTCGAAAAACCCGTACTCGTGGATTTCTGGGCCGAGTGGTGCGCGCCGTGCAAGGCGTTGATGCCCATGCTGGCGAAAATTGCCGAGAGTTATCAGGGCGAGCTGCTGCTGGCCAAGATCGATTGCGAGGCCGAGCAGGATATCGTCGCGCGTTTTGGCATTCAAAGCCTGCCCACCGTGGTGCTGTTCAAGGACGGCCAGCCAGTGGACGGGTTTGCCGGGGCGCAGCCGGAGTCGGCGGTAAGGGCGATGCTGGAGCCGCATGTGCAGATGCCACCGCCGGCGGCCGCTGACCCACTGGAACAGGCCCAGGCGCTGTTTGCCGAAGGCCGTATCAGCGACGCCGAAGCGGTACTGGTCGCGCTGCTGGGCGAAGACAACACCAACGCTGCCGCGCTGATCCTGTATGCACGCTGCCTGGCCGAACGCGGTGAGTTGGGCGAAGCCCAAACCGTGCTCGACGCCGTGAAAAGCGACGACCACAAAGCCGCCCTCGCCGGGGCCAAGGCGCAAATAACCTTCCTGCGCCAGGCGGCCGATTTGCCAGACGCCGCCGACTTGAAAAGCCGCCTGGCGCAAAACCCGCAGGACGATGAAGCGGCCTATCAGTTGGCCATTCAGCAACTCGCTCGCCAGCAATACGACGCCGCGCTGGAAGGCCTGCTCAAGCTGTTTATCCGCAATCGCAGCTACAGCGAAGGCTTGCCGCACAAGACCTTGCTGCAAGTATTCGAATTGCTCGGCAATGACCACCCGCTGGTCACCGTGTACCGCCGCAAGTTGTTCGCCGCGCTGTATTAACTGCCGACCCAGCTGTACAGCGGCGTATCTCCGCCGCTGGCTACTTTCACGCTGGCACTGTGGCGCAGGCGCACCAACAGGCGTTTGCCTGACGCCGCATCACCCGACAAGCCTTCCAATTGGTCGAGTAACTCCAGCCCATTGAGTTGCCCGGCCTGGCGCAACAGGTCCTGGGCACTCTGCCACAGATCATCGCTGTGTTTGACCGGTGCATCTGCCGGCGCGCTGGGTACCGGGGTCGCCTGCAACTGTGCGCCCAGCCGTGCCCAATCGTCGTCGTCGAGCTCCACGGTCAAGTCCACCGGCAAGTCGCCGACGATTCCACGAATTCGTAACATCGTCCTTACTCCCCGCACTTTTCCGACCCGCATGCTCCCACGCGACTTGCGCAACGCCAAGCGGGCGTTCAAACTCCCGGCTTATCGTTATAAGATTACATAACAAAACTTTCATGTTCTGGAGCCTTCTCATGCGCCGTCTGCTGCTCGCTTTGCCGTTTGCCCTGTTGCCACTCGCCATTGCTCACGCGGCTGACGAGCACGACCATGATCACGAGCACGGCAGCCTCGGCACCCACGAGCACGGTGTCGGTCGCCTCAATGCGGTACTCGACGGCCAGGCGCTTGAACTGGAATTTGACAGCCCAGCCATGAACCTCGTGGGTTTTGAACACCAGGCCACCTCCCCGGCCGATAAAGCCAAGGTCGCCGCCACCCGCAAACAGCTGGAAAGCCCATTGGCCCTGTTCAATCTGCCAAAAGCCGCCGGTTGCGTGATCAGTACCCTGGAACTCAACAGCCCGTTGTTCGGTGACAAACCTGAAGCCGATCATGACGACGACGATGATGACCACGCCACCGACGGCAAAGGCGCAGCCGCCCACGAGCATCATCATGATCACAGCGAAATCCACGCCCACTACCAGTTCACCTGCGCCACGCCGACTGCCCTGAGCAATCTCGACCTGAGCCAAGTGTTCAAGACCTTCCCCGCCACCCAGAAGATCAACGTGCAGTTGATCGGCCCAAGCGGCCAGCAAGGTGTGGAAGCAACGGCACAGGCAGCTACGCTGAAGTTCTGATCTGAAAACCCAATCACTGTGGGAGCTGGCAAGCCGGCTCCTACAGTGGATCGGCGCCACTTCCTACCACCAGGCGACCCTGATTTCCCATGACCCAAGCGTTAATCGAACTGTCTGACCTGGGCTTCAACTGGCCCGGCCACCCACAGTTGCTGGACATCCCCACGTTCCGCCTGGAAGCGGGGGAAACTCTGTTTCTCAAGGGCCCGAGCGGCAGTGGCAAAACCACCCTGCTCGGCCTGCTGGGCGGCGTGCAGAAACCCAGCCAGGGCAGCATCCGCCTGCTCGGCCAGGAATTGACCGAGCTGTCGGCGGGCGCACGCGACCGCTTCCGCGTCGACCACACCGGCTACATTTTCCAGCAGTTCAACCTGCTGCCGTTCCTGTCGGTGCGCGAGAACGTCGAGTTGCCTTGCCACTTTTCCAAGCTGCGCGCGCAACGGGCGATTCAGCGCCACGGCAGCGTCGATCAGGCCGCAGCCACGTTGCTCGCGCATCTGGGTTTGAACGACAAAAGCCTGCTGGAGCGCCGCGCCGACTCGCTGTCCATCGGCCAGCAACAACGGGTGGCCGCTGCCCGTGCGTTGATCGGCCAACCGGAACTGGTGATTGCCGACGAGCCCACCTCGGCCCTGGACTATGACGCTCGCGAAGCATTCATCCGGCTGCTGTTCGCCGAATGCCGCGACGCGGGCGCCAGCCTGTTGTTTGTCAGCCATGACCAGAGCCTGGCGCCGTTGTTCGACCGCAACCTGTCGCTGGCCGAACTCAATCGCGCCGCCACGCCCGCAGAGGTTTGAGATGTATTTGTTTCGTCTAGCCATGGCCAGCCTGGCTAACCGCCGCTTTACCGCGATCCTCACCGCTTTCGCCATCGCCCTGTCGGTGTGTCTGTTGCTGGCGGTGGAGCGCGTGCGCGTTGAGGCGCGCAACAGCTTCGCCAGCACCATCAGCGGCACCGACCTGATCGTCGGCGCCCGCTCCGGCTCGGTCAACCTGCTGCTGTACTCGGTGTTCCGCATCGGCAACGCCACCAACAACATCCGTTGGGACAGCTACGAGCACTTCGCCGCCAACCCGCAAGTGAAATGGGCAATCCCGATTTCCCTTGGCGACTCGCACCGTGGCTACCGGGTGATGGGCACCAACGAATCCTACTTCGAGCACTACCAGTACGGCCGCAAGCAGAACCTCGAACTGGCCAGCGGCCGCGCCTTCGCCACCGACCCGTTCGAAGTGGTGTTGGGTGCTGAAGTCGCCGACGCCCTGCATTACAAGCTCGGCGATAAGCTGGTACTGGCCCACGGCGTGGCAGTGGTCAGCCTGGTCAAACACGATGACAAACCGTTCACCGTGGTCGGCATTCTCAAGCGCACCGGCACGCCGGTAGACCGCACGCTGCACATCAGTCTCGGCGGTATGGAAGCGATTCATATCGACTGGCACAACGGCGTACCCGCCCAAGGCAAAGGCCGCATCAGCGCCGATCAGGCGCGCAATATGGACCTGACCCCGCAGGCGATCACCGCGTTCATGCTCGGTTTGAACAACAAGATTTCCACCTTCGCCCTGCAACGCGAGATCAATGAATTCCGCGGTGAGCCGATGCTGGCGATCCTGCCCGGCGTGGCGCTGCAAGAGTTGTGGAGCATGATGGGCACCGCCGAAAAAGCGCTGTTCGTGATCTCGCTGTTCGTGGTGCTGACCGGCCTGATCGGCATGCTCACGGCGATCCTCACCAGCCTCAACGAGCGCCGCCGCGAGATGGCGATCCTGCGCTCGGTCGGCGCACGCCCTTGGCACATCGCAACACTGCTGATCTTCGAAGCCTTCGCGCTGGCACTGTCCGGCGTGGTTGCAGGCACAGGCCTGCTGTACGTGTGCATCGCCGCATCGCGCGGGTATTTGCAGGCCAACTATGGCCTGGACCTGCCGATGTCTTGGCCCAGCGAATATGAATGGACATTGCTCGCCGGTATCCTGGCGGCAGCGCTGTTGATGGGCAGCGTGCCCGCGTGGCGCGCCTATCGACAATCCCTGGCCGATGGCCTGTCCATACGTTTATGAGGAAGGCTTCGATGCGCCGTGCCCTGTTTGCCCTGTTGCTGCTGGTGGCACTGCCCGCGTGGGCGGCCGACCAGCCCAAGGACCTGTCCTGGCAGGAGATGATCCCGCCGGACGCGCCGCCGGAAATTCCCAACATGAAGCCGCTGCACGACCTGTCGAACATGGCCGACGCATTGTCGGTCGAGGCGGCGCCTGCGGCCAAGCAGGACCTGCCCAACGCGCCGGTGGTGCAGAGCCTCGACGGCCAGCACATTCGCTTGCCGGGTTATATCGTGCCGCTGGAAGTCAGCGAAGAAGGCCGCACCACCGAGTTCTTGCTGGTGCCGTATTTCGGCGCGTGCATCCACGTACCGCCGCCGCCGTCGAACCAGATCGTGCATGTGAAAAGCGAAGTCGGGGTGAAGCTTGACGAGCTGTACCAGCCGTATTGGATCGAGGGCTCGATGCAGGTCAAACCGTCATCCAGTGAGTTGGCGGATGCCGGCTACCAAATGGATGCCGAGAAGATTTACGTCTACGAGCTGCAGGAATGAGCCTGGCTCAAGAACAGCACAGATCCCACGGTTTTTGAGCCGTGGTTACCCTTTCATTGAGCTGAGTCAAAGGATCGAATGGAACGATCTTTACCATTGGACGTACAACTTTTAACGTCCTTTTGGAGCTCCCATGAACAAGTCCCTGCTCGGCGCGTCCCTCTTCGCGCTCGCCCTCGCCGCCCCTGCCGTCCACGCTCACGAAGCGGGCGATATTCTGATTCGCGCCGGTGCAATCACCGTTAACCCGAAAGCAGACAGCAGCAGCGTGAAGGTTGACCAGGGCCCATTGGCGGGCACCAACCTGGGCGGCAAGGCGACCATGAGCAGCGACACTCAACTGGGCTTGAACTTCGCCTACATGTTCACCAGCCACTGGGGTATCGAACTGCTGGCAGCCACGCCGTTCGAGCACGACGTGAAGCTCAAGAACACCGCGCTCGGCGCCGCGAACGGCAAGCTCGGCACCCTGAAACACCTGCCGCCGACCCTGAGCGTCGTGTACTACCCGCTGGACAGCAAGTCGGCATTCCAACCGTACGTGGGCGCCGGCATCAACTACACCTGGATCTACGACGAGCACGTCAGCAGTGACGCCCAGCAAGCCGGTTTCAGCAACTTCAAGGCGGAAAACTCCTGGGGCTGGGCCGCGCAGATCGGCGCCGACTACATGATCAACGACAAGTGGATGATCAACGCCCAGGCGCGCTACATCGACATCAGCACCAAGGCCACCGTGGACAACAACGCGCTGGGCCAAGGCACGCGCGCCAAGGTCAATGTGGACGTTGATCCAATGGTTTACATGGTGGGTATCGGCTACAAGTTCTAATCCCGGTTTAACTAACGCTGCATAACCCCTGTGGGAGCGGGCTTGTGTGGGAGTCGGGCTTGCCCGCGATGCAGACGCCTCGGTCTATCAGTTGCACCGAGGCGATGCTATCGCAGGCAAGCCAGCTCCCACACAAGCCCGCTCCCACATTTGGTTTTGTGTGGTGTCAGCTACGCCGGTAGAACCGGTCCAGCAATGCCGGCAACCCAGCCCGCCACGCCCGTGGCTTGATGCCAAAGGTGTGGAGGATTTTCTTGCAGGCCAGCACCGCGTGTTGCGGTTCATCGGCCGCATCCAGCCGTGCCGCGTGGGCCTGGGCGGTAGGGGATTCGATCGCCAGCGGATGGTAGTTGCGCGCTTCGGTGAGAATCGCCTGGCCCAGCGCCAACGGCGTGGTCGCCTCATGGCCAGCGTAGTGATACGTGCCCCACAGCGGCGCCGCGCAATCGAGTTGCTTGAGCACTGAGATGATCACCCGGGCGGCATCATCCACCGGCGTCGGGTTGCCGCGTCGGTCGTCGGCCATCAGCAATTCATCCGGTTTCTCGGCACGGGCCAGGAAGCGCCCCAGGGTGCCGTCGACGCTGTCATCCAGCAGCCAGCCAAAACGCAGCATCACGTGTTGCGGGCAGGTGGCGCGCACGCTTTGCTCAATGCGCCACAACGCCTGGCCGCGCAGGCCCAAGGGCACCGGCTCGTCCTTTTCGCTGTAGGCGGTGGCACGCGAGCCATCGAACACGCGGTAGCTGGACGGTTGCAGCAAGGTGATGTTGTGGTGCTGGCACAGTTCAGCCAGGCGCTCGATCGCGAACTCCTGGGCAGCCAAGCGGGTTTCGCTGACCGCTTCGGCCTGGAACCAGTCGAAATAGTAGGCGAGGTTAATCAACGCATCGGGACGGGTGTCGTCGAGCAATTGGGTGAGGCTCGCGGCATCCCAGCCGTCTTGGGGCGGTTTGGGTGCGAGGAAACCGATGTCTTCCTCTGCACCGAGGCGAATCAGCGCCTGCCCGAGGGCATTCCCGCCGCCCAGTAACATAAGGCGCATTCGCATAGAGTGTGCAGGCCCGGTCTGTTTGGAACGATGGTTATTGTCGGCGGCCTTGTGAGCCATACCGTGGGTGTTTGCCAGAATCGTTGCATTTTGCGGGTTTGTAGCGCAACCGTCACTTATAAAGTGCGGGGTTGCAAGTTGCACCGGCCGGCCGCATAAATTGTGAATGAGCCTTCCCGAATCAACGGACACGGTCTTGGACGGTTTCCACCCCGCCGTCAGCGCCTGGTTCCGCAGCACGTTCCCCTCGGTGACCCGCGCCCAGGCCCAGGCCTGGCCGCTGATCCGCCAGCGCCGCTCGACACTGATCGCCGCGCCCACCGGCTCCGGTAAAACCCTGACGGCGTTCCTGGCTGTGCTGGATGACCTGGTCCATCAAGGCCTGGCCAACGGCGGGCAACTGCCGGATGAGACGTTGGTGGTGTATGTATCGCCGCTCAAGGCGCTGTCCAACGATATCCAGATCAACCTGCAAAACCCGCTAACCGGTATCACCGAGCAGTTGCAGGCCATGGGCTTGCCGCCGCTTGCGATCCGCACCGCCGTACGCACCGGCGACACCCCGCAAAAAGACCGCGCGCTGATGCGCAAGCGGCCGCCGCATATCCTGGTCACCACCCCGGAATCGCTCTATGTGCTGCTCGGCTCGGACTCCGGCCGGCAGATGCTGGCCAGCACACGCACGGTAATCATCGACGAAATCCACGCCATCGCCGCCGGCAAACGCGGCAGCCACCTGGCCCTGAGCCTGGAACGCCTGCAAGGCTTGTGCGCCGAGCCGCTGACCCGTGTCGGCCTGTCGGCCACGCAAAAGCCTATCGAGGCGGTGTCGCGCTTTTTGGTCGGCACTGGCCGTGAATGCGCCGTCGTCGATATCGGTCACGCCCGCCCCCGCGACCTGGATATTGAAGTGCCGCCGGTGCCGCTGTCGGCGGTGATGGCCAATGACGTGTGGGAATTGGTCTACGATCGCCTCGCCGCGTTGGCCCGCGAACACCGCACCACGCTGGTCTTCGTCAACACGCGGCGCCTGGCCGAACGCCTGGCCCGGCACTTGAGCGAGCGTTTGGGCAAGACCTCCGTCGCCGCCCACCATGGCAGCCTGGCCAAAGAAATGCGCCTAGACGCCGAGCAACGGCTCAAGGCCGGCGAGCTGCAAGTGCTGATCGCCACGGCGTCGCTGGAACTGGGGATTGATATTGGCGACGTCGACCTCGTCTGCCAGATCGGCTCGCCCGGCTCGATCAACGGTTTTTTGCAACGCGTCGGCCGCTCCGGCCACCAGGTCGGCGGCACGCCCAAGGGGCGCCTGTTCGCCACCACCCGCGATGACCTGATCGAATGCGCCGCCCTGCTCGACTGCGTGCGCCGGGGCGAGCTGGATACCTTGCACATCCCGGTCGCGCCGTTGGACGTACTCGCCCAACAGATCATCGCCGAAGTCAGCGCCCGTGAATGGACGGAGCAGGCGCTACTGGCGCTGATCCAGCGCGCCGCGCCTTACGGCACACTCGACCCGCGCCACTACCAGGCGCTGTTGCAGATGCTCGCCGACGGCTATAACGGCCGCCAGGGCATCCGCAGCGCCTACCTGCACCGCGACGCCGTGACCCACACACTGCGCGGCCGCCGTGGTGCCAGGCTGACCGCCGTGACCAGCGGCGGCACCATCCCGGACAACGCTGACTACAGCGTGTTGCTTGAACCTCAGAGCCTGAATATCGGCAGCGTCAACGAAGACTTCGCGGTGGAAAGCATCGCCGGGGATATCTTCCAGCTCGGTAATACGTCCTACCGGATCTTGCGGGTCGAGGCCGGCAAGGTACGCGTCGAGGATGCCCATGGCCAACCGCCGACTATCCCGTTCTGGCTCGGCGAAGCACCGGGGCGCAGCAATGAATTGTCGGCCGCCGTGGCGCGTTTTCAAGGGCAGTTGGACGCGCTGCTCAGCGCCACACCCGGCGACCTGCAACCCGCCCACGACTGGCTCACTGGCAGCCTCGACCTGAACCGCGCCAGCGCCGAACAAATCCTCGATTACCTGGCACGCGCGCGCCTGGCCCTTGGCGCCCTGCCGTCCCAGGACACGTTGATCATGGAGCGTTTTTTCGACGCCTCCGGCGGCACCCAATTGATCATCCATACGCCCTTCGGCAGCCGCCTCAACCGCGCCTGGGGCCTGGCCCTGCGCAAGCGTTTTTGCCGCACCTTCAATTTCGAATTGCAGGCGGCGGCCAGTGAGAATGCGATCGTGCTGTCGCTGTCCACCAGCCACAGTTTCGAGCTGGATGAGGTGTGGCGCTATCTGAACAGCAACAGCGCCGAGCACATCCTGACCCAGGCGGTGCTGGATGCGCCGCTGTTCGGTGTGCGCTGGCGCTGGAATGCCAGTGTGGCCCTGGCATTGCCGCGTTATACCGGTGGGCGCAAGGTAGCGCCGCAGATCCAGCGCATGAAGAGCGAAGACCTGATTGCCAGTGTGTTTCCCGACCAGATCGCCTGCCTGGAAAACCTCGCCGGCGAGCGTGAGATACCCGAACACCCTCTGGTGGAACAAACCCTCGACGACTGCCTGCACGAAGCCATGGACAGCGAAGGTTGGCTGATCCTGTTGCGGCGCATGGAGCGTGGCGAAGTGCGCCTGATCAGCCGCGACCTACCGGCGCCCTCACCCATGGCCGCCGAAATTCTCAGCGCGCGCCCCTACACCTTTCTCGACGACGCACCGCTGGAAGAACGCCGCACCCAGGCGGTGCTCAACCGGCGCTGGAGCGACCCGCAAAGCACCGACGACCTCGGCGCGCTGGATGCCGAGGCCATCGCCGGCGTGCGCGAGGAGGCGTGGCCGGCACCCAATGGGCTGGACGAAATGCATGAGGCGTTGATGAGCCTGGCGTGCATCGCCATTGATGAGATCACGCCGCAGTGGGCCGAGTGGCTGCACGCCTTGGCCAAGGGCGGGCGCGCCTATCAACTGAATAATGGCCTCTGGGTAGCCGTGGAGCGCTTGAGTTGTGTGCAGGCGATTTATCCCAACAACTTGCCGTTGCTGCCGGGCTTCGATGAACCCTGGACCGTTGAGGATGCGCTGGCGGAAGTGCTGCGTGCACGCCTTGGCGGGTTTGGCCCGCTGAGCCTGATCGAGATTGCAGCGCCGCTGGCCCTGCCGGTGGCAGACGTGACTCAGGCACTGGCGCGCCTGGAACAGGAAGGCTACGTGCTGCGCGGCCGCTTCAGCCCGGGCGCCCGTGATGAGCAATGGTGTGAGCGGCATCTGCTCGCACGTATTCATCGCTACACGGTCAAGCGCCTGCGTCGGGAAATCGAGCCGGTGGCGTTGCAGGACTTCATGCGTTTTCTGTTCGATTGGCAGCACTTGTCAGAGGGCACGCGCGGCCAGGGCAGCGCGATGCTGCCGCAGATTGTCGGCCAGTTCGAAGGCTACGCCGCCGCCACGTCGGCCTGGGACAGTGACTTGCTCAGCGCGCGACTCAAGCATTACACCCCCACCTGGCTCGACGAGCTGTGCCGCAGCGGCAAATTGGTATGGACGCGCTTGAGCAACAAGACCAGCGCGATTGCGCTGCGCAGTACGCCCGTGGTGCTGCTGCCCCGCAGCCAAGTGCCGCTGTGGAGCGGGCTGACCGAACTCACCGACAGCACCACGCTGTCGCCCAAGGCGCAGAAAGTCCACTTGGCCCTGCGCGAGCACGGCGCGCTGTTTTTCGATGAGCTGGTGCACGAGGCCCATCTGCTGCGCAGCGAACTGGAGATCGCACTACAAGAACTGGTGGGCGCGGGGCTGGTGAATGCCGACAGCTTCGCCGGCCTGCGCGCCCTGACCACCCCCGCCAGCAAGCGCCTGGCGCGCAGCAGTCGGCGCGGGCGCGGTGCGTTTGTCGGCGGCATGGACGACGCCGGGCGCTGGGCCTTGGTGCGCCGCTCGCCCAGCGCCGCCGGGCCGCACTCGACTGAGACGCTGGAGCACGTGGCGATGACCTTGCTGCGCCGCTATGGCGTGGTGTTCTGGCGGCTGCTGGAGCGCGAGGCGGATTGGCTGCCGAGCTGGCGCGAACTACTGCGCACCTTCCATCGGCTGGAGGCACGCGGCGAGATTCGTGGCGGGCGGTTTGTCAGCGGGTTGGCGGGCGAGCAGTTTGCGCTGCCGGAAGCGATCCCGTTGTTGCGCGAAGTACGGCGCAGGCCGCATGACGGCAGTTTGATTGCCGTGTGCGGGGCTGATCCGCTGAACCTGGTGGGCACGCTGCTGCCAGGGAGCAAGGTGCCGGCGGTGAGCGGCAATCGGATTGTGTACCGTGACGGAGTGCCGGCGGCGGTGATGGTGGGCGGCAAGCAGCAGATTCTGCTGGAGCAGGATCTGCGGGCGATTCAGGAGAAGTTGATCAGGCATTGAAGTGGGTTGGCTTTGAGGGCCTCTTCGCGAGCAAGCCCGCTCCCACATTTTGACCGTATTCCAACCCTGTACTCGGTCGAGTGTGGGAGCCGGGCTTGCCCGCGATGAGGCCCGACCAGCCGTCCCAGAGCTACTGGGTACGCGGCTGCTCCGTCAACACCAGCGACGCCGGCACCTCTTCATCAGGTTCATCCACCCGCGCCGTGCGCTTGGGCAACAGCACCTGCTGTGGATAAGTTTGCGCGAAGTGCACCTCGTCGCAGTTATCCACACGCTTTTTCAGGCGCTGGTTAAACGCGCGACTCACGGCATATTGCCCGCCCGACACGGTTCGGAATTGCGCCGTGAGCACCACGCCATTGAGGTCCATCTTGTCCACGCCAAAGACTTCCAGCGGCCCTTGCAGGTTGTACTTGAGGAACACGTCATCGCTAATCGATTGCCCGGTCTCGCGGATCAGTTCCACGGCTTTGTCCACATCGGTGTCATAGGTGAACTGCACCGAGAAGAACGCATAGGCAAATTGCCGCGACTGGTTGGTGACGGCCTTGATCTGCCCGAACGGCACCGAATGCACGAACCCCTTGCCGTCGCGCAGGCGCAGGGTGCGGATGGTCAGGCCTTCGACGGTGCCGGCGTGGCCGGAGTCGAGCACCACCCAGTCGCCGATGGACAACGTATCTTCGATGATGATGAACAGGCCGGTGATGACGTCCTGCACCAGTTGCTGGGAGCCGAAGCCGATGGCCAGGCCGACCACGCCGGCACCGGCCAGCAGCGGCGCAACGTTGATGCCGAGGTTGGCCATCGTGGTGATCGCGCAAATCACCACCAGCACAATTTTTACTGCGTTACGCAGCAGCGGCAGGATGGTTTTGACCCGTGTGCTCGGCTGGCGGCTGGAGCGTTTGTTCACCGGTGGCTTGAGCGCCTCCTGGATGGCGGTGTCGAGTACCACCCAGAACAGCCACGTCATCAGCAGGATCAGACCGATACTGCTGAGCGAATCGCTGATCGCCCGACCCACCGCGTTGCGCTGGGCAAATTCGAACAGCGACACGCCCCAGATGCGCCCGAGTAGTTCGATAAAGGCGATGGCCATCGCAATACGCAGGATCGCGTGTAACAGGCTGAGAAAGCGCTCCTTGTAGGCACTGCTGCGCTGGATCGCCACCTGGCTGCGGGACTTGAACAGGTGCTGTAAAACCGTACTGAGGAACACCGTGCCGATCAGCAGAATCGTGGTGAACAGCGCGCAACGCAGGGCCTTTTGGTTGTCGTCGCCGGCGCCGATCAGGTTGATTGCCGAGACCAGCACCATCAACAGAATCGGCCAGTACCACAGCCCGGAAAACACCCGCAGCGATTGCTGCAACGCCGGGTGCTTGAGGCGCTGGGCCAACGGCCGGTTGCGGATCAAATGCGCGACCGGGCGACGCAGACGCACCACCAGCACGCCGAAAATCACCGTTGCAAACAGGCCGGTAAAGACCGCGATGCTGCTGGTGACATTGCCGCCGAGCTGGCGGGCGATTTGCGGGCTGATCAACGCGTCGCTGAGGGCGGCGAGAAAGCCGATCAGGAACAGGGGTTTGGGACAGTAGTCGCGAATGATCTGCACCGCCGGCCGCTTGTGGCCGAGGTTGAACATGACGATGACGCACAACAGCATCGAGGTGGAAAAGATGCCGCTGCTGGTGGCGTAGGCGAAACACAGCGCCAGCGCGCGCCCCACTGACGTGGGTAAGAAGTGACTGACGTAGAGGGTCAGCGGCAGGCAGATCAGCGCCGGGATCGTATACGGCAGCACATACCCAAGCACCGCTTGCAGACGCGCGCGCCGCTCGACGAAACGCCGCCGACTCAAGCGCAGCACGATGAAGCGCCCCAGCAGCGTCAACACCGCAAAGGCCCCCACCCACACGCCGGACAGCAACAGGAAATCCCCTGCCACGCTCCACGGCGAACGTTCGGCGGTCTGGTCGACCAGGCGCCCCACTTCATCCGCCGCACGGTCGGCGCGCAAGCGCCAGGCGTCAATGAGGTTCTGATTGAGGTCGAGTTTGTCCTGCACGTCGTCAATGCTGGTGCTGATGGCCCCCAGCAGGCCGCCTTCTACCAACAGCTCGGGCTTGGCCGGGGCTGCGACGGTGGCCGGTGCGGCGGCAGGCGCCGGTGTTGCGGCTTGCAACGCGCCATTGCCCAGGAACAGCAGCGCGCCAAACAGTAATGCAGTTTTTAGATTCAGCAAAACACCGGGCTCCATCTGCAGGGTCTGTAAGGAACTGACGGGTTTGAGCCTTGATCGTTCCCCCCCGTTCGGCACCTTTGCGCCCAGGGCAAATATCAAATGCCGATCGCTGTCTTTTTCCGCCTAAGCCAAACCCAGACACTGCGCTCCTGATTTACACCCACCGGAGTTGCAGCCATGCCTATTGCGTTGCTCGCGCTGACCCTCAGCGCTTTTGCCATCGGGACGACCGAGTTCGTCATCGTTGGCCTGTTACCCACAATCGGCGCCGACCTCGGCGTTGACCTGCCGTCCGCCGGCCTGTTGGTCAGCCTCTATGCCCTGGGCGTGGCCATCGGCGCGCCGGTGCTCACCGCCCTCACCGGTAAGGTGCCACGTAAGTTACTGCTGCTGTCGTTGATGGTGCTGTTCACCCTCGGCAACCTGCTGGCCTGGCAGGCACCCAGCTATGAATCGCTGGTAGTGGCGCGGATCGTCACCGGCCTGGCACACGGGGTGTTTTTCTCGATTGGCTCGACCATCGCCACCAGCCTGGTGCCGAAGGAAAAAGCCGCCAGTGCGATCGCGATCATGTTTACCGGCTTGACCGTCGCGCTGGTCACCGGCGTGCCGCTGGGCACGTTTATCGGCCAGCACTTCGGCTGGCGTGAAACCTTCCTCGCCGTCTCGGCGCTGGGTGTGATCGCGTTTATCGGCAGCCTGATCTACGTGCCAAACACCATCGCCCACAGCAAACCCGCGTCCCTGCTGCAACAACTGCAAGTGCTCAAGCAGCCGCGCTTACTGCTGGTGTATGCCATGACCGCCATCGGCTACGGCGGTTCGTTTATCGCGTTTACCTTCCTGGCCCCCATCCTCCAGGACATCGCAGGCTTCAGCGCCGGCACCGTGAGCCTGGTATTGCTGGTGTATGGCATCTCGGTGGCTGCCGGGAATATCTGGGGCGGCAAACTGGCGGATAAACGCGGCCCCATCAGCGCGTTGAAAATCATCTTTGCGCTGCTCGCGGCGGTGTTGCTCATCCTGACCCTGACCGCCAGCAACCCATGGCTGGCGCTGGCCACCGTATTGGTGTGGGGCGCGGTTGCATTCGGCAATGTGCCGGGCCTGCAGGTGTACGTGGTGCGCCAGGCCGAACATCACACGCCGCAGGCGGTGGATGTGGCCTCGGGCTTGAACATCGCCGCGTTTAACCTGGGAATCGCCGGGGGCGCGTGGGCCGGAGGCCTGATTGTGGCGCATATGGGGTTGATCCATACCGCATGGATCGGCGGCCTGGTGGTGTTGGTCGCCCTGGCGCTGACCGCCTGGAGCGGTCGCCTTGACCGACGGGGACCGGTGTATGCCGAGCCCTCGACCCGCGTAATGACTGGCCACTGATCCGCCGTGTCTCGAGCGTGCCGTCCGTAGGAAGGTGGAAACTTTCATCGAAACATCGCAGTCAGCCTTAAACGGGGGCCAGGCCCCCACTCTTTCACAGGAGCAATCATGGCTGCGATTCCCGACTGGGTGCCCATTACCCCCAGCGTCGCCATCACGCGCTTCACGGTGCTGACGGTCAATATCCACAAGGGCTTCACCGCATTGAATCGACGCTTCATCCTGCCCGAGCTGCGTGAAGCCGTGCGCAGCGTGGGCGCCGATATCGTGTTCCTGCAGGAAATCCACGGCACTCACGAACGCCATCCTCAGCACTACAGTGACTGGCCGAACATGCCGCAGTACGAATTCCTCGCCGACAGCATCTGGCCGCAATTCGCCTACGGTCGCAACGCGATCTACCCGCATGGCGACCATGGCAATGCGCTGCTGTCGAAATTCCAGATCATCCGCTACGACAACCTCGACATTTCGCAAAGCGGCCACGAAAACCGTGGCCTGCTGCATTGTGTGCTGCGCTTGCCCGGCACCGGCCAGGAAGTGCATGCGATCTGCATGCACCTGGGCCTGCGCGAGGTGCATCGCCAGCAACAGTTGCGCCTGCTGGAACAGCGCATCCGCGAGATCCCCGCCGATACGCCGCTGGTCGTGGCCGGTGATTTCAACGACTGGCGCCAGAAGGTTGACCTGAGCCAGAGCGGCCTCAAGGAAGTGTTCGTCGAAGCCCACGGCAAGCCCGCCCGAACCTTCCCGGCACGCCTGCCGTTGCTGCCGCTGGATCGCATCTATGTGCGCAATGTGAACATCCATAACCCCAAGGTGCTGACGACCCGGCCGTGGTCTCATCTGTCAGACCATGTGCCGTTGTCAGTGGAGATCGAGTTATGAACGTCGCGGTAGAACACATCGCCACCGACCAGCCGCCGGATGAAGCGAAAGCGCGTGATCTCGATTACGGCTGGCAGAGCGACAACCGGGTCGAGCTGCTGGAGAACGGCGAGGCGTACTTTCCGACAGTCTTCGACGCCATGCGCAAGGCGCAACGGGAGATTCTGCTGGAGACCTTTATTCTGTTTGAAGACAAGGTCGGCCATGAGTTGCAAGGCATTCTGATAGAGGCCGCGCAACGTGGCGTGAAGGTGGTGGCCAGCCTCGATGGTTTTGGCTGCGGCGAACTGAGCCCGGCATTTCTCGGCGAGCTGGCTGAGGCGGGTGTGGAGGTGCAGATGTTCGACCCGGCGCCGAAGAGGTTGGGGCTTCGCACCAACTGGTTTCGCCGCCTGCATCGCAAGATTGTGGTGGTGGACGCCGCCGTGGCGTTTATCGGCGGGATCAACTTTTCTGCCGACCACCTCGGGGATTTTGGCCCCGAGGCCAAGCAGGATTATGCGCTGCAATTGACCGGCCCGGCGGTGGCCGACCTGCACCATTTCGCCCTTGCACAAAGTGGTCGCCAGGTGCGCACGCGGCGAGGCTGGCGCCGGCGCCAGCAACGGCCCGCGCTGTGGACAACCGCTAACGACGACGGCCTGGTGCGCCTGATCTACCGCGACAACGTGCAGCACCGCGACGACATCGAAGAGGCGTATATCCACGCGCTGAGCAAGGCCCGACAACGCGTGGTGATCGCCAACGCCTACTTCTTTCCCGGCTACCGGCTGCTGCGCGAAATTCGCAACGCCGCGCGCCGTGGTGTGCAGGTGCAACTGATCATGCAGGGCCAACCTGATGTGCTGCTGGCCAAGCTGGCGGCGCGCATGCTCTACGACTATCTGCTCAAGGATGGCGTGGTGATTCACGAGTATTGCCAACGGCCGCTGCATGGCAAAGTCGCGCTGGTGGATGACCATTGGAGCACCGTGGGCTCAAGCAACCTGGACCCGTTGAGCCTGTCGCTGAACCTGGAAGCCAACGTGCTGATTCGCGACCGCGCCTTCAACCAGCAGCTGTATGAACGTTTGGAAATACTCGCCAAAGACCATTGCCGGACCATGCCGGAAAACCGCAAGCCACGGCTGTGGCTGTGGCGATTGACCGTAGGCTTCCTGGTATTTCATGTGATGCGCCATTTCCCTGTACTGACGGGCTGGCTACCGGCGCATAAACCCCGCTTGAAACCCTTCCAGAGTCAGGCCCGTGAACGCTGACACCGGCAGCTCGCGATTCAAACGCTGGAAGAAGCCGCTGACCATCGCTTTCTTCCTGCTGCTGATCGTGCTGTTCACCCTGCTGGCGCGGCGCATCGACTGGAGCGAAGTGATGCAGACGCTGGGCGACTTCAAGCTGCACACGTTGTTGATGGCCGGTGGGCTGACCTTGTGCAGTTTCCTCGTCTACGCCAGCTTCGACCTGATCGGTCGCACCTACATTCGCCAGCCATTGCGCTGGAAGCAGATCTTGCCGGTGGGGATCATCAGCTATGCGTTCAACCTCAACCTGAGCGCGTGGGTCGGCGGGATCGCCATGCGTTATCGGCTGTACTCACGGCTCGGGGTGAGCACCGGTAATATCGCGAAGATTCTTGGGCTGAGCCTGGCGACCAATTGGTTTGGTTACATGGCATTGGCCGGCGTGGTGTTCAGCAGCGGCTGGGTGACGATGCCGCCGGGCTGGAAAGTCAGCACCAGCGCTTTGCAGGGCATTGGTGTGTTGCTGGTGCTGGCCAGTCTCGGGTATCTGGCAGCCTGCCGATTTTCGAAAAAACGTGCGTGGTCGATCAAAGGCATCGAGATCAATTTGCCCTCGCTGCGCATGGCATGTTTGCAGTTGGCGTTGGGCGCGTTGAATTGGTCATTGATGGCGGCGGTGATCTTTACCTTGTTGCCGGCCAAGTTGGATTATCCGCTGGTGTTGGGGGTACTGCTGATCAGCGCGATTGCCGGTGTCATCACCCATATCCCGGCCGGGCTTGGAGTGCTGGAGGCCGTGTTTATCGCGCTGATGCAGCATGAAGCGTCGCGCGGCAGTTTGCTTGCGGGGTTGATTGCCTACCGGGCGATCTACTTTATTTTGCCGCTGCTGATTGCGCTGGTGATGTACCTCGCGGTCGAAGCCAAAGCCAAAGCGTTGCGGGTGAAGAAAGCACCTGTTTGAAGGTGTTGAAGGCGCCCCAAAGCGCCTAATGCCAGTCAGTTAAGCGAACGAAATGCTCAAAGCAGCGAAGATCCAATGTGGGAGCGACGCTTAACTGACTGGCATTACCCCAAAGCGCCGCCGTTATTGGGATTGGATGATGCTCAACCGCTCGCCCACGACCATCTCGGTAATCCAGTCGACCAGGATCGAGGTGTAGGCCTGCTGCGACACCGGATCGCTGAGTGAATGGTCTGCGCCGTCGATGATACGGTGGGTCAAGGAGTGGGTCTGCTGGCAGGCCGCGCGATAGCTCATGATGGTGGCGTGAGGCACATGGTCATCGGTTTGCGATTCGACAATCAGCACATCGCCGGTGAATTGCGCACAGGCATGCAGGGCGCGGTTGGTTTCGGCCTGCACCCGTGTGCTGCGGTAGTCCATCAGGTCGGCTTTATCCAATTCGCGCTTGGGCTTGAGCCATTCCTGGTCACGGTAAAGCGCCGGCACCCGCAGCGCCAGCCAACGCACCGGGCGCAATGAGGTAAGAATCGCCGCCAGGTAGCCACCATAACTGGTGCCCACCACCGCCACAGCCGAGGTGTCGATGGCCGGGTGTGACAGCAACCGGTCGTACGCAGCCAACAGGTCGCGCAGGTTGTCTTCGCGAGTGACGCGGGACAACGGAATACCGGTGCCCGCATGGCCGCGCAGGTCGAACGTCAGACACACACACCCCAAACCGGCGATGCCTTTGGCCCGCGCAAGATCGCGCTCCTGGCTGCCGCCCCAGCCGTGCACAAACAGCACGCCTGGCACCTTCGATTTTGGGGTCAGGAATGTGCCGCTCATCTGTTCGTCGTCGATATCGATCGCAATGCTTTCGCTTCTAGCCGTCATAAGATTTAACCGTCACATACTTGAGAAGAAAGTCGCTGTTTTCGGCCGGGCCGCGGTACACCTCAATGGCATCCGCTGGCAACGCTTGGTCCACGTAGGTTTCCACCGATGAAACACGAATCGCCCGCAGGCCGGGGTTATTGATGAAGCTTTGCAGCGCCGCGACCTCCGCACTGCTGGCCCCGCCCATGCGCCAGGATTGTTCAAGCACGCCGCTGCAGCGTTGGCCTTCACTGTCCAGGCCTTGGGCAATGTCGTAGTTGCGTCGCGACGCGTAGAAACCAGGGTAGGCCTCGTCGGCGGCGCTGTCGAAAATCCGGGACTGTTCGATGGCCTCGCGCACGCCGTCGGGCAGGTCGAGCTTTAGCAAGTCGTCGTAAGCACCGGGAACCACCAGTAAGTCGGAGCCGCCGTAGACGTCTTCGCCCTGCCCGTCCTGAGTGAGGTATTGCTCGCCGCAGTAGCTGAACACGTGATCGCCGATAAAACTTTGGCCCACGCTATGAGTGACCACGTCGTGCAGGTCTTGCTCCAGCACCACGCCCTCACGGAACAGTTGCGCCGATTCGGGCCGCGCCAGCAGGGCCTCGAATGCGTCGAGACTGTGGATAACTTCCTGGCCGCGCCCGGCGCAGGCATGCACGGGCTTCAGGCGGATCGGCCCACTGCTGAGCAAGCGCCTGGCAGCGGGCAGCGCATCGGGCAGCGCGAAAACGCTGAAGCCATCAAGCACGACGTTGCGCACGCGCTCGCCGAACAATGGCGACCAACCCTCGGGCGCCGTGGCATCCGGGCTTAACAGGCCATGAGTAATGGCTTTGGTGCAGATGAAATCGTGATCGACATAGCCGCCCCACAGGTCTTGCGACCCTTTAACGTTGAGCTGGAGCGCTTGGGCCGAGCCGATCAGGGTTTGCGTGGGCAACAGATACAGGTCACGGTCGCCATGGAGGTGTGGGTCATAGCTGCCGCCGAATTTAAGGCCGAGTATCTGCGCCAGCCAACGCGCCAGGGCGCGGTTGGTGTCGACTTCATGCTGCGGCGCACCTGCTCTCGTGGAGTGAGCGACCACCGTTTTTTTCCGTTGAGTCGGGGTCATGCGTCCTCCTTGGCCATCCTGCCATGTGTGTGCAGAGAGGGTTGCAGGGATCAAGCCAAGGCAAGGCAGAACAGGATGGTTGTTAAATCAATCAGTTACTGAAAAAGTAATGGCAGTAGGCCTGCCTGATTCTGCACGACGTCGCGCTAAACATGCGGCGTTCTGCACGACTCAGCCGCTCCTCTTTCCCGGCGCCAGCTAAGATACTGGGCCTGTCCACCCATCACGAGAACCCTTATGGCCAAGCAAGCGCTCATCCTCATCGACATACAAAACGACTACTTCCCCCAGGGCAAGTGGCCGCTCGACGGCGTAGAAGCCACGGCGGACAAGGCTGCGCAGGTGCTGCAGGCGTTTCGTCAGGCGGGGAATGCAGTGATTCATGTACGCCATGAGTTCACCTCCGAGGACGCACCTTTCTTCACGCCGGGTTCCGAAGGCGCGCACCTGCATGCCAAGGTGCTGAATGAGGGCAACGAGCCAGTGGTGCTTAAACACTTCGTGAATGCGTTCCGCGGGACCGATCTACAGGCCGTGCTGGAACAACGCGCCATCACCGAAGTAGTGGTGGTCGGGAGCATGAGCCATATGTGCATCGACGGCGTAGTGCGCGCAGCAGCGGACCTGGGCTACAAAGTCACGTTGATTCACGACGCGTGCGCTACGCGGGATCAGGAATTCAACGGGCAGGTGATTCCGGCAGCGCAAGTGCACGGGGCTTTTATGGCGTCGCTGGGCTTTGCCTACGCCAGCGTGCTCTCGACGGATGAGTATCTGGAGAGCCAAGCGGCGGCTGTGTGACCACCGCTTGTTTGCCGGGTTTCAGCGAGTCGCGATGATGAACAGGCGCGGGAATGGCAGTAACACGGTGCCATCGGCCAGGGCTGGGTAGGCCTGGGTAATCCGCGCCTGGTAGTCCTGCAGGAACGCGGTTTTTTCGCTCTCGGCCAATGGCGCAAGAAAAGGCCGTAATGCCGAAGCCTTGAACCACTCCACCACGGCCGCGTGATCCACCAGCGGGTGCTGGTAAGTGGTGCGCCACACGTCGACAGTGCTGCAATGTTTGCTCAGCAGCTCGTAGTAGTAGCTCGCGGTGTGCCGCTCATTGTGTTTAACCGCGCCGATCTTTGCAGACCATGTCCCCTCGGCCGCCACTTCTCGAGCAAGTCGGTGGGCGGGCTCGTCGAGGTTATCCGGGGTCTGCACGGCCAGCGTGCCGCCAAGCGTCAGTTGGTTGACTAGGTGCGGATAGAGCGTGGCGTGGTTCGGCAGCCATTGCAGGGAAGCGTTGGCCAGAATCACGTCGAATGTCTGCCCCGGGTTCCAGGCGCCGATATCTGCCAATTCGAAGTTCAGTGCCGGCAGCCGTTTGCGGGCATCAACCAGCATATCGTCGGAACTGTCCATGCCGGTGACGTGTGCCTTTGGAAAGCGCTCGGCCAATACTTCGGTGGAATTGCCAGGGCCGCAGCCCAGGTCGACGGCGGTGCGCACGTCGGCAGTAGGAATAGCCGCGACCAGGTCACGGACCGGACGGGTACGTTGTTGTTCAAACATCGTGTACTGCTTGGCTGACCAGGTCATCGCGGCATTCCTTCTTTTTGAGGTTGGCGACAGCCTAAATCTTGTGAGCCATGAGAACAAATGCCAGGATTGGCGACTTCCCATACCTTGAAAGTATCCCTATGTTGGAACTTCGCCAGCTTAAAGCCTTCGTGGCGATTGCCGAGGAAGGCTATATCACCCGCGCCGCGGAACGTCTGGGGATGCAACAACCCCCGCTGACGCGCATGCTGCAAAGCCTGGAAGCCGAACTCGGCGTTGTATTGATGGAGCGTTTGCCCAGAGGTATGCGCCCTACCACGGCCGGATTGGCGTTGCTGGATGAAGCGCGAGCACTCCTGGCGCGTGCCGACGGTGTAGCCGATGTGGTTCGTCGCGCCGCTCGGGGTGAACGGGGTCGGCTGGCTATTGGGTTTACCAGCTCGGCGGCATTGCACCCGTTTGTCCCCAGTGTATTGCGGCTGTTTCGCGAAACCTTTGTCGGCGTCTCGGTGGTGCTGGAAGAAGCGGGCACCGGTGAGCTGTTGGACGCGCTGGTACATGAAAAGCTCGATGCTGCGTTCATCCGCTCACCGCTCAGTGGCACCCAGTCGCTGCAGGACGAACCGATTCTGGTGGAACCCATGTTGCTGGCGCTGCCGACTGATCATCCGCTGGCACTCGACGCTCAATCCCCCCTGCCCTTGGCCGCCCTGGCGACCGAAGCGTTTGTGCTTTACCGCCGCCGCGTAGGGCTGGGTTTGTATGACGCGATTCTGGTGGCCTGCCGTGAAGCCGGGTTCAGCCCGCAGGTGGTCCAGGAGGCACCGCGCATGACCGCGACGCTGAGCCTGGTGGCGGCGGGCCTTGGCGTGTCCATCGTACCGGCGTCGATGCAACGGTTGCGCGGCGACGGCATTGTTTATCGCGAGCTCACGGAGTGCCAGAGCCTGGTAGCGCCGTTGCATTTGGCGACGCGCATCGGTGACGGCTCGGCGGTTTTGCAGCGGTTCAAGGAGATGGTGGTGACAGCGGCTGCGCGGGAGACTTGATCATGGGCAATAAAAAACCCCCGAGGCTTGGCCATCGGGGGTTTTGCGCGTTCCGGGTCTGAGACCTTAGAACGGGATATCGTCATCAAAGCTGTCGAAATCCGGAGCAGGCTGTGGAGCGGCCTGTTGTGGAGGCGGCGCCTGACGCGATTGTTGCGGTGCCGACTGCTGCGGGCGCGGAGCCTGCTGGCGTGGGGCCGGAGCGGACTGCTGGTAGTTATTGCCCCCGCCTTGTTGCTCGCCCTGCTGTGGACGGCCGCCCAGCAGTTGCATGGTGCCTTGCATGTCGACCACGATTTCGGTGGTATAACGCTTGATGCCGTCTTTTTCCCACTCGCGGGTTTGCAGTTTGCCTTCGATGTAGACCTGCGAACCTTTGCGCAGGTATTCACCGGCGATCTCTGCCACCTTGCCGAACATCGACACGCGGTGCCATTCGGTCTTCTCGACCTTCTGGCCGGTCTGCTTGTCGGTCCACTGTTCGCTGGTCGCCAGACTCAGGTTGGTCACGGCATTACCGTTAGGCAAGTAGCGAACTTCGGGATCCTGGCCGCATGTACCGACCAATATGACTTTGTTAACCCCACGGGCCATAACGTTCTCCTAAGCTGGGCGCGCTGTCGGCACTGGGTTGACCAGTTGCTCGAGCGTCGCGCGATCCAATAATTCGGTGTCCAATTTGATGTAAATGGCCGCCTCTTCAGCGACCACCACTGCATCTGTTACCCCGACGACGGCCTTCAGGCGCTCTACCAGGCCAGCTTCACGAATTGCTTCGGGCGACAGCGGCAGGCGCAGGCTTGTGACGTACGGAGGTTCGCGCATGGTAACAGCAAAGGCCAGCCAAAGTGCAGCCAGCCCGGCGCATCCGAGGAACACAACCGACAAACCGCCATGCTGGAACATCCAGCCACCCATGATGCCGCCCAGCGCCGAACCGAGGAACTGGCTGGTGGAATACACCCCCATCGCCGTGCCCTTGCCGCCAGCCGGTGAAACTTTACTGATCAGCGAAGGCAACGAAGCCTCGAGCAGGTTGAACGCGGTGAAGAACACCACCGTGCCGATTACCAGCGCCCGCAGGCTGTCGCCGTACTCCCAGAAGAATAGCTCAGTGAGCATCAATGTCGCGACGGCACCCAGGAGAACTCGTTTCATTTTGCGTTTCTTCTCGCCGTAGATGATGAACGGGATCATGGCGAAGAACGAGATCAACAGCGCGGTCAGGTAGACCCACCAGTGCTGTTCCTTGGGCAGGCCGGCTTTTTCGACCAGTGCCAGGGGCAGCGCGACGAAGCTGCACATCAGCATTGCGTGCAATACGAAGATACCTAAATCCAGGCGCAGCAGGTCCGGGTGCTTGAGCGTCGGCAGTAACGCCTTGCGTGCGACGCCGGATTCGCGGTGCTGCAGCGTGCCGGTGGAGCGCGGCACCATAAACGCTACGATCACGATCCCGAACAGCGCCATACCGCCGGTGGCAAGGAACAGCCCGTGCAAACCAAAGGCACGTGTCAGCAACGGGCCGACGACCATGGCCACTGCGAACGACAGGCCGATGGTCATGCCGATCATGGCCATGGCCTTGGTACGGTGCTGTTCGCGGGTCAGGTCCGAGAGCAGGGCCATGACGGCAGCGGAAATCGCACCGGCGCCTTGCAGGACGCGCCCGGCAATCACGCCCCAGATCGAGTCTGACTGAGCCGCGAGCACACTGCCGAGGGCGAACACGATCAGCCCCAGGTAAATCACCGGCCGCCGGCCGATACGATCGGAAATGATCCCGAACGGAATCTGAAAAAGTGCCTGGGTCAGGCCATAGGCGCCAATCGCCAGGCCGATCAGGGCGGGGGTCGCGCCTGCGAGATCCATTCCATAGGTCGCCAGCACCGGCAACACCATAAACATGCCAAGCATACGGAAGGCGAACACCAGGGCCAGACCGCTTGCTGCTCGGGTCTCGCCGCTACTCATGCGTTCGCTGTGGGGATCGTGCATGGAAAAACCTCGTGTGAACCGGCGGCGATTCTACCAGTCCCATCGATAGAGAGGGTATATGCGGCGCTTTGCCGCGCAGCTTTCATGTAAGGCTGCACCCGGAACTTTGACAGTGTATATTCATCCAGTCTTTAGCCGTATACTCCTGCATTATTTACGCCCGCCGTGCGAGGCCATCTTGGACAAGATCCTGATTCGTGGGGCTAGAACCCACAACCTGAAGAACATCGACCTGACCCTGCCCCGGGACAAACTGATCGTCATCACCGGCTTGTCCGGGTCCGGCAAATCGTCCCTGGCGTTCGACACGCTGTATGCCGAAGGTCAGCGTCGCTATGTAGAGTCGCTGTCAGCCTATGCCCGGCAATTCCTGTCGATGATGGAAAAGCCTGACGTCGACACCATTGAAGGTTTGTCGCCGGCGATTTCCATCGAGCAAAAGTCGACCTCCCATAACCCGCGCTCCACCGTGGGCACCATTACCGAAATCTACGACTACCTGCGCCTGCTGTACGCGCGCGTGGGTATTCCGCGCTGCCCGGACCACGATATTCCCCTGGAAGCCCAGACCGTCAGCCAAATGGTCGACCTGGTGCTGGCCCAGCCTGAGGGCGCCAAGCTGATGCTGCTGGCGCCGGTCATTCGTGAGCGCAAGGGCGAACACCTTTCGGTCTTCGAAGAGCTGCGCGCCCAGGGTTTCGTGCGCGCGCGCATCAACGGCAAGCTCTATGAGCTGGATGAAGCGCCAAAGCTCGACAAGCAGAAGAAGCATTCCATTGATGTCGTGGTCGACCGCTTCAAGGTGCGTGCCGACTTGCAGCAGCGTTTGGCGGAATCGTTCGAAACCGCGCTGAAGCTGGCGGATGGCATTGCGCTGGTTGCGCCGATGGATGACGAGCCGGGTGAAGAAATCATCTTCTCCGCACGTTTTGCCTGCCCGATCTGCGGGCATGCCATCAGCGAGCTGGAACCCAAGCTGTTTTCCTTCAACAACCCGGCAGGCGCCTGCCCGACGTGTGATGGCCTTGGGGTAAAGCAGTTCTTCGACATCAAGCGCCTGGTCAATGGTGACCTGACGTTGGCGGAGGGCGCGATACGCGGCTGGGACAGGCGTAACGTCTACTACTTCCAGATGCTCGGGTCGTTGGCATCCCACTATAAATTCAGCCTGGAAGTGCCGTTCAACCAACTGCCGGCAGAGCAGCAGAAAGTCATCCTGCACGGCAGTGGTTCGCAGAACGTCGACTTCAAGTACCTGAACGACCGTGGCGATATCGTCAAACGCTCGCACCCGTTCGAGGGCATCGTGCCGAACCTGGAGCGGCGCTACCGTGAGACCGAATCGGCGAGCGTGCGCGAAGAGCTGGCGAAGTTCCTCAGCACCCAACCGTGCCCGGACTGCCGGGGCACTCGCCTGCGCCGCGAGGCGCGCCATGTGTGGGTGGGTGAGAAGACGTTGCCAGCGGTGACCAACCTGCCAATTGGCGATGCCTGTGAATATTTCGGCGTGCTCAAGCTGACCGGCCGGCGCGGGGAAATTGCTGACAAGATCCTCAAGGAAATCCGCGAGCGCTTGCAGTTCCTGGTTAACGTCGGCCTGGATTATCTGTCGCTGGATCGCAGCGCAGACACGCTGTCTGGCGGTGAAGCCCAGCGAATTCGGTTGGCCAGCCAGATTGGTGCCGGCCTTGTTGGCGTGTTGTACATCCTTGATGAACCGTCGATTGGCTTGCATCAGCGGGACAATGACCGCCTCTTGGGAACGCTTAAACACCTGCGGGATATCGGTAACACCGTGATCGTGGTCGAGCACGATGAAGACGCGATTCGCCTGGCGGATTATGTGGTCGACATTGGCCCGGGTGCAGGCGTGCACGGTGGGCACATCGTCGCCGAAGGCACACCTGCCGAAGTCATGGCTCACCCGGATTCGCTGACGGGCAAATACCTGTCCGGTCGAGTGAAGATCGAAGTGCCCGCCAAGCGCACGCCGCGTAACAAAAAGATGGCGTTGCACCTCAAGGGCGCGCGCGGCAACAACCTGCGCAATGTGGACCTGGAAATACCTCTCGGCCTGCTGACCTGTGTGACCGGCGTTTCCGGCTCCGGCAAGTCGACGCTCATCAACAACACGCTGTTCCCGCTGAGTGCCACCGCCCTGAACGGCGCCACCACGCTGGAGGCCGCGGCACACGACAGCATCAAAGGTTTGGAGCACTTGGACAAGGTGGTCGATATCGACCAAAGCCCGATTGGCCGCACGCCGCGTTCCAACCCGGCGACCTATACCGGGTTGTTCACGCCGATACGTGAACTGTTTGCGGGCGTGCCGGAGTCTCGCTCACGCGGTTACGGGCCGGGCCGGTTCTCGTTCAACGTCAAGGGCGGGCGCTGCGAGGCGTGCCAGGGCGATGGCCTGATCAAGGTTGAGATGCACTTCCTGCCGGACATCTACGTGCCGTGCGATGTGTGCAAAAGCAAGCGCTACAACCGCGAAACCCTGGAGATCAAATACAAGGGTAAAAACATCCACGAAACCCTGGAGATGACCATCGAGGAAGCGCGGGTGTTCTTCGACGCGGTGCCTGCGTTGGCGCGCAAGCTGCAGACCTTGATGGATGTGGGCCTGTCGTACATCAAGCTGGGGCAGTCGGCGACCACGTTGTCCGGCGGCGAGGCGCAGCGGGTGAAGCTGTCTCGCGAGCTGTCCAAGCGCGATACGGGCAAGACGCTGTACATCCTCGATGAACCGACTACGGGCCTGCACTTTGCAGATATTCAGCAATTGCTGGATGTTCTGCACCGCTTGCGTGATCACGGCAACACAGTGGTGGTGATCGAGCACAACCTTGATGTGATCAAGACCGCCGACTGGCTGGTGGACCTGGGGCCGGAAGGCGGCTCCAAGGGTGGCCAGATCATCGCGGTGGGTACGCCGGAACAGGTCTCGGAGATGCCGCAGTCACATACCGGTTACTACTTGAAGCCGTTATTGGCGCGCGACAAAGCCTGATTTATCGGGCGCATGAAAAAGCCCCTGTCACGTTGCGGTGACAGGGGCTTTTTTGTAGCCGGGAATCAGAACTGCGATTGCAGGTAATTTTCCAGGCCGACCAGCTTGATCAGGCCCAACTGCTTTTCCAGCCAGTAGGTGTGATCTTCTTCGGTGTCATTCAACTGCACCCGCAGAATTTCGCGGGTGACATAGTCGTTGTGCTGCTCGCAGAGTTCGATGCCCTTGCAGAGCGCGGCACGCACCTTGTATTCGAGGCGAAGGTCAGCGGCGAGCATGTCAGGCACCGTGGTGCCCACATCCAGGTCGTCTGGACGCATACGCGGCGTGCCTTCGAGCATCAGGATGCGGCGCATCAGTGCGTCGGCGTGCTGCGCCTCTTCTTCCATTTCGTGGTTGATACGCTCGTAGAGCTCGGTAAAGCCCCAGTCTTCGTACATGCGCGAATGGATGAAATATTGGTCACGAGCTGCCAGTTCGCCCGTCAGCAACGTGTTGAGGTAATCGATTACGTCGGGGTGACCTTGCATCGCCCTACATCTCCCTGCTTGAAAGTCTGTAGTTTGAACCATGATGACCCGGAGGTCACGGGACTAACGGCAGAAAAGTGATGATTTCCGCAGAAAAGTAGCTGAAATAACGCAAAAACCGCCCAAATGAGGGCGGTTCTGCTTATCGTTTAGAGTCAGTTAAGCGATACACCCAGCGCAGTTGCAATGCCTTGCCCGTAATCAGGGTCAGCTTTGAAGAAGTGCTGCAGCTGGCGCTGAACCACATCGCTGCTGACCCCGGCCATAGCGCCGGCAATGTTGCTGATCAGCAGGGCTTTCTGCCCGGCATCCATCAAGCGGAACAGCGCACCCGCGTGGCTGTAGTAGTCGGTATCTTCGCGATGATCGTAGCGATCAGCTGCACCGGTCAACGCCAGAGCAGGCTCTGCGTATTGTGGCGCTTGCTTGGGCGCATCAGTGTAGCTGTTTGGCTCATAGTTAGGCGTTGCGCCGCCGTTACTGCCAAAGGCCATCGAACCATCACGTTGATAGCTGTTCACCGGGCTGCGCGGGGCATTCACCGGCAATTGCTGGTGGTTGGTGCCAACACGGTAGCGGTGCGCATCTGCGTAAGCGAATACGCGGCCTTGCAGCATGCGGTCCGGCGACAGCCCCACACCCGGAACCATGTTGCTTGGGCCAAAGGCGGCTTGCTCAACTTCAGCGAAGTAATTCTGCGGGTTACGGTTGAGTTCCAGCTCGCCGACTTCGATCAACGGGAATTCTTTCTGCGACCATGTTTTGGTCACGTCAAAAGGGTTCTCGTTATGAGCGTTGGCTTGCGCTTCGGTCATGACCTGGATGTTGACACTCCATTTCGGGAAGTCGCCACGCTCGATCGCACCAAACAAGTCACGCTGCGCGTAATCAGGGTCTGTACCAGCCAGGCGTGCAGCTTCAGCAGGCGCCAGGTTCTTGATCCCTTGCTTGGTCTTGTAATGCCACTTAACCCAATGACGTTCGCCACGGGCGTTGATCAGGCTGTACGTGTGACTGCCGAAGCCGTGCATGTGACGGTAGCCGTCAGGAATGCCCCGATCCGAAAACAGGATGGTGACCTGGTGCAGTGCTTCTGGAGAGTGCGACCAGAAGTCCCACATCATCTGCGCACTTTTCAGGTTGCTTTGCGGCAGGCGCTTTTGGGTGTGGATAAAGTCCGGAAACTTCAGCGGGTCGCGGATGAAGAATACTGGCGTGTTGTTACCCACGATGTCCCAGTTCCCTTCGTCAGTGTAGAACTTCAAGGCAAAACCGCGTGGATCGCGCTCGGTGTCAGCCGAACCGCGCTCGCCACCTACCGTAGAGAATCGCAGGAAGGTCGGTGTTTGTTTCCCGACGGTCTCGAACAGCTTAGCGCTGGTGTACTGAGTAATGTCACGGGACACAGTGAACGTGCCGTAAGCACCTGAGCCTTTGGCGTGCACACGGCGCTCGGGAATGTTTTCACGGTTGAAATGCGCAAGCTTTTCGATCAGATGGAAATCGTCGAGCAACAAGGGCCCACGAGGACCGGCAGTGCGGGAGTTCTGGTTATCGGCGACAGGCGCACCGCTGGCGGTGGTCAGGATTTTGTTCTGGCTCATGCTCAATCTTCCTCAGGTCAGGCTAGGAACTGCCGGCTAATCGGCTTGGAGGGAGTATTGACCATCAAGATGACACCATCAAATGCATTAAATCATGGACTTTGATAGAAAATAACTAACGAACCGTCCTGGCAAGTAGCTTTGGATGTGCGAGAGCACCGGCAGCGACGTGAGGAATATAGACGGCTTTTATTACGCGCACAAAAAACCGGGCACTAGGCCCGGTTCTTCGTTGCAGACTGTCGTCTTACTCGGCGCTTACAGCTTCGCCGGCAGTTGCACGATCAACCAACTCGACGTACGCCATAGGCGCGTTGTCGCCAGTGCGGAAACCGCACTTGAGGATGCGCAGGTAGCCACCCTCACGGGTAGCATAACGCTTGCCCAGGTCGTTGAAGAGCTTACCAACGATAGCTTTCGAACGAGTACGGTCGAAAGCCAGACGGCGGTTAGCCAGGCTGTCTGTCTTGGCCAAAGTGATCAGCGGCTCAGCAACGCGACGCAGTTCTTTAGCTTTCGGCAGTGTAGTTTTGATCAGCTCGTGCTCGAACAGCGACACCGCCATGTTTTGGAACATGGCCTTGCGGTGCGAGCTGGTACGGCTCAGGTGACGACCACTTTTACGATGACGCATGGTTCATTCCTTACCAAACTCACGTTCGGTGATTACGACGATCAGGCAGTCGCCTTGTCGTCCTTCTTAAGACTTGCAGGCGGCCAGTTGTCGAGGCGCATGCCGAGGGACAGACCGCGGGAGGCCAGAACGTCCTTGATTTCAGTCAAGGATTTCTTGCCCAGGTTCGGAGTCTTCAACAGTTCTACTTCGGTACGCTGAATCAGGTCACCGATGTAGTAAATGTTTTCCGCCTTAAGGCAGTTAGCCGAACGTACAGTCAGTTCCAGATCGTCAACCGGGCGAAGCAGGATCGGATCGATCTCGTCTTCCTGCTCGATTACCACTGGTTCGCTGTCACCTTTGAGGTCGACGAACGCAGCCAACTGCTGTTGCAGAATGGTTGCAGCGCGGCGAATAGCCTCTTCAGGATCCAGAGTACCGTTGGTTTCCAGATCAATAACCAGCTTGTCCAGGTTAGTACGCTGCTCGACACGGGCGTTTTCCACCACGTATGCGATACGGCGAACCGGGCTGAACGAAGAGTCAAGCTGCAAGCGACCAATGCTGCGGCTTTCGTCTTCATCGCTCTGACGCGAGTCGGCCGGTTCATAACCACGACCACGAGCTACAGTGAGCTTCATGTTCAGGGCGCCGTTAGACGCCAGGTTAGCGATTACGTGATCGGGGTTAACGATCTCGACATCATGATCCAGCTGAATATCGGCAGCGGTAACCACCCCCGAACCCTTCTTCGACAAGGTCAGCGTAACTTCGTCACGACCGTGCAGCTTGATAGCCAGACCTTTAAGGTTCAACAGGATTTCAATTACGTCTTCCTGTACACCTTCGATGGCGCTGTACTCGTGGAGCACACCGTCAATCTCGGCCTCGACTACTGCACAGCCGGGCATTGAGGACAACAGGATGCGGCGCAGCGCGTTGCCCAGGGTGTGGCCAAAACCACGCTCGAGAGGCTCGAGAGTGATCTTGGCGCGGGTTGGACTGACAACCTGCACATCAATGTGGCGGGGTGTCAGGAACTCATTTACCGAAATCTGCATGGATGCACCTATTTTCTAGCCCTTACTTGGAGTAGAGCTCGACAATCAGGCTTTCGTTGATGTCGGCGGACAGATCACTGCGAGCAGGAACGTTCTTGAAAACGCCCGACTTCTTCTCAGTGTCTACTTCTACCCATTCTACGCGGCCACGTTGGGCACACAGATCGAGAGCTTGGACAATGCGAAGTTGGTTTTTTGCTTTCTCGCGAATCGCGACCACGTCACCAGCACGAACCTGGTAAGACGGCACGTTAACGGTTTGGCCGTTTACGCTGACGGATTTGTGCGATACCAGCTGACGGGATTCGGCACGAGTCGAACCAAAGCCCATACGGTATACAACGTTGTCCAGACGGCATTCGAGCAGTTGCAGCAGGTTTTCACCGGTTGCACCTTTCTTGCCAGCAGCTTCTTTGTAGTAGCCGCTGAACTGGCGCTCGAGAACGCCGTAGATACGACGGACCTTCTGCTTTTCACGCAGTTGGGTGCCGTAATCGGACTGGCGACCGCGGCGTTGGCCGTGGATACCAGGTGCTGCTTCAATGTTGCACTTCGATTCGATCGCGCGCACGCCGCTCTTCAGGAAGAGATCGGTGCCTTCGCGACGAGCGAGTTTGCATTTTGGACCAATGTAACGAGCCATTCTTTACAATCTCCTGGATTACACGCGGCGCTTCTTCGGCGGACGGCACCCGTTGTGCGGGATTGGCGTCACGTCGGTGATGCTGGCGATCTTATAGCCACAGCCGTTCAAAGCACGGACAGCAGACTCACGACCTGGACCTGGACCTTTGACGTTAACGTCGAGGTTTTTCAGGCCGTATTCCAGCGCAGCTTGACCAGCACGTTCAGCAGCTACTTGAGCAGCGAACGGGGTGGACTTGCGGGAACCGCGGAAACCCGAACCACCAGAGGTAGCCCAAGACAGCGCGTTACCTTGACGGTCGGTGATGGTCACGATTGTGTTGTTAAAAGATGCATGGATGTGGGCGATGCCATCAACCACTGTCTTTTTAACTTTTTTACGAGGACGAGCAGCAGGTTTTGCCATGATTAATTTCCTGTCGATTCGCGTGGGCGATTACTTGCGGATCGGCTTACGCGGACCTTTACGGGTACGCGCGTTAGTCTTGGTACGCTGACCGCGTACTGGAAGACCACGACGATGACGCAGACCACGGTAGCAACCGAGATCCATCAAACGCTTGATTTTCATGTTGATTTCGCGACGCAGGTCACCTTCAGTGGTGAACTTCGCCACTTCGCCACGCAACAGCTCAATCTGCTCGTCGCTCAGATCTTTGATCTTTGCGGCTGGGTTTACCCCAGTATCTGCGCAAATTTTCTGCGCAGTAGTGCGACCAACACCATAGATGTAGGTCAGCGAGATAACAGTGTGCTTGTTATCTGGAATGTTAACGCCTGCAATACGGGCCATTCAGTGGGACTCCAATTGACAGCTACCTACGCCCCGGAAGCCAAGAAATAGGGCGCGAGATAATATCGCTGTAATAACAAATAATCAACCCGGCAGCGCACTAGCTGCCGGGCTTCAAGCGGATCACACTCAGCCTTGGCGCTGTTTGTGACGCGGTTCCGCGCTGCAAATTACTCGAACAACACCTTCGCGGCGAATAATTTTGCAGTTACGGCACAGCTTTTTCACCGATGCACGAACTTTCATCACCAACTCCTCGAACCTTATGGGTACTCAGCGCAACATGCCGCTGCCGTAACCCTTCAGGTTGGCTTTCTTCATCAGGGATTCGTACTGGTGCGAAACGAGGTGCGATTGTACTTGGGACATGAAGTCCATCACAACCACGACCACGATCAGCAACGAGGTCCCGCCAAGGTAGAACGGAACGTTTGCTGCAACCACCAGGAACTGGGGCAACAAGCACACGGCCGTCATATATAGAGCACCGAACAGGGTCAAACGAGTCAGAACGCCATCAATGTAGCGTGCAGACTGCTCACCTGGACGGATGCCCGGAATAAAGGCACCGGACTTCTTCAGGTTTTCCGCTACGTCTTTCGGATTGAACATCAACGCCGTATAGAAGAAGCAGAAGAAAATAATCCCTGCACTAAACAGCAGAATATTCAACGGCTGACCAGGAGCGATCGACTGAGAGAGGTCCTGCAGCCAGCCCATATTTTCAGACTGACCAAACCAGGTACCCAACGAAGCCGGAAACAGCAAAATGCTGCTCGCGAAAATTGCCGGAATTACACCGGCCATATTCACTTTCAGCGGCAAGTGGCTGGTCTGCGCAGCAAAAACCTTGCGGCCCTGCTGACGCTTGGCGTAGTGAACAGCAATACGACGCTGACCACGCTCAATGAACACCACAAAACCGATAATCGCTACTGCCAGCAAACCGATGGCAACCAGAGCGAAGATGTTGATATCACCCTGACGTGCAGACTCGAAAGACTGCCCAATTGCTCTCGGAAGACCGGCGACGATACCTGCGAAAATCAACATCGAGATACCGTTACCAACACCACGCTCAGTAATCTGCTCACCCAGCCACATCATGAACATCGCACCAGCCACAAACGTGGATACTGCGACGAAATAGAAGCCAAAGTCACCAGTGAACGCAACGCCCTGCCCCGCCAAGCCAACGGACATGCCGATAGCTTGAACCAGGGCGAGAACGACAGTGCCGTAGCGGGTGTACTGGCTAATCTTGCGACGGCCAGCTTCACCTTCCTTCTTCAACTGCTCCAGCTGCGGGCTGACGGCGGTCATCAGTTGCATGATGATCGATGCCGAAATGTACGGCATGATCCCCAGTGCAAAGATACTCATCCGTTCCAGCGCGCCGCCGGAAAACATGTTGAACAAGCTAAGAATGGTCCCCTCATTCTGTCGAAACAGGTCTGCGAGTCGGTCCGGGTTGATACCTGGAACCGGGATGTGTGCGCCTATTCGGTAGACGATAATCGCCAGGAACAGAAAACGCAGACGAGCCCAAAGTTCAGACATACCGCCTTTGCCGAGCGCTGAGAGAGCACCTTGCTTAGCCATTTATTCCTCGAACTTGCCGCCAGCTGCTTCGATAGCCGAACGCGCACCTTTGGTGGCGCCGATTCCCTTGCCGATAGTGACAGCGCGAGTCACTTCACCGGACAGCATGATTTTCACACGCTGTACGTTGACGTTGATCACGTTGGCATCTTTCAGGGTCTGCACAGTAACGATGTCGCCTTCCACTTTAGCCAGCTCGGACAGACGCACTTCTGCGCGATCCATGGCTTTCAGGGATACGAAACCGAACTTAGGCAGGCGACGATGCAGCGGCTGTTGACCGCCTTCAAAGCCAGGAGCGATGGTGCCACCGGAGCGGGAGGTTTGACCTTTGTGGCCACGGCCACCAGTCTTACCCAAACCGCTACCGATACCACGGCCCGGACGATGCTTTTCGCGACGGGAACCCGGCGCTGGACTCAGATCATTGAGTTTCATCGATTAACCCTCTACACGCAGCATGTAGTAAGCCTTGTTGATCATCCCGCGATTCTCGGGAGTATCCAGGACTTCTACAGTGTGACCGATGCGACGCAGACCCAAACCTTTAACGCACAGTTTGTGGTTAGGGATGCGGCCGGTCATGCTTTTGATCAGCGTTACTTTAACGGTAGCCATGATCAGAAGATCTCCTTGACAGTCAAGCCGCGCTTGGCAGCAATGGACTCAGGAGATTGCATAGCTTTCAAACCCTTGAAAGTGGCGTGAACCACGTTTACCGGGTTAGTCGAGCCGTAGCACTTGGCCAGAACGTTCTGAACGCCAGCAACTTCGAGGACAGCACGCATAGCGCCGCCAGCGATGATACCGGTACCTTCAGAAGCAGGCTGCATGTACACCTTCGAAGCGCCATGGGCAGACTTCATTGCGTACTGCAGCGTGGTGCCGTTCAGATCAACTTGGATCATGTTGCGACGAGCAGCTTCCATTGCCTTCTGGATCGCAGCAGGCACTTCACGTGACTTGCCACGGCCGAAGCCAACACGCCCTTTACCATCACCCACCACGGTCAACGCGGTGAAAGTGAAGATACGGCCGCCTTTAACGGTTTTGGCTACGCGGTTAACTTGAACCAGCTTCTCAATGTAGCCTTCGTCGCGCTTTTGGTCGTTATTTGACATAACTTAGAACTCCAGCCCAGCTTCACGAGCAGCATCAGCCAGCGCTTTCACGCGACCGTGGTACTTGAAGCCAGAGCGGTCGAAAGCCACTTGCGAGACGCCAGCGGCCTTAGCACGCGTAGCGACCAGCTGGCCAACCTTAGTGGCCGCGTCGATGTTGCCAGTGGCACCATCACGCAGTTCTTTATCCAAAGTCGAGGCGCTTGCCAGGACTTTGTTGCCGTCGGCCGAGATGACCTGGGCGTAGATGTGCTGCGACGAGCGGAACACGCAGAGACGCACGACTTCGAGTTCGTGCATTTTCAGGCGTGCTTTGCGAGCGCGACGCAGTCGAGTAACTTTTTTGTCGGTCATTTGCTATGCCCTACTTCTTCTTGGCTTCTTTACGACGGACGACTTCGTCCGCGTAGCGCACACCTTTGCCTTTGTACGGCTCTGGTGGACGGAAGTCGCGGATCTCAGCGGCCACCTGACCTACCAGCTGCTTATCAATACCCTTGATCAGGATATCGGTTTGGCTAGGGGTCTCAGCGGTGATGCCTTCCGGCAGTTCGTAATCCACTGGGTGCGAGAAGCCAAGGGCCAGGTTCAAAACCGTGCCTTTTGCTTGCGCTTTGTAACCAACACCGACCAGCTGGAGCTTACGCTCGAAGCCTTGGCTTACGCCTTGGACCATGTTGTTTACCAACGCACGCGTGGTACCGGCCATTGCGCGAGTTTGTTGATCGCCATTGCGAGCAGCGAAACGCAGCTCACCAGCTTCTTCAACGATCTCAACGGACGAATGGATATTCAGTTCAAGAGTGCCCTTGGCACCCTTCACCGAAAGCTGTTGGCCTGCGAATTTTACTTCGACACCGGCTGGCAGCTTAACGGGGTTCTTAGCGACGCGAGACATGCTTATCCCCCCTTAGAACACAGTGCAAAGAACTTCGCCGCCGACACCGGCAGCGCGCGCAGCACGATCCGTCATCACACCTTTGTTGGTGGAGACGATAGACACGCCCAGACCGCCACGAACTTTCGGCAGATCTTCGGCGGACTTGTACTGACGCAGGCCTGGACGGCTAACGCGCTTCACTTCCTCGATGACCGAACGGCCTTCGAAGTACTTCAGCTCGATGGACAGCAGTGGCTTGGTTTCGCTGCTGATCTGATAACCCGCAATGTAGCCTTCGTCTTTCAGGACTTTGGCAACAGCTACCTTCAACTTGGAAGATGGCATGCTTACGACGGACTTTTCAGCCATCTGGGCATTACGGATACGAGTTAGCATGTCCGCTAACGGGTCCTGCATACTCATGGGCTAGACGCTCCTAATACAAAAAAATTAGCCTTGCGGCTACATATGTCGCCGAGAATCTCCGAGCGCAAAACACACGGGCTCAGGCGAGCCGCGTATTTTAGACACACTCCAGAAATGAAACAAGCCCCAAAAGGGGCTTGTTCCAGATTCAAGGCCACCGGCGGTCAGTATCTTGCGATACCAACCGCCTGGACTCTGAAAGTACTTACCAGCTGGCTTTAACCAGACCTGGTACGTCACCACGCATTGCCGCTTCACGCAGTTTGTTACGGCCGAGGCCGAACTTGCGGTAAACGCCGTGTGGACGACCGGTCAGGCGGCAGCGGTTACGCATGCGCGAAGCGCTTGCGTCACGTGGCTGCTTCTGCAGAGCTACTGTAGCTTCCCAACGTGCTTCTGGACTTGCGTTCAGATCAACGATGATTGCTTTCAGTGCTGCACGCTTCTTGGCGTACTTGGCAACCGTGAGCTGACGCTTCAGCTCGCGGTTTTTCATGCTCATCTTGGCCATGGTCCTACTCCAATCAGTTGCGGAACGGGAATTTGAACGCACGCAGCAGAGCGCGGCCTTCATCATCGTTCTTGGCAGTGGTGGTCAGGGTGATGTCCAGACCGCGGAGAGCATCGATCTTGTCGTAGTCGATTTCCGGGAAGATGATCTGCTCTTTCACGCCCATGCTGTAGTTACCACGACCATCGAAGGACTTGGCATTCAGGCCGCGGAAGTCGCGGACCCGAGGCAGGGAGATCGACAGCAGACGATCCAGGAATTCGTACATACGCTCACGGCGCAGAGTCACTTTGACGCCGATCGGCCAACCTTCACGGACTTTAAAGCCAGCGATGGATTTCCGAGCGTAAGTCACAACGACTTTTTGACCGGTGATCTTTTCCAGGTCAGCAACAGCGTGTTCGATGACTTTTTTGTCGCCGACCGCTTCGCCCAGACCCATGTTCAGGGTGATTTTGGTAACGCGTGGAACTTCCATCACGTTCGAAAGCTTAAGTTCTTCCTTAAGCTTCGGTGCGATTTCTTTCCAGTAAATCTCTTTTAGTCGTGCCATGGTCTTCTACCTAGCAGTGTTCAAGCATCAACCGCTTTTTGGGTCGACTTGAAGACACGAATTTTCTTGCCATCTTCTACTTTGAAACCAACGCGGTCAGCCTTGTTGGTTTCGCCGTTGAAAATGGCGACGTTAGAAGCGTCCAGCGGAGCTTCTTTTTCGACGATACCGCCTTGTACGCCCGACATCGGGTTAGGCTTGGTATGACGCTTAACCAGGTTCAGACCGCCGATAACCAGACGGTTATTAGCGAGAACCTTAAGCACCTTACCGCGCTTACCTTTGTCTTTGCCGGCGATCACGATGATCTCGTCGTCACGACGAATCTTTTGCATGTCGGATCTCCTTACAGCACTTCTGGGGCGAGCGAGACGATCTTCATGAACTTCTCAGTACGAAGTTCACGGGTCACTGGCCCAAAGATACGGGTGCCGATCGGCTCTTGCTTGTTGTTCAGAAGAACAGCAGCGTTGCCATCAAAGCGGATAATGGAGCCATCTGCACGGCGTACGCCGTGACGAGTGCGGACTACAACAGCAGTCATCACTTGGCCTTTTTTCACTTTACCGCGAGGAATTGCTTCCTTCACGGTAACTTTGATGATGTCACCGATACCAGCGTAACGACGATGGGAGCCACCCAGCACCTTGATGCACATAACACGGCGAGCGCCGCTGTTATCGGCCACATCGAGCATGGATTGAGTCTGAATCATATAATTTCTCCGACCCCTAGTCCTTAGACTTCCACAGCGCGTTCGAGAACATCAACCAGTGCCCAAGACTTGGTCTTGGCCAGCGGACGAGTTTCACGAATAGTGACTTTGTCGCCGATGTGGCACTGATTGGTTTCGTCGTGCGCGTGCAGCTTAGTCGAACGCTTAACATATTTACCGTAGATCGGGTGCTTAACGCGACGCTCGATCAAAACGGTGATGGTTTTGTCCATCTTGTCGCTGACAACACGGCCAGTCAGCGTACGGACAGTCTTTTCGGCTTCAGCCATGATCACTTACCTGCCTGCTGGTTGAGCACAGTCTTCACGCGAGCAATGTCACGCTTAACTTGCGAGAGCAGATGAGACTGCCCCAACTGGCCAGTTGCTTTCTGCATACGCAGATTGAACTGGTCGCGCAGCAGGCCGAGCAGTTGCTCGTTCAGCTGCTGTGCGGATTTTTCACGAAGTTCATTCGCTTTCATCACATCACCGTCCGTTTAACAAAGGCGGTGGCGAGCGGCAGCTTTGCAGCAGCCAGGGCAAAAGCCTCACGCGCCAGCTCTTCAGTTACACCCTCGATTTCATACAGGACTTTGCCTGGCTGAATCTGGGCTACCCAGTATTCCACGTTACCCTTACCTTTACCCATCCGAACTTCGAGGGGCTTTTTGGAAATCGGCTTGTCCGGGAATACACGGATCCAGATCTTGCCGCCACGTTTAACGTGACGGGTCAGAGCACGACGCGCTGACTCGATCTGACGAGCGGTGAGACGACCACGAGCTACAGACTTCAGCGCGAACTCGCCGAAGCTGACTTTGCTACCGCGCTGAGCCAGACCACGGTTGTGGCCTGTCATCTGCTTGCGGAACTTCGTACGCTTTGGTTGCAACATTTGGCGTACCCCTTACTTAGCAGCTTTTTTACGAGGCGCTGGTGCTTGTGGTTTCAGTTCTTCTTGGCGACCACCAATTACTTCGCCTTTGAAGATCCAAACCTTTACACCGATCACACCGTAAGTGGTGTGAGCTTCGTAGTTGGCATAGTCGATGTCGGCACGCAGGGTGTGCAGTGGCACACGACCTTCGCGATACCATTCAGTACGTGCGATTTCAGCACCGCCGAGACGACCGCTCACTTGGATTTTGATGCCTTTGGCACCAATGCGCATGGCGTTCTGTACGGCGCGCTTCATAGCGCGACGGAACATTACGCGACGCTCCAGCTGCTGAGCTACGCTCTGCGCAACCAGCATACCGTCGAGCTCCGGCTTACGGATCTCTTCGATATTGATGTGCACAGGCACACCCATTTGCTTGGTCAGGTCCTGACGCAGTTTCTCAACATCTTCACCTTTCTTCCCGATAACGATACCTGGACGAGCGGTGTGGATGGTGATACGTGCAGTTTGCGCCGGACGATGGATATCGATACGGCTTACGGACGCGCTTTTTAGTTTGTCTTGGAGATACTCACGCACCTTCAGATCAGCGAACAAATAGTCCGCATAAGTCCGACCGTCTGCGTACCAGACGGAGGTGTGCTCCTTGACGATTCCCAGGCGAATGCCAATGGGATGTACTTTCTGACCCATCTCTTCGACTCCGTTACTTGTCAGCAACCTTGACAGTGATATGGCAAGACCGCTTGACGATGCGATCAGCACGGCCTTTGGCACGTGGCATGATGCGCTTCAGCGAACGCCCTTCGTTGACGAAAACGGTGCTGACCTTCAGGTCATCAACGTCTGCGCCTTCGTTATGCTCGGCGTTGGCTACGGCCGACTCCAGCACTTTCTTCATGATCTCGGCGGCTTTCTTACTGCTGAAAGCCAACAGGTTGAGCGCTTCGCCCACCTTCTTCCCGCGGATCTGGTCGGCGACCAAGCGGGCTTTCTGGGCGGAGATTCGAGCGCCCGACAACTTAGCGGCTACTTCCATTTCCTAACCCCTTAACGCTTGGCTTTCTTGTCTGCCACGTGCCCACGATAAGTGCGGGTACCGGCAAACTCGCCTAGTTTGTGGCCGACCATGTCTTCGTTAACGAGAACTGGGACGTGTTGACGACCGTTGTGTACTGCGATGGTCAGACCGACCATTTGTGGCAGGATCATCGAACGACGCGACCAGGTTTTCACCGGTTTGCGATCATTCTTTTCCGCCGCCACTTCGATCTTCTTCAGTAGGTGAAGATCAATAAAAGGACCTTTTTTCAGAGAACGTGGCACTGTCGTATCCCTCTATTTACTTGCGACGACGGACGATCATTTTGTCGGTACGCTTATTACCACGAGTCTTCGCGCCCTTAGTCGGGAAGCCCCATGGCGATACCGGATGACGACCACCAGAGGTACGACCTTCACCACCACCGTGTGGGTGGTCAACCGGGTTCATGGCAACACCACGAACGGTTGGGCGAACGCCACGCCAGCGTTTGGCACCAGCTTTACCCAGCGAACGCAGGCTGTGCTCGGAGTTCGAGACTTCACCCAGGGTCGCGCGGCATTCAGCCAGCACTTTACGCATCTCACCAGAACGCAGACGCAGGGTCACGTAGACACCTTCACGAGCGATCAGCTGAGCCGAAGCACCAGCGGAACGAGCGATTTGCGCGCCTTTACCTGGCTTCAATTCGATGCCGTGTACGGTGCTACCAACTGGAATGTTACGCAGTTGCAGAGCGTTGCCCGGCTTGATCGGTGCCAGAGCACCTGCGATCAGCTGGTCACCAGCACTCACGCCTTTAGGGGCGATGATGTAGCGACGCTCGCCATCTGCGTACAGCAGTAGAGCGATGTGAGCAGTACGGTTTGGATCGTATTCGATACGCTCGACAGTGGCAGCGATGCCATCTTTGTCGTTGCGACGGAAGTCGACCAGACGATAATGCTGTTTATGGCCACCACCAATGTGACGAGTGGTAATACGACCATTGTTGTTACGACCACCAGTCTTCGATTTCTTCTCGAGCAGCGGTGCGTGAGGAGCGCCTTTATGCAGCTCCTGGTTGACCACCTTGACCACAAAACGGCGGCCAGGGGAAGTCGGTTTGCATTTAACGATTGCCATGATGCACCCCTTCCTTACTCAGCACTGCTGCTGAAATCGAGATCTTGGCCTGGCTGAAGGGAGATAACTGCCTTCTTCCAGTCATTACGCTTGCCCAGACCGCGAGCAGTGCGCTTGCTCTTACCCAGAACATTCAGGGTAGTAACACGCTCAACTTTCACGCTGAACAGGCTTTCGACGGCCTTCTTGATTTCCAGCTTGGTTGCGTCAGTTGCAACCTTGAAAACGAACTGGCCTTTCTTGTCAGCCAGAACCGTAGCCTTTTCGGAAACGTGCGGGCCAAGCAGAACTTTAAATACGCGTTCCTGGTTCATCCCAGCAGCTCCTCGAATTTCTTCACGGCCGACACGGTGATCAACACCTTGTCGTATGCGATCAGACTAACTGGATCGGAACCTTGCACGTCACGTACATCAACGTGTGGCAGGTTGCGAGCAGCCAGGTACAGGTTCTGATCAACAGCTTCAGACACGATCAAGACGTCAGTCAGGCCCATGCCGTTCAGCTTGTTCAGCAGATCTTTGGTTTTCGGTGCTTCAACAGCGAAGTCCTGAACCACGACCAGACGATCAGTACGCACGAGTTCAGCAAGGATGGAGCGCAATGCTGCGCGGTACATCTTCTTGTTGAGCTTCTGAGTGTGATCCTGTGGACGAGCTGCGAAAGTGGTACCACCGCCACGCCAGATTGGGCTACGGATAGTACCGGCACGAGCGCGGCCAGTACCTTTCTGACGCCAAGGGCGCTTACCGCCACCACGAACGTCGGAACGGGTCTTTTGCTGCTTGCTACCTTGACGGCCGCCGGCCATGTAGGCCACGACTGCTTGGTGAACCAGCGTCTCGTTGAACTCGCCGCCAAACGTCAGTTCGGAAACTTCGATCGCCTGAGCGTCATTTACATTTAATTGCATGTCAGCTTCCCCTTAACCGCGAGCCTTGGCCGCTGGACGTACAACCAGGTTGCCGCCAGTAGCGCCAGGAACAGCACCCTTGACCAACAACAGATTGCGTTCAGCGTCGACGCGCACTACTTCGAGGGACTGCACGGTCACGCGCTCAGCGCCCATATGACCGGACATTTTTTTGCCCTTGAATACACGACCAGGAGTCTGGCACTGGCCAATAGAGCCCGGGACGCGGTGGGAAACGGAGTTACCGTGAGTGTTGTCTTGACCACGGAAATTCCAACGCTTGATCGTACCCTGGAAGCCCTTACCTTTGGACTGACCGGTTACATCAACCAGTTGACCAGCAGCGAAGATTTCAGCGTTGATCAGATCGCCAGCCTGGTAGTCACCCTCTTCAAGACGGAACTCCATAACAGTGCGACCAGCTGCAACGTTTGCTTTAGCGAAGTGACCTGCTTGAGCAGCAGTCACGCGCGAAGCACGACGCTCGCCGACAGTGACTTGCACTGCACGATAGCCATCGGTCTCTTCAGTTTTGAACTGGGTGACGCGATTCGGTTCGATCTCAATGACCGTAACCGGAATGGAGACACCTTCTTCGGTGAAAATACGGGTCATACCGCATTTACGACCGACTACACCAATAGTCATGTTGTAAACCTCATGAGTGTACGGGGCTTTCACCCGCTATGGCCGCCCATTTCAGAGCGTTACACGACTAAGACCCAAGTCTTAGCCGAGGCTGATCTGTACTTCCACACCGGCCGCCAGATCAAGCTTCATAAGTGCATCAACGGTTTTATCCGTTGGCTGGACGATGTCCAGTACGCGCTTATGAGTACGGATCTCGTACTGGTCACGCGCGTCTTTGTTGACGTGCGGGGAGACCAGAACGGTGAACCGCTCTTTACGGGTAGGCAGTGGAATTGGACCACGCACTTGTGCACCAGTACGTTTCGCGGTTTCCACGATTTCCTGGGTGGATTGGTCGATCAGGCGATGGTCAAAAGCCTTCAACCTGATACGGATTTGCTGATTTTGCATTGGATTTCAGACTCCGGCTGCTATTCCCAGCGAGCGCAATACGCCCGTTAAAAGGAGGCGCAATTCTATAGACGGCCCAGATAGGTGTCAACCCAATAAAAAAGGCCCCCGCTGAGCGGGGGCCTTTTCAAAACATCAAGGCAATCTCAAAAGAGATAATTACTCGATGATTTTAGCTACAACGCCAGCACCAACGGTACGGCCGCCTTCGCGGATAGCGAAACGCAGACCGTCTTCCATTGCGATGGTTTTGATCAGGGTAACAACCATTTTGATGTTGTCGCCTGGCATAACCATTTCAACGCCTTCCGGCAGCTCGCAGTTACCAGTCACGTCAGTAGTACGGAAGTAGAACTGTGGACGGTAGCCTTTGAAGAACGGAGTGTGACGACCGCCTTCTTCTTTGCTCAGAACGTACACTTCAGCTTCGAACTTGGTGTGCGGCTTAACCGAACCTGGCTTAACCAGAACCTGGCCACGCTCAACGTCGTCACGCTTGGTACCACGCAGCAGAACGCCGCAGTTCTCGCCAGCACGACCTTCGTCGAGCAGCTTACGGAACATTTCAACACCGGTGCAGGTGGTGACAGTAGTGTCACGCAGACCAACGATTTCCAGTGGATCTTGAACCTTAACGATACCGCGCTCGATACGACCAGTCACAACAGTACCACGACCGGAGATCGAGAATACGTCTTCGATTGGCATCAGGAACGGCTTGTCGATAACACGAACTGGATCTGGGATGTAGCTGTCCAGAGTTTCAACCAGTTTACGAACGGACGTGGTGCCCATTTCGTTATCGTCTTTGCCTTCCAGAGCCATACGAGCAGAACCGATGATGATCGGAGTGTCGTCACCTGGGAAGTCGTAAGTGCTCAGCAGATCGCGCACTTCCATCTCAACCAGTTCCAGCAGCTCAGCGTCGTCTACCAGGTCAGCCTTGTTCAGGTAAACCACGATGTACGGAACGCCAACCTGACGGGACAGCAGGATGTGCTCACGGGTCTGTGGCATCGGACCATCAGCGGCCGAACAAACCAGAATCGCGCCGTCCATCTGGGCAGCACCGGTGATCATGTTCTTCACATAGTCAGCGTGACCTGGGCAGTCAACGTGAGCGTAGTGACGGATCAGCGAGTTGTATTCAACGTGCGCGGTGTTGATGGTGATACCACGAGCTTTTTCTTCTGGCGCGCTGTCGATTTTATCGAAATCAACGATTGCCGAACCGAATACTTCGGAGCAAACGCGAGTCAGAGCAGCAGTCAGAGTGGTTTTACCGTGGTCAACGTGACCGATGGTGCCAACGTTGACGTGCGGTAGGGAACGATCAAATTTTTCTTTAGCCACGACAATTAACTCCTTGCCTAAAGGACTGAATCAGCCTTGTTTTTTGGATACAGTTTCAGCGATGTGCGCCGGAGCTGTGTTGTATTTTTTGAATTCCATAGAGTAGCTTGCGCGACCCTGAGACATGGAGCGAACGTCGGTCGCATAACCGAACATCTCACCCAACGGAACCTCGGCGCGAATCACTTTGCCGGAAACCGTGTCTTCCATGCCCAAGATCATGCCGCGACGACGGTTAAGGTCGCCCATGACATCACCCATATAGTCTTCAGGTGTAACAACTTCTACCGCCATGATTGGCTCAAGCAACTCACCACCGCCCTTCTGGGCCAGTTGCTTGGTTGCCATGGAAGCAGCCACCTTAAACGCCATCTCGTTGGAGTCGACGTCGTGGTAAGAACCGTCAAAAACGGTTGCTTTCAGGCCGATCAGCGGATAGCCGGCAACAACACCGTTCTTCATCTGCTCTTCGATACCCTTCTGGATAGCAGGGATGTATTCCTTAGGAACCACACCACCTACTACTTCGTTCACGAATTGCAGACCTTCCTGACCTTCGTCAGCAGGAGCAAAACGGATCCAGCAGTGACCGAACTGACCACGACCGCCGGACTGACGAACGAACTTGCCTTCGATTTCACAGTTCTTCGTGATGCGCTCACGATAGGAAACCTGAGGCTTACCGATGTTGGCTTCGACGTTGAACTCACGGCGCATCCGGTCAACCAGGATGTCCAGGTGCAACTCGCCCATGCCGGAGATGATCGTTTGACCAGTCTCTTCATCAGTTTTGACGCGGAAAGATGGATCTTCCTGAGCAAGCTTGCCCAGAGCGATACCCATTTTTTCCTGGTCATCCTTGGTCTTAGGCTCTACGGCAACCGAAATAACCGGCTCCGGGAAGTCCATGCGAACCAGGATGATTGGCTTGTCAGCGTTGCACAAAGTCTCACCAGTGGTGACGTCCTTCATGCCGATCAAGGCCGCGATGTCACCAGCGCGTACTTCCTTGATCTCTTCACGGGCGTTTGCGTGCATTTGCACCATACGACCCACGCGCTCTTTTTTGCCTTTAACCGAGTTGATCACGCCGTCGCCGGAGTTCAACACGCCCGAGTAAACGCGGACGAAGGTCAAGGTACCCACGAATGGGTCAGTGGCAATTTTAAATGCCAGAGCGGAGAACGGTTCTGCGTCGTCTGCATGACGCTCCAGCTCGATAGTCTCGTCATCCGGGTCAGTACCCTTGATGGCAGGAATATCCACTGGTGCTGGCAGGTAGTCGATCACAGCATCGAGAACCAGGGGAACGCCCTTGTTCTTGAACGAGGAACCGCAAACAGCCAAGACGATCTCACCAGCGATAGTACGCTGACGCAGAGCGGCCTTGATTTCCACGTTGGTGAGTTCTTCACCTTCGAGGTACTTGTTCATCAGCTCTTCGTTGGCTTCGGCCGCAGCTTCAACCATGTTGTTGCGCCATTCGTCAGCCAGTTCCTGCAATTCAGCAGGGATAGGCTTGCGAACAGGAACCATACCCTTGTCAGCATCGTTCCAGTAAACAGCTTCCATGGTCAGCAGATCGATCTGGCCCTGGAAGTTGTCTTCGGAACCGATAGCCAACTGGATTGGCACCGGGGTGTGACCCAGGCGCTGCTTGATCTGACCGATCACGCGCAGGAAGTTAGCACCGGCACGGTCCATCTTGTTTACATAAACAAGACGTGGAACGCCGTATTTGTTGGCTTGACGCCATACGGTTTCCGACTGAGGCTCAACACCCGAGGTACCGCAGAACACAACGACAGCGCCGTCGAGTACGCGCAGGGAACGTTCAACTTCAATAGTGAAGTCTACGTGGCCCGGGGTATCGATTACGTTGAAGCGGTGCTCATCCTTGTACTGCTTCTCGGAACCTTTCCAGAAGGCGGTAATAGCAGCAGAAGTAATGGTAATACCACGCTCCTGCTCCTGAACCATCCAGTCTGTGGTCGCGGCGCCGTCATGCACCTCGCCCATCTTGTGACTTTTGCCGGTGTAAAACAGTACGCGCTCGGTGGTGGTGGTTTTACCAGCATCCACGTGAGCAACGATACCGATGTTACGGTAGCGGCTAATCGGAGTAGTACGAGCCATAAAGCCCTCGCAAAATTAGTGAAGCTAAGATTAGAAGCGGTAGTGCGAGAAAGCTTTGTTAGCTTCAGCCATACGGTGCACGTCTTCACGCTTCTTAACAGCAGCACCTTTACCTTCAGCAGCGTCCAACAGTTCGCCAGCCAAACGCAGAGCCATAGACTTCTCGCCGCGCTTACGGGCGAAGTCTACCAACCAGCGCATTGCCAGGGCGTTACGACGGGACGGACGAACTTCAACCGGAACCTGGTAAGTAGCACCGCCTACACGGCGCGACTTCACTTCGACCAGCGGAGCGATGGCGTCGAGAGCTTTCTCGAAGATTTCCAGGGGGTCGCTGTTCTTGCGTTCTTTAACCTTTTCCAGCGCGCCATAAACGATACGCTCGGCAACGGCTTTCTTGCCGCTTTCCATCACGTGGTTCATGAACTTGGCCAGAATTTGGCTTCCGTATTTTGGATCGTCAAGCACTTCGCGCTTGGCTGCTACGCGTCTTCTTGGCATGGATAAGCCCTCAAACGGTCTTCAGGTTCGCTCGGAATCGGTGCCCTTGCGGGACGCCTCCGACCTTACTCTTATCGACTCAGAAAATAAGATGATTCAGTTTTACAAAAAGCCGCTACTACTTAGGCTTCTTGGTACCGTACTTCGAACGACCCTGGTTACGACCTTTAACGCCGGAAGTATCCAAGGAGCCGCGTACGGTGTGGTAACGAACACCTGGCAAGTCTTTTACACGACCGCCGCGGATCAGTACCACGCTGTGCTCTTGCAGGTTGTGGCCTTCACCGCCGATGTACGAGGAAACCTCGAAACCGTTGGTCAGACGCACACGGCATACTTTACGCAGTGCCGAGTTAGGTTTTTTCGGCGTAGTGGTATACACGCGAGTGCATACGCCACGACGTTGCGGGCAGTTCTGCAGCGCAGGCACGTCGGATTTCTCGACGATACGCTTACGCGGCTGACGTACCAGCTGGTTGATAGTTGCCATCTACTAGCTCCACTGTTGTCTTGCGACGCTATTGTCTTGCAAGAAAAGCAAAATGGCAGGAACGAATTCCCGCCAAATTTAGGGGTACAAGAGTCTAAAGAGGATCTTGTCCCCAGTCAAGGCAAGGCCCCGACCTCCCCTCTCGTCGAACCGGAGCAAACCTGCCTCGATCCGACGAATGGGGCTGCCAGGGCCCAGACTTATTTATCGCAGAACTCAGTTACCGCTTGAGTTCAGCGCTTCGGTCAGTGCAGCTTCCACTTCACTGGCGCTTACGCGCAGCGGCTTGTCAGCATCACGGCGGCGCTTGCGCTCGCTGTGGTAAGCCAAACCGGTACCCGCCGGGATCAGACGACCCACAACCACGTTTTCTTTCAGGCCGCGCAGGTAATCGCGCTTGCCGGTTACCGCTGCTTCGGTCAGTACGCGAGTGGTCTCCTGGAAGGAGGCCGCCGAGATGAACGACTCAGTGGACAACGACGCCTTGGTGATACCCAGCAACACACGAGTGAACTTGGAGACAAATTTGTCATCCGCGCCCAGACGTTCGTTTTCTACCAGTACGTGAGTCAGTTCCATCTGGTCGCCCTTGATGAAACTGGAATCGCCGGATTCAGCAATTTCAACTTTACGCAGCATCTGACGCAGGATGGTCTCGATGTGCTTATCGTTGATCTTAACGCCTTGCAGACGGTAAACGTCCTGGATCTCGTTAACGATGTACTTGGCCAGCGCACTCACACCCAGCAGACGCAGGATGTCGTGTGGATCGCTCGGACCGTCGGAGATAACTTCGCCGCGGTTTACCTGTTCGCCTTCGAAGACGTTCAGGTGACGCCACTTCGGAATCAGCTCTTCATACGGATCGCTACCGTCGTTCGGGGTAATGACCAGACGGCGCTTGCCTTTGGTCTCTTTACCGAACGCGATGGTACCGCTGACTTCAGCCAGAATCGACGCTTCTTTCGGACGACGAGCTTCGAACAAGTCGGCAACACGCGGCAGACCACCGGTGATGTCACGGGTCTTCGAAGTTTCTTGCGGGATACGAGCGATAACATCACCGATCGCGATCTTCGCACCATCCGCTACACCGACCAGGGCGTTGGCTGGCAGGAAGTACTGAGCGATTACGTCAGTGCCTGGCAGCAACAAGTCCTTGCCGTTGTCATCGACCATCTTCACGGCAGGACGGATGTCTTTACCGGCAGCTGGACGATCTTTCGCGTCGAGTACTTCAATGTTGGTCATACCGGTCAATTCGTCAGTCTGACGCTTGATCGTGATGCCTTCTTCCATGCCCACGTAGGTCACGGTACCTTTCATTTCGGTAACGATTGGGTGAGTGTGCGGATCCCACTTGGCCACGATTGCGCCAGCGTCGACCTTGTCACCTTCTTTAACCGAAATCACGGCACCGTACGGCAGCTTGTAACGCTCGCGTTCACGACCGTAGTCATCAGCGATTGCCAGCTCACCGGAACGGGACACAGCAACCAGGCAACCATCCACTCGCTCAACGTGCTTCAAGTTGTGCAGACGGACGGTACCGCCATTCTTCACCTGAACACTGTCAGCTGCGGAGGTCCGGCTTGCCGCACCACCAATGTGGAACGTACGCATGGTCAGCTGGGTACCCGGCTCACCGATGGACTGGGCAGCAATAACGCCGACCGCTTCACCGATGTTCACCTGGTGACCACGAGCCAAGTCACGGCCGTAGCACTTGGCGCAAATGCCGTAGCGGGTTTCGCAGCTGATCGGCGAGCGAACAATCACTTCGTCGATGCTGTTGAGTTCAATGAACTCGACCCACTTCTCGTCTACCAGAGTGCCGGCAGGAACGATAATTTCTTCGGTACCTGGCTTGAATACGTCACGGGCGATTACTCGACCCAGTACGCGTTCACCCAACGGCTCTACAACGTCGCCGCCTTCGATGTGCGGAGTCATCAGCAGACCGTGTTCGGTGCCGCAGTCGACTTCAGTCACAACCAAGTCTTGCGCCACGTCTACCAGACGACGAGTCAGGTAACCGGAGTTAGCAGTTTTCAACGCGGTATCCGCAAGACCCTTACGAGCACCGTGAGTGGAGATGAAGTACTGAAGTACGCTCAAACCTTCACGGAAGTTCGCAGTAATCGGCGTTTCAATGATGGAACCGTCCGGCTTGGCCATCAGGCCACGCATACCGGCGAGCTGACGGATCTGCGCAGCAGAACCCCGTGCGCCCGAGTCGGCCATCATGTACATCGAGTTGAACGACTCTTGATCGACTTCTACGCCATGACGGTCGATAACCTTCTCTTTCGAGAGGTTAGCCATCATCGCCTTCGACACTTCGTCGTTGGCCTTGGACCAAAGGTCGATCACTTTGTTGTACTTCTCGCCCTGGGTTACCAGGCCGGAGGCGTACTGGCTTTCGATTTCTTTCACTTCATCAGTAGCAGCATTGATGATCTGGGCTTTTTCATCCGGGATAACGAAGTCGTTAACACCGATGGAAACGCCGGAAATGGTCGAGTATGCAAAGCCGGTGTACATCAACTGGTCAGCGAAGATCACAGTCTCTTTCAAACCAACCACGCGGTAGCACTGGTTGATCAGCTTGGAGATCGCCTTTTTCTTCATCGGCAAGTTGACGACGTCGTACGACAGACCTTTTGGCACAACCTGATACAGCAGCGCACGGCCGACAGTAGTGTCGACAATACGAGTGCCGCTCACGCTGCCGCCATCACGGTCGTTGACGGTTTCGTTGATCCGCACTTTGACCTTGGCATGCAGTGCGGCTTCGCCGGCACGGAACACACGGTCAACTTCTTGCAGGTCAGCGAACACACGACCTTCGCCCTTGGCGTTGATCGCTTCACGCGTCATGTAGTACAGACCCAATACAACGTCCTGCGACGGAACGATGATTGGCTCACCGTTGGCTGGCGACAGAATGTTGTTGGTCGACATCATCAACGCGCGCGCTTCCAACTGGGCTTCCAGTGTCAGCGGTACGTGCACGGCCATTTGGTCGCCGTCGAAGTCGGCGTTGTACGCAGCACAGACCAGAGGGTGCAGCTGGATAGCCTTACCTTCGATCAGTACCGGTTCAAACGCCTGGATACCCAGACGGTGAAGGGTCGGTGCACGGTTGAGGAGAACCGGGTGTTCGCGAATTACTTCAGCGAGAACGTCCCAAACCTCTGGCAGTTCGCGCTCGACCATTTTCTTGGCCGCTTTGATGGTAGTCGCGAGACCGCGCATTTCCAGCTTACCGAAGATGAACGGCTTGAACAGCTCAAGAGCCATCTTCTTAGGCAGACCGCACTGGTGCAGACGCAAGGTCGGGCCTACGGTAATTACCGAACGACCGGAGTAGTCAACACGCTTACCGAGCAAGTTCTGACGGAAACGACCTTGCTTACCCTTGATCATGTCAGCCAAGGATTTCAGAGGACGCTTGTTGGAACCGGTGATAGCGCGGCCACGACGACCGTTGTCGAGCAGGGCATCGACAGCTTCTTGCAACATACGCTTTTCGTTGCGCACGATGATGTCCGGTGCGGACAGATCGAGCAGACGCTTCAAGCGGTTGTTACGGTTGATCACGCGACGGTACAGGTCGTTGAGGTCGGAAGTCGCGAAGCGACCGCCATCCAACGGTACCAGCGGACGCAAGTCTGGCGGCAGAACCGGCAGAACGGTCAGCACCATCCACTCTGGCAAGTTGCCGGAACCTTGGAAGGCCTCCATCAACTTCAGACGCTTGGACAGCTTCTTGATCTTGGTTTCGGAGTTGGTTTGCGGAATTTCTTCACGCAGACGGCCAATCTCGTGTTCCAGGTCGATAGCGTGCAGCAGTTCGCGGACAGCTTCGGCACCCATGCGGGCATCAAAATCGTCGCCGAACTCTTCCAGCGCTTCGAAGTACTGCTCGTCGTTCAGCAGCTGACCTTTTTCAAGGGTGGTCATGCCTGGATCGATAACGACATAGCTCTCGAAGTAGAGAACGCGTTCGATATCACGCAGGGTCATGTCCATCAGCAAGCCGATACGGGACGGCAGCGATTTCAGGAACCAGATGTGGGCAACCGGCGAAGCCAGTTCGATGTGCGCCATGCGCTCACGACGAACTTTAGCCAGCGCAACTTCAACGCCGCACTTCTCGCAGATCACACCACGGTGCTTCAAGCGCTTGTACTTACCGCACAGGCACTCGTAATCCTTTACCGGGCCAAAGATCTTGGCGCAGAACAGGCCGTCACGCTCAGGTTTGAACGTACGGTAGTTGATGGTTTCCGGCTTTTTAACTTCACCGAACGACCACGAACGGATCATCTCAGGCGATGCCAATCCAATACGGATGGCGTCGAACTCTTCGACTTGACCCTGGTTTTTCAGCAAATTCAGTAGGTCTTTCAAGGCCTTTCCTCCTGGCGGAGCAGAGAGCGGGCTAAACAGCCCCGCTCTCGATTCGCGTCACGTGTTATTCGGTTTCCAGATCGATATCGATGCCGAGGGAACGAATTTCTTTGATCAACACGTTGAAGGACTCGGGCATGCCCGGCTCCATACGGTGATCGCCGTCCACGATGTTTTTGTACATCTTGGTCCGACCGTTCACATCGTCCGACTTCACTGTGAGCATTTCTTGCAGAGTGTAAGCAGCACCGTATGCTTCCAGTGCCCAGACCTCCATCTCCCCGAAACGCTGACCACCGAACTGAGCCTTACCACCCAGCGGCTGCTGGGTAACCAGGCTGTACGAACCGGTAGAACGAGCGTGCATCTTGTCGTCTACCAAGTGGTTCAGCTTCAGCATGTACATGTAGCCAACAGTAACCGGGCGCTCAAACTTGTTGCCGGTACGGCCGTCGAACAGCTGCATCTGGCCGCTTTCTGGCAGGTCTGCCAGTTTCAGCATGGCCTTGATTTCGCTTTCCTTGGCACCGTCGAACACCGGGGTAGCCATTGGAACGCCGCCGCGCAGGTTCTTCGCCAGATCCAGGATTTCCTGGTCAGTGAAGGTGTCCAGCTCTTCGTTGCGACCGCCGATCTCGTTGTAGATCTCGTGCAGGAACTTGCGCAGGTCAGCAACCTTGCGCTGCTCTTCGATCATACGGTTGATCTTCTCGCCCAGACCTTTGGCCGCGAGGCCCAGGTGGGTTTCAAGGATCTGACCAACGTTCATACGCGAAGGTACGCCCAACGGGTTGAGGACGACGTCGACCGGGGTGCCATTGGCATCGTGCGGCATGTCTTCAACCGGCATGATCACGGAGACCACACCTTTGTTACCGTGACGACCGGCCATCTTGTCGCCCGGCTGGATGCGACGACGGATTGCCAGGTAAACCTTGACGATTTTCAGCACGCCTGGAGCCAGGTCATCGCCCTGCTGCAGTTTGCGCTTCTTGTCTTCGAACTTGTCGTCCAGCAGACGGCGACGATCAACGATGTAGGCCTGGGCCTTCTCGAGCTGCTCGTTCAGAGCATCTTCAGCCATGCGCAGTTTGAACCACTGGCCGTGCTCAAGACCGTCGAGGATCTCGTCGGTGATGTCCTGACCTTTCTTCAGACCTGCGCCGCCTTCAGCCTTGTGGCCTACCAGAGCGGAACGCAGACGTTCGAAGGTCGCGCCTTCAACGATACGGAACTCTTCGTTCAGGTCCTTGCGGATCTCGTCGAGTTGAGTCTTCTCGATGGACAGTGCACGAGCATCACGCTCAACGCCGTCACGGGTGAAGACCTGTACGTCGATGACAGTACCCTTGGTACCGGTAGGTACGCGCAGGGAAGTGTCTTTAACGTCGCTGGCTTTTTCACCGAAGATGGCACGCAACAGCTTCTCTTCCGGAGTCAGTTGGGTCTCGCCTTTCGGAGTGACCTTACCCACCAGGATGTCGCCTGCGCCAACTTCAGCACCTACGTAAACGATACCGGCTTCGTCCAGCTTGTTCAGTGCAGCTTCACCCACGTTCGGGATGTCTGCAGTGATTTCCTCTGGCCCAAGCTTGGTGTCACGCGCCACACAGGTCAGTTCCTGAATGTGGATCGTGGTGAAACGATCTTCCTGAACCACACGCTCAGAGAGACAGATGGAGTCTTCGAAGTTGTAACCGTTCCAGGCCATGAACGCGATGCGCATGTTCTGACCCAGTGCCAGCTCACCCATATCGGTGGAAGGACCGTCTGCCATGATGTCGCTACGCTGAACGCGATCACCCTTGCTCACCAGCGGACGCTGGTTGATGCAGGTGTTCTGGTTCGAGCGGGTGTATTTGGTCAGGTTGTAGATGTCGACACCGGCTTCGCCAGTTTCAACTTCGTCATCGGCAACACGAACCACGATACGGCTGGCATCAACAGAGTCGATCACGCCGCCACGACGAGCCACGACGCAAACGCCGGAGTCACGGGCTACGTTACGCTCCATGCCAGTACCTACCAGCGGCTTGTCAGCGCGCAGGGTGGGTACAGCTTGACGCTGCATGTTGGAACCCATCAACGCACGGTTGGCGTCATCGTGTTCCAGGAACGGGATCAGCGACGCTGCAACCGAAACTACCTGCTTCGGCGATACGTCCATCAAGGTGACGTCTTCCGGCGCCTTGACGGTGAACTCGTTCAAGTGACGAACAGCTACCAGCTCGTCGATCAGCATTTTCTTGTCGTTCATCGTGGCCGAAGCCTGAGCGATCACGTGATCAGCTTCTTCGATGGCGGACAGGAACACGATCTCGTCGGTGACCAAAGCGTCTTTCACCACACGGTACGGGCTCTCAAGGAAGCCGTACTGGTTGGTGCGCGCATAAGCGGCCAGGGAGTTGATCAGGCCGATGTTCGGACCTTCCGGCGTTTCAATCGGGCATACACGACCGTAGTGAGTCGGGTGTACGTCACGAACTTCAAAGCCTGCGCGCTCACGCGTCAGACCGCCCGGGCCCAGTGCGGAAACACGGCGCTTGTGGGTGATCTCGGAGAGCGGGTTGTTCTGGTCCATGAACTGCGAGAGCTGGCTGGAACCGAAGAACTCTTTCACCGCGGCAGCCACTGGCTTGGCGTTGATCAAGTCTTGCGGCATCAGACCTTCGCTTTCAGCCATCGACAGACGCTCTTTGACCGCACGCTCAACACGCACCAGGCCAACGCGGAACTGGTTCTCGGCCATTTCGCCTACGCAGCGAACACGACGGTTACCCAAGTGGTCGATGTCATCGACGATGCCTTTACCGTTACGGATGTCGACCAGGGTCTTCAGTACCGCGACGATATCTTCCTTGCACAGCACGCCCGAACCTTCGATCTCGGTACGACCGATACGACGGTTGAACTTCATCCGGCCGACCGCAGACAGGTCATAGCGCTCAGGGCTGAAGAACAGGTTGTTGAACAGGGTCTCGGCAGCGTCTTTGGTTGGTGGCTCACCAGGACGCATCATGCGATAGATCTCGACCAGCGCTTCCAATTGGTTGCTGGTGGAGTCGATCTTCAGTGTGTCGGAGATGAACGGACCGCAGTCGATGTCGTTGGTGTACAGGGTCTCGATGCGAACAACCTGAGCCTTGGCGATTTTTGCCAGGATTTCGGTGTTCAGCTCGGTGTTGCACTCAGCCAGGATTTCGCCTGTAGCTGGGTGAACGATGACCTTGGCAGTGGTGCGACCCAGGACGTAGTCCAGAGGCACGTCCAGCGACTTGATACCGGCTTTTTCGATCTGGTTGATGTGGCGCGCGGTAATACGGCGGCCAGCTTCAACGATGACCTTGCCATTTTCATCCTGGATATCCAGGACGGCAATTTCACCACGCAGACGCGAAGCAATCAGTTCCAGGCTGAGGGTTTCATCCTTCAGACTGAATACGTTGGTGGTGTAGAAAGCATCCAGCACTTGCTCAGTGGTATAGCCGAGCGCGCGCAGCAGTACCGAGGCCGGCAGCTTACGACGACGGTCGATACGCACGAACACGCAGTCTTTCGGGTCGAACTCGAAGTCCAACCACGAGCCGCGGTACGGAATGATCCGCGCGGAGTACAGGAGCTTACCGGAGCTGTGCGTCTTGCCGCGGTCGTGGTCGAAGAACACGCCCGGGGAACGGTGCAGCTGGGAAACGATAACGCGCTCGGTACCGTTGATAACGAAGGTACCGTTTTCAGTCATCAATGGGATTTCGCCCATATAGACTTCTTGCTCTTTGATGTCCTTGATCGCTTTGTTCGACGATTCTTTGTCGAAAATGATCAGACGGACTTTTACCCGCAAAGGTACGGCGTACGTAACACCGCGCAACACGCATTCTTTGACATCAAATGCCGGTTCGCCCAGGCGATAACCCACGTACTCCAGCGCAGCATTGCCGGAGTAGCTGATGATCGGGAAAACGGATTTGAAGGCCGCATGCAGGCCCACGTCGCGGAACTGATCTTTAGTCGCTCCCGCTTGCAAGAATTCACGATACGAATCCAGCTGGATAGCCAGAAGGTACGGGACATCCATGACGTCCGGCAACTTGCTAAAGTCCTTGCGGATACGTTTTTTCTCAGTATATGAGTAAGCCATCAGCGTTCCCCAGCTTGGTCACCTGCTTGTTTGGCCCCTCCCGACGGGAGCAGCCAGAAAATCTCGCAAACCCCATGGTTTGCACCACCGCATCGGGTGGCTACAGCGCGTTAATGGCGGCGACCGAGTCGACAGCCAAGAACGGAAAAAGGCCGGTGGCAAGAGCCACCAGCCATCAGCCTTCAGCTTAACGCTTGGGCTGGAGACGCAAGGTCGATGCTTACTTCAGCTCGACTTTAGCGCCTGCTTCTTCCAGCACTGCTTTGGCTTTGTCAGCGGCGTCTTTCGACACTGCTTCCAGAACCTGGGCAGGAGCGCCGTCAACTACAGCCTTGGCTTCTTTCAGGCCCAGACCGGTCAGTTCACGTACTGCCTTGATCACGTTTACTTTCTTCTCGCCAGCTTCCAGCAGCATGACGTTGAATTCGGTTTGCTCTTCAGCAACAACTGCGGCAGCAGCTGGGCCAGCAGAAGCAGCTGCAGCGGAAACGCCGAATTTTTCTTCGAAAGCTTTGATCAGCTCAACAACCTGCAGAACCGACATTTCAGCTACGGCGTTGAGGATATCGTCTTGGGAGATAGACATTGCTGTATTTCCTGAATTGGGGGACGGCCTACGCGGCCATCGAAATAAACAAAAATACGCGAAAGAAGTCGCTCAGCCTTAGGCTGCGGCAGCTTCTTTTTGCTCGCGAACTGCGGCCAGAGTACGAGCCAACTTGCTGGTAGCGCCTTGAATCACGCTCATCAGCTGAGAAATAGCTTCGTTACGGGTCGGCAGTGTTGCCAGTACGTCGATTTGGTTAGCTGCGAGGAACTTGCCCTCGAACGCAGCTGCCTTGATCTCGAACTTATCCTGACTCTTGGCGAATTCCTTGAACAAACGGGCAGCAGCACCCGGATGATCTTTGGAGAACGCGATCAGAGTCGGGCCAGTGAACACGTCGTTGAGGACACTGTATTCAGTGTCAGCAACAGCGCGCTTGAGCAGGGTATTACGTACAACACGTACGTATACGCCAGCTTCACGAGCCTCTTTACGGAGTCCGGTCATAGCGCTTACTGTCACACCACGGGCATCAGCCACGACAGCGGACAGAGCAGCTTTGGCAGCCTCGTTGACTTCAGCGACGATGGCCTTCTTGTCTTCGAGATTAATTGCCACGGGTTTAACTCCTGCTTGTTACCGTTTCATCTGGCCGAAGCCGGATGTCGTTTTGGTGTCTGATTCGGTAAGGAACCGGGAGCACCATCTGCGTAGGCTTGAGGTTTAAGGCTTGCGCCGCCTACGGTCTTGGATAGCCCCCGCCAGGCAGGGACCCCAATTTTTTCAGTTGCCGCGATCTCTCGCGACAACTTGTGTCTTATACGTCCAGCGAGCCTTGGTCGATGACCAGACCTGGGCCCATAGTGGTGCTCAGGGTAACGCGCTTAACGTAGATACCTTTCGAGGAAGCTGGCTTGATACGCTTAAGATCAGCGATCAGGGCTTCAACGTTTTCCTTCAGCTTGACGGCGTCGAAGCCGACTTTGCCAACGGAGGTGTGAATGATGCCGTTTTTGTCGGTGCGATAACGAACCTGACCAGCCTTGGCGTTTTTAACCGCGGTAGCTACGTCTGGCGTTACGGTGCCGACTTTAGGGTTAGGCATCAGACCACGTGGACCGAGGATCTGGCCCAGCTGACCTACAACGCGCATTGCATCCGGGGAAGCAATAACTACGTCGTAGTTCAGGTCGCCGCCTTTCATTTCGGCAGCCAGGTCGTCCATACCAACGCGATCGGCGCCGGCGGCCAGAGCAGCTTCAGCTGCTGGGCCTTGGGTGAAGACAGCAACACGTACAGTCTTGCCAGTACCGTGTGGCAGCACAGTAGCGCTACGAACGACCTGGTCGGATTTACGTGGGTCAACACCCAGGTTTACAGCAACGTCAACGGACTCGCTGAACTTGACAGTCGACAGCTCAGTCAGCAGGGCAGCAGCGTCTACAAAGTTGTAGGCCTTGCCTGCTTCGATTTTGCCGGCGATAGCCTTTTGGCGCTTGGTCAGCTTAGCCATTACACACCCTCCACGTTAAGGCCCATGCTACGAGCAGAACCGGCGATGGTACGCACGGCTGCATCCATATCAGCTGCAGTCAGATCCGCGTTTTTGGTTTTCGCGATTTCTTCCAGCTGAGCACGAGTTACGGTGCCAACCTTAACGGTGTTAGGACGAGCGGAACCGCTAGTCAGACCTGCAGCCTTCTTCAACAAAACCGAAGCCGGGGTCGACTTGGTTTCGAAAGTGAAGCTACGGTCGCTGTATACAGTGATGATCACTGGAGTCGGCAGACCTGGCTCAATACCCTGAGTACGGGCGTTGAAGGCCTTGCAGAATTCCATGATGTTCACGCCGTGCTGACCCAGAGCCGGGCCGACAGGTGGACTAGGGTTGGCCTGAGCGGCCTTCACTTGCAGCTTGATGTAAGCGGTAATCTTCTTGGCCATGAGGCACTCCAATTACGGGTTCAAACGCCTCGAAAGGCTCCCCGGTTACTTGCGCGTTTATCCCAGTGACGACAAAACCCCACAGCCTAAGGCTGCGGGGTTGGGATGCTTGCTCAGCTAGACCTTCTCGACCTGGCTGAACTCCAACTCTACCGGAGTAGAGCGACCGAAAATGAGCACTGCCACTTGGATCCGGCTCTTTTCGTAGTTAACTTCTTCGACGGTGCCGTTGAAATCAGCAAACGGACCATCTGTGACACGAACAACCTCACCCGGCTCGAACAACGTCTTCGGCTTAGGCTTGTCGCTACCATCAGCAACACGACGCAGAATCGCTTCCGCCTCTTTGTCAGTGATAGGAGCAGGCTTATCGGCAGTACCGCCAATGAAGCCCATGACACGAGGAGTGTCCTTGACTAAGTGCCAAGTACCTTCATTCATGTCCATCTGAACCAGCACGTAGCCAGGGAAGAACTTGCGTTCGCTTTTGCGCTTCTGACCATTCCGCATTTCAACCACTTCTTCAGTGGGAACCAGAATTTCGCCGAAGCCATCTTCCATGCCTGCCAGCTTTACGCGCTCTAGCAAAGAGCGCATAACATGCTTCTCGTAACCCGAGTAAGCATGCACAACGTACCAACGCTTAGCCACGGGACACCCTTAGCCAACAATCAAGGAAACAAGCCAGCCGAGCAGGGAATCAAGCCCCCACAACAGCAACGCCATAACCAGAACAACAGCCACAACGATCAACGTGGTCTGCGTGGTTTCTTGGCGAGTCGGCCAAACGACTTTACGGATTTCGGTGCGAGCTTCCTTTACCAGGACCGCGAAAGACTTGCCTTTGGCAGTCTGCAGGCCTACAAAGGCAGCTACAGCAGCAAGGGCCAGCAAAGCGAGCACACGGTACAGGATCGGCGAAGCAGAATAATACTGATTGCCAACAACGCCTACGACCACCAACGCGACTACAGCGAGCCACTTGACGAGATCGAAACGAGAGCTTTGAGCTTCAGCCTTAGGAGTCATCTATGAAGATCCTGTGAAAAGAAAGCCAGATACACCACGTGAATCTGGCAGGTCAGGAGGGAATCGAACCCCCAACCTACGGTTTTGGAGACCGTCGCTCTGCCAATTGAGCTACTGACCTAAAACAAAATCAGGCCGACCATTATGCAGGCCTGAAAAAGACATTACAACAACCAACCCCAACAGACTTGAAATCACCTGACGATAAAGCCAGATACAACACTATCAAGCCGAGGCAGCTGTTAAAACAAAGGCAGATATTTTCATATCTGCCTTGTTATATGGAGCTCTTGAGCGGATTTGAACCGCTGACCTCACCCTTACCAAGGGTGTGCTCTACCAACTGAGCTACAAGAGCAAAACACCGTGCACAACCTGCAAACTTGGAGCGGGTAGCGGGAATCGAACCCGCATCATCAGCTTGGAAGGCTGAGGTTCTACCACTAAACTATACCCGCGGAGCTTGCAGCTCACGCTAAAAATGGTGGAGGGGGAAGGATTCGAACCTTCGAAGTCGTAGACGTCAGATTTACAGTCTGATCCCTTTGGCCGCTCGGGAACCCCTCCTAAGCGAGCCGGCATTCTACATCACGCCGGCCTTCTGTCAAGCATTTTCTCATTAAAAATATGAGGTTAGCTGCGTTGACCTTCGCTTCACGCTGTAGACCGTAAAGGTCTTCACTGCGAAGCGGGCGCCATTCTATGCAAACTATTCGACAGTTGCAACGCCTTCGCACAACATTATTTTATGTTTTAACTCATTGAATTCCTTAGCAAGGTTTTCAAACGGCAGATCGTCAGCCAGGCGCCTGCTTTCCGGGGCTACACGGAGCCAGTAGCCGGATGCCTCAGCAGTATTGAGCAATTGCACCTTGACCTTTATATCCAGGCTTGTAAGGCGCTGCTCCATCGACTGCGCCTGCCTCTGATCAGTAAAACCACCTATGTATAAGCAGGTATTTTGTGCGTCTGGGGCCTTTACTCGATCACGCCGAACCATTGGATCAGAAGACTCACTTAACAGGCGAATATCCTGCTGAGAGCCCTTATAGAGACTCAGGGGCGTTACGTCCTTAGCGCGCAACGGCGCTTCTTGTTGATGCCAAATGTAATAGAAGGCATTGAGAACGAGCAAAAGCAAAAACAGCCAACGCATAAATACCTCAGGACAAAGGGCACGCCATCGCCAGACCAACAAAAACCAGATCCGGAACATGGCGAGCCTGCGGCACAGCATCCGAGACCAGGTCAGCATCCCCACCCGTTAGAAAAACCGTGAAATTATCGCCCCAATAGCTTTGAGCCAGCTCAAGCTGAGTCAATACAAACCCCCTGAGCATTAGCGTACAACCTCGCTCAACCGCCTCCACAGTCGTTCGACCGGGCGAGAGGCGCTCCACAGCTTGCTCGGCCGCAACGTCGTCGTAGCGAATCTTGCGAGTGTGGGTTCGCAGTTGACTGCGCATGAGGGGCATCCCTGGACATATAAAGCCGCCAAGGTGCTCACCGTCAGCAGCAATGAAATCTGCAGTCGCCGCAGTACCAAAGTCGAGCACCAGACAGGCCCCTGACGCTAACTTGAACCCCCCCAGCATTGCCAACCAACGATCAAGCCCAAGACGCTCATACTCTTCGTAGCCATTACGAACGCCAGCCATTTCTCGCGCCGGAGCAGCACAGGAGACGACAACACCAAAAGCCCCCTGCAACGCCTCAACCAACTGCCCAGTCTCCTGCGAAGCACGAACACTCACCAAACGGCAACGCGTCAGAGACAGCCCTGGTATCGCTACCAGACTCTCAATCAATGCGAGATCCGAACCGACAATACCTTCGGAAGATACCCCAGCCATGTGCGAATCGAGTACACGCCATTTGATAAAGCTATTCCCACAGTCGAGCTCAAGAATCATCACGCAACCTCAGGCTTAACTCACCACCGCTGTATATTTTCTCGACACCATCGACATTCAAGCGCAGCGCGCCTTGGTGGTCGATCCCTAGCACAATCCCATCAATCTGGTTAACGCCCGCAATGAGGGATACGGCCCGTCCCTGCCACAAATGATTTTGCTCCCACTCTTCTTGGAGCGCAGTAAAGCCGAAAGCTTTATGTCGCTGCAGATAACTTTGCAATTGCAGCCCCAGCCGTGCAACCAGGTCATTGCGATCGACAGTAGAACCTGTTTCCAGCTGTGCTGAAGTCCACTGCTGATCGACCTCCGCAGCCTTTTGCATGTTTACGTTGATACCTATTCCAAGGACAACGTGGCAGATGTCTGCAGGATCTCCTACCAATTCAAGCAAGATACCGGCAATTTTTTTGTGCCCCACCAGGACATCGTTTGGCCACTTCAACGCCGCGCCTTTCACACCCAGCTCGCGGAGGCACTGCATGACCGCCAAGCCGACAACAAGACTGAGCCCCTCTAACTGCCGCAGCCCGCCGTCAATGCGCAAGACAAGGCTGTAATACACATTCTGAGCAAACGGGCTAACCCACTTACGGCCTCGCCTACCCCTTCCTGCAGTTTGCTGCTCTGCAAGCACCAGAAATGGCGCCATGCAGCCTGCGTCGACAAGCCGCAAGGCTTCGGCATTAGTGGAGTCAATGGAGTCAGAGATGTAAACGGGCCACACCAAAGAAGCAGCATTCGCTTCAATTTCTTTAGCGCTCAAGAAAACCAACGGGGACGCAAGCTGATACCCCTTGCCACGGACTTTATGAATGGGCAGGTTCAATTCAGACTCAAGATGCTGGAGCTGCTTCCAAACAGCACTGCGACTGACGCCCAAGGCAGCACCCAGCGCTTCTCCAGAGTGGAATCGGCCATCTTTCAGAAGTTCTAACAACGTCAGCATGCAAGTATCGCCTCACAATGAGGCACGCATGATAGCCATGCATAAGGCCATTGCATAGAAAGGACGGGGTTTAGCACTGTAGGCGGCTGCAATAAGCCCCTTTGC
>NZ_JBJGXV010000026.1:0-94395 GCF_045447295.1 Pseudomonas sp. O39
TCAATCTACCTAACCCCCTCACAGACTTAAAGCGACACAAAGAGTCGCGTAGATACCTATACCGCGATGAGGCCATCAAGGCTTGAGTGCTTTCTTAGGATAGATGTCATACCGGCTCGATTTACCATCCAGCGCATGGCTCGGCTTCGGCCCTTCAATGCACGGCGCTTTGCGCGGACGCTTGACCACCACGCGGTGGCTGGCCAACGCCAAGGCGGCGGCCAGCAAGGCGGGTGCATCCGGGTCATCGCCTACCAGTGGCCGGAACAGGCGCATTTCCTTCTTCACCAGGGCGGTTTTCTCACGATGAGGGAACATCGGGTCCAGGTAGATCACCTGCGGCGGTTCGCCTTCCCAATTGAGCATCACATCGATGGAATTGCCCTTGAGCAGCTTCATGCGCGCCACAATGGGCGCCACTTCAAAATCACCCGCGCCACGTGCCAGACCGTCTTCGAGCAAAGCGCCAATCAGTGGCTGACGCTCGATCAGGCTCATCTCGCAGCCCAGGCTGGCCAGCACGAACGCGTCCTTGCCTAAACCTGCCGTGGCATCCAGCACGCGCGGGCGCACACCCTGAGCAACGCCGACCGCCTTGGCGATCATCTGCCCGCTGCCACCGCCATATAAACGCCGGTGAGCTGCGCCGCCTTCGACAAAGTCCACGCGCACCGGCCCCGGTGCGTCAGGCCCAAGCTGTTGGAGCTGCAGGCCATGCTCCCCGACTTGCAGGGAAAAGTCCGCCTCCTCCAGGTGCAACGGCAGGCCCAGCAACGAAGCCCACTGCTCGGCACGCGCCGTAAAACCTTCGGCCAAGGCCTCGACCCGAATGCGGCTGGCCGCTGGTTGTTCGTTCATCAATCGCTACGCTCAAAAATATTAAGGATCGGCAAATAGCGGCCGATAAAAACAACAGTCAGGTATTTTGCCAGAGCTGAGCGTCGACCGAGAAAAATGTCAGACATTCTTCCCCCAACTATCGGTGTATTGCCGACCCACAACCACTACGGCCTGCGTAATACTCAAGCGCTGGCCGGCGTGAGTCATGTGTGGCAGGACTTCTTCGCCCGTGCGTTGGCCGAACAGCTCGGCGATACGCCGGACGCACTCGCCGCCAAGGCACCGGCACCGAGAGACCCGGCGGTAGAACCCAGCGAAGGCGCCGACCTGTTGTCGCAGATCCTCACCCAGCGTGAGTGCGATGTGAAAGACACCGAGATCGCCCCACCGGAGCCGCTGTTCCTGCCCATCGCCGAATTTGAAACCGAGTTGCTGCCACCGCCCCCCGCGCCGTTCCCGGCAGAAGAAATCGTCGCCCTACAGCGCCAGCAGAATTTTGAAAGCGGTTGGGTACGCCCGATTGTTCTGAACGCTGGTCAACCAAAGCCTGCGCCAGGCCCGGCACCGGAACCACAGCCCTTGCACCTGCCGATTGCCGAGTTCGAACTGGACTTGCTGCCACCACCCGCCACGCCGTACCCGACCGAAGCACTGGAAGCGCAACAGAAAGCGCTGGACTTCGATTACAACTGGGCGCGCCCACTGATCCTCAACAACCTGCGCCTCGCCGCATAAGCCTCAGCGGCACACCCACCAGGGCCCCATGTCCAGATGGAAGTGGTTGCGATGAGCAGCGTTGTAGTCCGGGCTCAACACCACGTTGAAATCAGCGCAGGCCCCCTCTCGCACCTGCCGCAAAAAACGCGCGCCATCGCCTTCCCCCGGCCAGTCTTTGAGCACACTGATGCTGCGTCCGTCGGCCAGGCGGAAGCCGGCAATATCCAGGGCATTGGCCGAGGCATGTTGACTGAGCCGCCCGTCTGCGCGGTTATACAGGTTGCGACAGGCAAAGCTGCCCAAGTGATCGACCCGCGTCACCGCCTGGCCAAATACCGCCTGGGCCGCCGGTTGCAGGCTATGGCGCTCGAACAAGGCAAACGCCACGGCCAGCGGGCAGCTGGCGAGAAAGCTGCTGCTCAAGGCCACGTCGGCGCCTTGCACGCGCAAGACGTTGCGCAATGGGCACGCGGCGTCAGCGGGGCTGTCTGCCTGACGGATGACGCGCAAACCAGACGTTTTCAACACCTCGTCGCACAGCGCCGGATCATCCTGCAGCCGCCCGAGCTTGAACCGCGTCAACACGTTCGGGCTGGCGCGCACATCCAGCGGCGCCCAGGGGTTCCATTCATTGGGCAACGGCACCCAGCCTCGCCACACACCCAGTGCACACACACCCGCCAGCAACAGCAGCGCACCGACCACTTTAAAAAAGCGCACGGCTTAGCCCTTGAAGAATTGGTTGGCCTGGCTGAACGGCATCTTGCGCTCGGTGAAGGTAAAGGTGCCCAACGCATACACCTCCTGCGCAGCTCGGTAAAACTCGCCATACGCCGCCAACGCCATGGCCGAACCGACACTGATGCGCCTCACGCCCATCTCGCTCAACTGCGCCACGCTGAGGTTCAAGCCGCCGGACATCAACACGTTCACCGGCTTGGGCGCGACGGCCTTGACCACTGCCAGTATTTCTTCGGCGCTGCGTAGCCCTGGGGCATACAGCACGTCGGCACCGGCTTCGGCGTAGGCCTGCAAGCGGCGGATGGTGTCAGGCAAATCCAGGCGGCCATGCAGGAGGTTTTCCGCGCGGGCTGTCAGCGTGAACGGGAATGGCAGACTGCGGGCAGCAGCAACCGCGGCTTCCACGCGCTCGACGGACAGATCAAAGGGATAGATTGGATCGATGGCAATGCCCGTGGCGTCTTCGATGGAGCCACCGACGATCCCGGTGGCGGCTGCGCGCAGGATGGTTTGGGCACACCCTTCGGGCGTATCGCTGAAGCCGTTTTCCAGATCAGCCGCCACCGGCAGCGCGGTCGCCCGGACAATCGCAGAAGCATTACCCAACGTATCCTCCAGCGACAACGCGCCTTCCGCATCCGGCCGCCCCAGGCTGAACGCATAGCCCGCACTGGTGGTGGCCAAGGCTTCAAAGCCGAGGCTGGCAAGCATGACGGCGGAGCCGGCGTCCCACGGGTTGGGCATCACGAACGCATGATCACGCTCGTGCAAGGCCTTGAAGGTTTCGGCGCGAAGGGTTTGGGCATCCATGACTCACTCCTGGCGTAAAAAGGAGCCCTAGAGTAACCCCAGTTGCTCCGCTTCGGGTTCTCGATGCAAGGTCGCCAGCGGCGGCAGGCCCGGCAAACGGGCCATCAGTTTTTCATGAAACCGCAGCGCCAGTTGCGCAGCCAGCCGGTTATCCGAGGTGTGCAGGAATACGTAGGGCGTGCGCCCCTCTTCGATCCAGCCGGCGATTTTTTCCACCCACGGCAGCAAAAACGGGTCGTTGGCCTCAAGCTCCGGATGGCCGATGAAACGCACCTGGGGAAACTGGGTCAGCGCCGCCGGGCGCGGTGGCACCTTGGGCTTTTTCGATTGGGCGTGCAGCACGGCGGCCGAGGTGGACGTGCAACTGAACAAGGCCCTGGGGTCGAGGCAGATCCGCTCGACACCACGGTCACGTAACAAGCGGTTGAGCGTGCGTTCGGCATCGCCCTTGGCGAAGAATTCCGGGTGGCGTACTTCCACCGCCAACGGGCGTTCCAGGCCATCAATAAAACCGGCGAGCTCGCCGAGGCGTTGCGGCGAAAAGCTCGCCGACAGTTGCAGCCACAATGGCGAAACACGCGCCCCCAATGGGCTCATCAAGCCGACAAAACTTTCCGCCGCCGGCAACTGTTCGCGCAAGTCGCCTCCGTGGCTGATGTCGCCCGGGAATTTGGCAGTGAAGCGAAAATCTTCAGGCATGATTTCAGCCCAGCGCTGCACCGTGGCGGCCGAGGGGCGAGCATAAAAAGTGGTGTTGCCTTCAACCGCGTTGAAGACCTGGGAGTACAGCGCGAGGTAATCGCTGGAGCGCGCATCGGCCGGGTACAGGTACTCGCGCCAGGCGTTTTCACTCCAGGACGGGCAACCAATAAAGTAAGGCAGGCGCATCAGATGTGGATGTCGAGACCCAGCACTTCCATATCCCATTCGACAAAGCCGGCGGTGGTCAGGTAGCTGGCCAGGGCGGTGGCGACGCTTTTGCTCATGGAACGGTGGAACACCATGTCTTGCTGACGGGCGGGAAGACCACCGATACGCGCGCCGGCAGAACCCTGGGCGCTGGACTGCGCGTCGGACTGGACCTCAATGAAGTCCGGCGAATCCTCGACGGAATCGTCTACCGTCACGTTCGCCTTACGTGGCTTACGCTTGAGGGGGTAGGACTGTGAGGAAAAGCCGTCTATACGCATACATGCAGACTCGGTATCAATGATGGCAATTTAGCGGCACTTTCCGTTGTGCGCAAATGCTCTGGTGATAACTAGAACACATAATTTGTAAAAGGTTTACAAACCCGGTCAAATTCTGACGATTGGCGAAAATCGCCACAAAAATCTCGCTTTTTTGGCGTCAAATAATCCCGCGCTCAGCCTTGGTTTGCGCCACTTTATCGCGCAGATAAACCGGTGCAGCCTGATCGGCGGGAATCGCTTCGCCACGCTCGAAAGCGAAGCGTGCCAGGGTCAGCAGGTCTTCGGCATGCGGCAACATAGTGGCGTCCTGGCCGACCAGTTGCACATTGATGCGTTCGCCATAACCCCAGCCGGTACCGGCACCGAACCAGTCACCGCTAGCATCCACGGGCAACGCGCTGACTTGCGGCGGCTGCACGGCTTCCACGCCCACCAGGCGCATTTCGCCGGCCGTCTCGCGGTAGCAACCCCAATAGACTTCATCCATCCGTGCATCAATGGCCGCCGCCACTTGCGAGGCGCCGTGCTCACGCAGCGCACGCTGGGCCAGCACCGCGAGGTTGGAGACTGGCAATACCGGGCGCTCCAACGCAAACGCCAGGCCCTGCACCACGCCAATGGCAATGCGCACGCCGGTAAACGCGCCGGGGCCACGGCCAAAGGCAATGGCATCCACCGCAGCAAGGGTGGTGCCGGCGTCTTCCAGCAATTGCTTGATCATCGGCAACAGCTTCTGCGCGTGCAGGCGCGGGATCACCTCGTAGTGGCTCGTTACCTTGCCATCGTGCAGCAAGGCAACAGAGCAAGCTTCAGTCGCGGTGTCCAGGGCCAGCAGGGTGCTCATCGGTGTAGGTGTCCAAATCGGAAAAAAGTGCGCCAGTATAAACAACAACGGCCCGCAAGCGGGCCGTTGTGCATGCAGCTGATCGTTTGATCAGCTCAGCGCTTGCAGCACCTTGGCGGTGATGGCTTCTACCGAACCCACGCCAGGAATGTGGCTGTACTTCGGCTTGCCCTGTGCAGCGGACAGTTTCTGGTAGAAGTCCACCAGTGGCTTGGTCTGGGAGTGGTAGACCGACAGACGATGGCGCACGGTTTCTTCGGTGTCATCCTTACGCTGTACCAGGTCTTCGCCGGTAACATCGTCCTTGCCTTCAACCTTCGGCGGGTTGTAGACGGTGTGGTACACGCGGCCCGAGGCCTCGTGAACACGACGACCGGCGATACGCTGGACGATTTCTTCGTCTTCAACCGCGATTTCAACCACGGCATCCAACTCAACGCCAGCCTTCACCAGGGCTTCAGCCTGGGGAATGGTGCGTGGGAAGCCGTCGAACAGGAAACCGTTCTTGCAGTCGTCCTGGCTGATGCGTTCCTTGACCAGGTTGATGATCAGGTCATCGGAAACCAGGCCGCCGCTGTCCATCACGCTTTTTGCGATCAGGCCCAGCTCGGTGCCGGCCTTGACGGCCGCGCGCAGCATGTCGCCGGTGGAGATTTGTGGAATGCCGAATTTTTCAGTGATGAACTTTGCCTGAGTACCTTTACCGGCCCCGGGAGCTCCCAGCAGAATGACGCGCATCGATGTGCTCCTCAATTTTTTATAGAGATGACGCTCGGATTCGCCGCGTGGGGCCAATCTCGTAAAAATGTGGCTCGTGGAAATATCGGCCCAAGCCGATCAAAACCCCAAAGGCTGATCAAGATACACAGCGGGCCCTATCCATACAAGCCGCCGAAAGTCGGAGTAACCCGCGCAGCGCATGCGTCATAGCCAAGGTGTGCCTGAGTGCAACCCTGCCCCATAAACGCCAACCGCCCCTTTCAGGGCGGCCGTCATTGTTTATCCGCAAGTCGTTGAGAACACGCAAGAAACCTTAACCGGTGTTGCGCAGTCCGGCGGCAATACCCGCCACGGACACCAGCAGCGCCTGTTCCAGAGGGCTATCCTGCGCCGCCTCCTGCTGACGCGAGCGCGCCAGCAACTCGGCCTGCAACAGGTGCAGCGGGTCGAGGTAGGTGTTACGCAAACGGATAAACTCCAGGGTGTCCGGACTGTGGGCCAGCAGTTGCGACTGGCCAGTCAGGCCAAGGACCACACTGCACGCCTGCGACAATAGGTCGCGTAAGTGCGCACCCAATGGCAGAAGGTCAGGCTGCACCAGACGCTCGTCATATAAACGCGCTATGTCGGCATCGGCCTTGGCCAGCACCATTTCCAGCATATCGATGCGGGTGCGAAAGAACGGCCATTGCTCGCGCATCTGCCCCAGCAACTCGCCCTCGCCGCGCTCCAGCGCCTTGCTTAATGCAGCTTCCCAGCCAAGCCAGGCGGGTAGCATCAGGCGGGTTTGGGTCCAACCGAAAATCCACGGAATCGCCCGCAGGCTTTCGATACCGCCCGCACGCCGCTTGGCCGGGCGACTGCCCAACGGCAAACGGCCCAACTCCTGCTCCGGCGTGGACTGGCGGAAGTACTCGACGAACTGGGGATTTTCGCGCACGACGGCGCGGTAAGCGCTGACACCGTCTGCCGCCAATTCGTCCATCAAATGGCGCCAGGCCGGCTCGGGCGGCGGCGGTGGCAACAGCGTGGCTTCCAGAACCGCGGCCAGGTACAGATTGAGGTTCTGCTCGGCGATGTCCGGCAGGCCGAACTTGAAGCGGATCATTTCGCCTTGTTCGGTGGTGCGAAAACGCCCCGCTACCGAGCCCGGCGGTTGCGACAGGATCGCCGCGTGAGCTGGCCCACCACCCCGGCCAACAGTGCCGCCACGACCGTGGAACAACAGCAATTCCACCTGCTGCTCACGGCAGATATCCACCAAACGTTCCTGCGCCCGGTACTGCGCCCAGGCGGCAGCCGTGGTGCCGGCGTCCTTGGCTGAGTCCGAGTAGCCGATCATCACTTCCTGCGGGCCATGCAAGCGCGCGCGATAGCCCGGCAATTGCAGCAGACGCTCCATCACCGGCCCGGCGTTATCCAGGTCGGCCAGGGTTTCGAACAGCGGGACCACGCGCATCGGTCGTTGTACGCCCGACTCTTTAAGCAGCAGTTGCACCGCCAGCACGTCCGAGGCGGCGCCCGCCATCGAGATCACATACGAGCCGAGAGACGCGGCCGGTGCGGCGGCGATTTCCTTGCAGGTATTCAACACTTCGGCGGTGTCCGCCGACGGTTTGAAATAGCCCGGCAGCAGCGGTCGACGATTGCTCAGCTCCTTGGTCAGGAAGCTGATACGCGCCTCTTCATCCCAGTCTTCATAGCGACCGAGGCCCAGGTAATCGGTAATTTCGGTCATGGCCGCCGAGTGGCGACTGGAATCCTGGCGCACATCCAGCCGCACCAGGAACAAGCCGAAGGTCACGGCGCGGCGCAGGCAATCGAGCAACGGGCCATCAGCGATTACGCCCATGCCGCACTCGTGAAGCGACTGGTAGCACAGCTCCAGCGGGTCGAGCAGGTCGCGGTTGTTCTGCAGCACCTCGGCGGGTGCCGGGGTGTTGGCGGTCAATGCGGTGTGCGCCCATTGCCGCGTGGCACGCAGACGTTCACGCAATTGCTTGAGCAAGGCGCGATACGGCTCGACGCTGTCGCCGACCTTGGCTTGCAACGCCGGGCTGGCCTGTTGCATCGACAGCTCGGACGCCAGGTGATCGATATCACGCAAATACAAATCCGCCGCCATCCAGCGCGCCAGCAACAGCACTTCGCGGGTGACCGGCGCGGTGACATTCGGGTTGCCATCACGGTCCCCGCCCATCCACGAGGCAAACCGAATCGGCGCGGCCTCCAGTGGCAAGTGCAGGCCGGTGGCCGCGTGCAAGGCGTGGTCAGCCTTGCGCAAATAATTCGGGATGGCCTGCCACAACGAATGCTCAATCACCGCAAAGCCCCACTTGGCTTCATCCACCGGGGTGGGCCGCACGCGGCGGATTTCTTCGGTGTGCCAGGCTTCGGCGATCAACCGCTGCAACCGTTCGCGGATCTGCTCGCGCTCGGCCGTGGTGAGGTCGCGGTGATCCTGCAGCGCCAGTTGCGCGGCGATCGCATCGTATTTCTGGATCAGGGTGCGGCGCGCCACTTCAGTCGGGTGGGCGGTAAGGACCAATTCAATCTCCAACCGCGCCAACTGGCGGGCCAGGGATTCGTTGCTGTGACCTTCGCTTTGCAGGCGGGCCAGCAGCTCCGGCAATACACGGGACTCAAAAGGCGCTGGTTGCGACTCATCGCGCCGGTGGATCAACTGGTACTGCTCGGCGATGTTGGCCAGGTTGAGGAACTGGTTAAAGGCTCGCGCCACGGGCAACAGTTCGCTTTCCTGCAGTTGGTTCAAGCTGGCGCTGAGTTCCTCGCCGGCGGTTTGCTCGGATACGCTGCCACGGCGGTCGGCCTTGGCGCCTTTACGGATCTGCTCGATCTTGTCGAGGAAATCATCGCCGTATTGCTCTCGAATGGTGTTGCCCAACAGTTCACCCAGCAGGTGAACATCCTCACGCAAGCGTGCATCGATATCACTCATCAGCCAATCTCCAGCCAGAAATCCGGGACGCGCAGGCCTTCCAGAGTGCCGCTCGCATCGGTTTCTGACAAGACACTTTAAACCTTGCCGGTTACAGCTAGTCTCAACAGTGAGTCGTCGCGTTTATCCACGCAGGCGGCTGGACACTCATCACCGCCTGCCATCGCGGGCTTATTGAGGTTGCCATGAAAATTCGAGAACTGGCCCAGCATTGGGAAGAGACCGCCAAGGGTCGCCTGACCAAAACCGAGTACGCGATCCATCTGGACATGGAGTCCGCCGCCCGGCTGGCCGCCATTGCCGAGATGTACCCCAAGCGCCACCCCGAAGAACTGCTCGGTGAGCTGATCGGCGCCGCCCTTGAAGAGCTGGAAGCCAGCTTTCCCTACATCAAGGGCCAGCACGTGGTCGCCACCGATGAAGAGGGGGACCCGCTGTACGAAGACGTCGGCCCTACTCCACGCTTTCTCACGCTGTCGCGGCGCTATCTGCATGATTTATCAGCCGGCGCGGACGAACAGAAGCACTGATAAACATCCGTTAAACCCATCCAACCCCAGGTATTCCGGGCCTCACAGAGGCTCGGCGTACCTTCGCGCGCAGCAAAAGTTCAAACTTTTAAACGCTGACCAAACAGTCAGATATTTTTTTAGGCAAATCGCCATCTTCTCTGAACTTTTGAAAAAAGCATCAGGTCACAGCCAGTAAGCCATCACTTGGAACGGCCGTTTGAAAAGGCACTACGAGCTTTACCGCCGGGGCCTCGACCGCTGACCAACGAAGTGGATTTTGATGTTTTTGAGGAGTTATCCAATGGAGTTGAAGACGATGAAGACCAGCACTGCCAAATCCTCGTTTAACCACCTGCGCGGGCTTAAATTGGCCGCGCTGGCAATCGGCACCAGCTTCGTACTGGCGGGCTGCGCCGGTAACCCACCGACCGAGCAATACGCCGTGACCCAATCTGCGGTGAACAGCGCCGTCAGCGCCGGTGGTACCGAGTACGCCGCCGTAGAAATGAAGTCGGCTCAGGACAAGCTCAAAGAAGCTGAAATCGCCATGCACGACAAAAACTACGACAAGGCCCGTCAACTGGCCGAACAAGCCGAGTGGGACGCCCGCGTCGCTGAGCGTAAAGCCCAGGCTGCCAAGGCAGACCAGGCTGTGAAGGACTCCCAGAAGGCTGTTCAGGAGCTGCGTCAGGAAGGCATGCGCCCGGCTGTTATCAAACAGCAATAAGCCGCCGCCACTGATTGCATTGCACCCGATATCGAATTGAAAGGACGACACGACTATGCGTAAACAACTGATGATCCCTGCCCTGCTGGCGATGAGCGTTGCTCTGGCGGCCTGCTCCACCCCGCCAAACGCGAACCTGGAAAACGCACGGACCAACTTCTCGGCCCTGCAAGCCAACCCGAATGCCACCAAGGTAGCGGCGCTGGAAACCAAGGACGCTCAGGATTGGCTGGACAAGGCTGACAAGGCCTACCGTGACAAGGAAGACCAGAAGAAAGTCGACCAACTGGCCTACCTGACCAACCAGCGCGTTGAAGTGGCGAAAGACACCATCGCACTGCGCCAATCCGAAGCCCAGCTGAAAAACGCCGGTGACGAACGTGCCCGCGCCCTGCTGCAAGCCCGTGATGCGCAGATCAAGCAACTGCAAGACAGCTTGAACGCCAAGCAGACTGATCGCGGCACCCTGGTGACGTTCGGTGACGTGCTGTTCGCCACCAACAAGTCCGACCTGAAATCCAGCGGCCTGGTGAACATCACCAAGCTGGCGCAGTTCCTGCGTGATAACCCGGACCGTAAAGTGATCGTCGAAGGCTACACCGACAGCACCGGCTCCGACTCGTACAACCAGAGCCTGTCCGAGCGTCGTGCGGCCTCTGTACAGCGTGCACTGGCTCAACAGGGCGTGGATATCTCGCGCATCGTGACCCAGGGTTACGGCAAGGAATATCCGGTTGCCGACAACGGCAGCGTTTCGGGCCGTGCCATGAACCGCCGCGTTGAAGTGACCATCTCCAACGACAACCAGCCAGTGAAGCCACGTTCGTCGATGGCGAACTGATTGATTGAAGCTGGATAAAAAAACCCACCTTACGGTGGGTTTTTTTTGGACTATCCGAAGGTGATGGGGCCCTCCGAATCGTCCGCATGCGTTACCTTTTTCGCGTCATAGGTGTTCTCCGACAGCCGCTCCATCAGTTGCCTGAGCGTATGGGCCTGTGCATCTTGTCGCGTCAGCGACTCATGCCCACGGGCCATGTCCAGCATGTTGCGTATTGCACCAATATTTATGACCACCTTGCCCGCCCCGTTTGCGTAAGTTACATCGCCTTCTGTGGCGTGTGACGCAAGACGGTTCCAGATATTTCCGTGATGGGGCTATTCCTGCAGTTGCGGAGTTTCCTGCCCCATGCAACGCACCGCTTGCTTCTTGTTGTTGACCAGCACGCCACTCAAGCCTTTCTGCTCGGTATCGAACATCACCAGCACGCCATCAACGCACTGCGCCACTTGTGCGGCCGGGGTCAGGGAAATTTTATAGTCCACGCCCGGCACGGTCTTGAGCAGGGTGAAGTCGCTGAGCAGCAATGCATCTTCCGGCTTGGCGAAGTGCAGGTAGCCGTAGAACCACAGGCAACCGACGGTACCGATGATAGTGCCGATACCGGTGAGGATCAGCGGGATCATATTGCGTTCTTCGCTCATTGCGGGCTCTCTGATGAGTCAACTTTAGGAACAGGATAATTCGGAATTTCACCCAGGCGGCGCAGGCCGTTGAAGTGCTGCGGGTCATCCAGATAACGCAGCATCACGGTTTGCCAGGTCTTGTCGGCAAAGGTCTGCACATGGCCACCACGGGTCAACTGCAACACCCTGGGCGGCGGCGCGGCCTGATACAGGCGAATGCCGTTGGCCACCGGCACAATCGGATCATCCAGGCTATGGAACAGCAGTTTCGGTACGCCGGTCAGTTGGGGCATGGTGTTGATCGCACTGTCGGCGTCCGGCACCAGCCAGGACAGAGGCACCTGAAACGGCCATGTTAACCAGGACGTACTGAGGGCGAATTGTCCTACGTCACGATAACTGGCAGGCACGCCGTCCAGCACCAGCGCCTTGAGTTTGAGCTGACGCTCCGGGTGCGCTGCCAGGTAATGCACCGCCAGCGCGCCACCCAGGCTTTGGCCTAACACAATCAGCGGTTGGCCCTGGGTTTCGGGGGCCTTGTCGAGCCACATAAACGCAGCATCGATGTCTTTATAGATCGCCGGCAACGACGGCTTGCCTTGCGACAGCCCATAACCGCGATAGTCCAGCAGCAGCACTTGATAGCCCTGCTCCGGCAACCACCAACTGCCGCCCAGGTGCCAGGCGAGGTTGCCGCCGTTGCCGTGCAAGTGCAGCACCGTGCCTTTGACGGGCACCCCGGGCTTGGCCGGCAGCCACCAGGCATGAAGCTTTACGCCATCGGCGGTGGTCAGGGTGACATCGCGGTATTGCAGGTGGGCCTTTTCCGGCGTGAACGGCAGCCCGGGCTCAGGGTAGAACAGCAGCGAGCTGCAGCCGTTCAATGTGAATAGCAGGCAAAGAATGCCGAGGATTCTCATCCGTTGAAGCCTCGCGATTTGGCCGCGATCTGCAGCCTTGTGGAGATCCAAATTTTTTAATCGGTTTCGTCAGTTAAATTGCCTAAAGGATATTCGAGTAATCCGCTTCGATCCGATCCAGGCTCAAGTGGTTGAGGAAGTTGGAGAAACACATCCACGCCGCCAGTGCGTTCATGTCGCGAAACTGCTCGGGCAGGTACTTGGGCGGCACCACCAGGCCTTCATCGACCAGTTGGCGCAAGGTACGCATGTCTTCCAGCGTGGTCTTGCCGCAGAACAACAGCGGCACTTGTTCCAGCTTGCCTTTGCGCACGGCCAGCTGAATGTAGTTATAGACCATGATAAATCCCTTGAGATAGGACAAATCCTTGGTAAACGGCAGGCCGGTCGGCGTCGAGCCACGGAACACCCGGCTGGCGTTGCCGTAGCTTTCGGCCATTTCAAAACCTTGCTCGCGGAAGAATTCGAACACCTGCAGGAAGTCAGCGCCCTCCTCCACCATATGGATGGCGCGGGTGCGGTTGGTCAGTTTGCGCAGGCGGCTGGGGTAGGACGCGAAGGTGATGATTTCCATCAGAATCGCCAGGCCTTCCTGGGTTACGGTGGAAGACGGCGGCCCCTTGGACAGGAACGTGCAGATCGGCTGATTTTGGCCATTGAGCGTGGTGCCGACGTGCACCAGGCCTTCATGCACTTCCAGCGCGCGCACATCACGTTCGTTGAACATCGCGTCGGCGCGGATCTTGATGTAGTCGGCGCCTGCCGCCGCGTCGGCGACGATCCCGTCGGACTCGAACACGCGAATGGTTTCTTCCGCCTCGCCAAATACCTTGTTCAGGCGGGTTTGCAACATCGCCACGGCATCTTTGGCGGTGAGAGTCTTGGCCTCGTCCTTGAGGTCGCCACGGCCGTCGATGTTATTGAGGTAGTCGGAGAGCATCAGGCCCAGGTCAGCCAGGGTCGGGTCGCCGGCGTGGAAGGCATCGGAAGCGGCGCCGTAGAGTTCCTGGGAGATCAGGCCGAAGTCCTCGGTGCCGCGCGCTTCGAGCATGCGCACCACCATGCGGTACTCCTTGCACATCCGCCGCATGATCTGCCCGACCGGGTTGAATTGGCCAAGCTGGCGGGTGATGTCGCGCTCGATGTTCTGGAACTCCAGCTTGACCGCGCTGGAGTCGAACGATAGCGGCCGGTTCAGGTAATAATCGCGGTCCACGGCGGGCAAAGCCTTGCCCTTGGCCTTGAGGAATCCCTGGCGAATGTTCTCGTCCCACTTCACGGCGTCGAGCACGCGAATCGGTGTTTGCGCCAGCACTATGCGATCGGACAAGGTGCGTATCGTCTGCTGGTAATCGTCCACCCGGTGCTTCCTCTTTAAACGTTATTTGCCCGCGCGCTGGTAGCGCACGGCTTCAACGAACACATCGGCATTGGCCGGGTTATCCAGGTAGGCAAACACCTGGTCCAGCGGGCTGTCCACCAACACGCCGGCGCCTTCGACGGTGTCCACAGTGCTGCCGTGTAAAGCCTGCTGGCCTATGGCTTGATGGATTTGCTCGAGGTCGAGGTTGTAGACCACCAATTCAGGCTTTTCGTCGCTTTCGCCTTCAAAATCGAAGCCAGCCAAAATGAAGTGCCCGCCGAGTTTGTCCGGCAACGGCGCCGACAAATACCAACGGTTGCCATGGCGCGAAACCGTAAACAGATACTCATCGCGCTGGCCCGGCTTGGCTTTAGGGTAGCTCACCGCTTTGTAACGATGCTTACCGACGCGGGTAATCTGCAGGTTGAGCGGCTCGCCCCAGGCATTTTTGCTCGACCAGTGGCCGAGCAAGGCATCCGGTGCTGCTTCTTTGGCTGGCAGCGGGTCCTTGAACGTCACCAGGCAACCGCTGAGCAACAGGAACGACAAGGCGATTAGCGCGACACGCCAGGCTTTCATCAAATACCCCACTGAATGGTTTGCATGGCACCTACCGATGTGGGAGTTGGCTTGCCTGCGATACAGGCAACACGGTCATTCAAGCACACACCGCGGTGATGCTATCGCAGGCAAGCCAGCTCCCACATAAAGCAGATCCCACATTTAGCTAGACCGAGGCCAACACCAAATGCATGTAACGCTTGAGAATCTCAAGCATCTCTTCACCGGTCAGAGGCTCTGGGCCGCCAAGCAGGCCCTGATATTCCATCCGACCGATTATCGCCGTCAACACTTTGGCATCCTGTTGCGGCTCGCGGGAACCCAATACCTGGAAAAACTGCCCGGTGCCCTGCAACAGAATCTGCTGATGAGAACGCACCAGTTCCGCCAGACGCGGGTTAAGCAAGGCTTCCTGGCGAAAGGCCTGTTCGGCCATCAGGTGTTCACGGCGGTTGGTCAGTTGGCGCATGACGTAATCGGCGGTCAGCTTTGCAATGTCATCGGCCAGTTGCGAGCGTGACGCCTGGCTGCCATCGCCATAGGCGACCATCTCGCGCAGCAGGCCTTCGTTGCGCACCCACAGTTTGCCCATGAAGGCCGCGCTGCGCTCGACGTACTGGGCGAAGGTATCGGTGAGCAAGTCATCGATGTCCTTGAAGTAGTAGGTGGTGGCCGACAATGGCACGCCGGCTTCCGCCGCCACCGCGCGATGGCGCACGGCCCGTACGCCGTCACGCACGACGATGCGCATGGCCGCATCGAGAATGTCTTGCCTGCGTTGCTCGCTGCCCCGGCGACTGGCCTTGCGGCCTTGATACTGGACGCTTTCAGCCACGGCAGCAGCAATGCCGGCGGCACCTTCTTGAGCCATTACGCGGTTCACGGCAGATCTTCCTTTAAAAGGTGACGCGGAGCGTCACGGGCTGCATTCCCACGCAGACGGGTCGTCGTGGGAACGAACACCTGGCGCCGTTCTATTGACGGCTAAATACACCCCATAAAAAAGCCGCCTTATAAAAGGCGGCTTCGGATTTCGCTAGGGTTACGCTTGTGGCCGCATGTGCGGGAACAAGATCACGTCGCGGATCGACGGCGAGTTGGTCAACAACATCACCAACCGGTCGATACCGATACCTTCACCGGCAGTCGGTGGCATGCCGTACTCCAGCGCGCGGACGAAGTCGGCGTCGTAGTGCATGGCTTCGTCGTCGCCGGCGTCCTTGTCGGCCACCTGCGCCATGAATCGCTCGGCCTGGTCTTCCGCGTCGTTAAGCTCGGAGTAGGCGTTGGCGATTTCGCGGCCGCCGATGAACAGCTCGAAACGGTCGGTAACGTTCGGGTTGTCGTCGTTGCGACGGGCCAGCGGCGACACTTCGAACGGGTACTGGGTAATGAAGTGCGGCTGCTCCAGCTTGTGCTCCACCAGTTCTTCGAAAATCATCACCTGCAGTTTGCCCAGGCCTTCAAAGCCCAGCACCTTGGCGCCGGCTTTCTTGGCGATGGCGCGGGCCTTGTCGATGTCGGTCAGGTCGTCAGCGGTCAACTCTGGGTTGTACTTGAGGATCGAGTCGAACACCGAGAGGCGTACAAACGGCTCGCCGAAGTGGAACACCTTGTCGCCGTAAGGCACGTCAGTGCTGCCCAGCACCAGCTGTGCCAGTTCGCGGAACAGTTCTTCGGTCAGGTCCATGTTGTCTTCGTAGTCGGCGTACGCCTGGTAGAACTCCAACATGGTGAATTCAGGGTTGTGACGCGTCGAAACGCCTTCGTTACGGAAGTTGCGGTTGATCTCGAAGACTTTTTCGAAGCCGCCAACCACAAGGCGCTTGAGGTACAACTCAGGCGCGATACGCAGGAACATTTCCAGGTCCAGCGCGTTGTGGTGGGTTTCGAACGGTTTGGCTGCGGCACCACCCGGGATGGTTTGCAGCATCGGGGTTTCCACTTCCAGGAAGTCACGTTGCATCAGGAAGCTGCGGATGTGGGCGATGACCTGCGAACGCACGCGGAAGGTCTGGCGCACGTCTTCGTTGACGATCAGGTCAACGTAGCGCTGGCGATAGCGCTGCTCGGTGTCGGTCAGGCCGTGGTGCTTGTCCGGCAGAGGGCGCAGCGACTTGGTCAACAGGCGTACACTGGTCATCTCAACGTACAGGTCGCCCTTGCCGGAACGGGCCAGGGTGCCTTCGGCCGCGATGATGTCGCCCATGTCCCAGGTTTTCACCGAGGCCAGGGTTTCTTCCGAAAGAGTCTTGCGGTTGACGTAGACCTGAATGCGCCCGGTCATGTCCTGGATCACCATGAACGAGCCACGGTTGAGCATGATGCGACCTGCCACCTTGACCGGGATCGCCGCTTCCGCCAGCTCTTCCTTGGTCTTGTCCGCGTATTGCTTCTGCAAGGCATCGCAGTAGTTGTCGCGGCGGAAGTCGTTGGGGAAGGCGTTACCCTTGGCGCGCTCGGCAGCAAGCTTTTCCTTGCGCAGGGCGATCAGGGAGTTTTCTTCCTGTTGCAGGGCTTGCGGGTCGAGTTGTTGGTCGCTCATGTCTTTTGAAATTCCATCACAGGTACGTTTTCCCCAGCCTTCGGCAGGGGATCGCCGGGCAAGGACTAAGTGTCCCCCCGGCTCCTACAGTCTTGTTACAGGCCTGATTTCAGGCTGGCTTCCAGGTATTCATCGATATCGCCGTCGAGCACCTTGTCGCAGTCGCTGCGTTCGATGTTAGTGCGCAGATCCTTGATCCGCGACGCATCGAGCACATAAGAACGGATCTGGTGACCCCAGCCGATATCCGACTTGGTGTCTTCCAGCGCCTGCGAAGCCGCGTTGCGCTTCTGCATTTCCTGCTCGTACAACTTGGCCCGCAGCATTTTCATGGCGGTGTCCTTGTTCGCGTGCTGGGAACGTTCGTTCTGGCAGCTGACCACGGTGTTGGTCGGTACGTGGGTAATACGTACGGCCGAGTCGGTGGTGTTTACGTGCTGACCACCGGCGCCGGAGGAGCGGTAGGTGTCGATTCGCAGGTCGGCCGGGTTGATCTCGATTTCCACTTTGTCGTCGATCTCTGGGGAGACGAACACCGCGGAGAACGAAGTGTGGCGACGGTTGCCGGAGTCGAACGGGCTCTTGCGCACCAGGCGATGCACGCCAATCTCGGTACGCAGCCAGCCAAAGGCGTATTCACCCTTGATGTGCACGGTCGCGCCTTTGATACCGGCGACTTCACCGGCTGACAGCTCCATGATGGTTGCGTCGAAACCGCGCTTGTCAGCCCAGCGCAGGTACATGCGCAGCAGGATGTTGGCCCAGTCCTGGGCCTCGGTGCCGCCGGAACCGGCCTGGATATCCAGGTAGGCGTTGTTCGGGTCCATTTCGTGGCTGAACATGCGGCGGAATTCAAGCTTGGCGAGGTTTTCCTCGAGACGGGCCAGCTCGGCGACGACATCGCCCACTGCGCCTTCGTCGTTTTCTTCGACGGCCATGTCCAGCAGGTCACGGCAATCGCCCAGACCGGTGTTCAATTCGTCGAGGGTGTCGACGATCTGCGCCAGCGCAGCGCGCTCGCGGCCCAGTTCCTGGGCGTATTCAGGTTTGTTCCAGACAGCCGGATCTTCAAGCTCGCGATTGACTTCGGTCAGACGCTCATGCTTTTGATCGTAGTCAAAGATACCCCCGAATAGTTTCGGAGCGCTCGGACAGGTCCTTGATGGTGTTAAGGATCGGGTTGATTTCCATGGCGGGCAGCACTCGTTGGCGAACTTTTGAAAGCCGACGAGTATAACGACAAAGAGACGCGAACGGCAGCCCGCTTGGCGAAAAGGCGGGTCTGCATCCGATCTCAAGAACAATGAAGATCCAAATGTGGGAGCGGGCTTGCTCGCGAATGCGGTGGGTCAGTCACTGATTCATTACCTGACATACCGCATTCGCGAGCAAGCCCGCTCCCACAAGGGATTAGCGTTGTACCGAATTATTCGATACCCACCTGGTTACGCCCATTATGCTTGGCCGTATACAAACCCTTGTCCGCTGCCATGATCAGCAGCCGGCAATCGCTGCTCTGCTGCGGGGTCATGGTCGACAGGCCGATGCTGATGGTCAGGCTCGAGCCTTCAGCTGGTGCAATATGCGGGATTTTCAGCGCGGCTACTGCCATGCGCAGCTTTTCCGCCACCAGGCGCGCACCACCCGGCGAGGTGTTCGGCAACACCAGGGCGAACTCTTCACCCCCGTAACGCGCTGGCAGGTCCGAAGGACGGCTACTGGCTTCACGGATGGCGGCGGCGACTTTGCGCAGGGCTTCGTCACCTTCAACATGGCCAAAGCTGTCGTTGAAGGTCTTGAAGAAGTCGACGTCGATCATCAGCAGTGACAGCTGAGTCTGGTCACGCATGGCGCGGCGCCATTCCAATTCCAGGTATTCGTCAAAGTGGCGGCGGTTGGACAGCCCGGTCAGACCGTCGGAGTTCATCAACCGTTGCAGCACCAGATTGGTGTCCAGCAACTGCTGCTGGCTGACCCGCAGCGCACGGTAGGCCGCATCCCGCTGCAACAACGTCATGTAGGAGCGCGAGTGATAGCGAATGCGCGCCACCAGCTCGATATTGTCCGGCAGCTTGACCAGGTAATCATTGGCCCCGGCCGAGAACGCCGCGCTTTTGATCAACGGCTCTTCCTTGGTCGAGAGCACGATGATCGGAATGTTCGCCGTGGCCGGGTGGTTGCGGTATTCGCGCACCAGCGTCAGGCCGTCGAGGCCCGGCATGACCAGGTCTTGCAGAATGACGGTTGGCTTAATGCGGATGGCCTGGGCAATCGCCTGATGCGGATCGGCGCAAAAGTGGAAATCGATGTTTTCTTCATGGGCGAGCCCACGCCGCACCGCTTCGCCGATCATGGCCTGGTCGTCGACCAGCAACACCATGGCAGCATTTTCGTCGGTCTTGATGTCGTCGATCTGTAAATCACTCATGTGCAGTCACCTGAATTACTAGCTGCAAGCCAGCAGCGGGAGATACTGATCATTTTGCAAATACCTCCAGCAATCGGGGTGCAATTCTATCCAGTGGGCGAATTTCAACAGCAGCATCAATCGCCGCCGCCGCTTTGGGCATGCCATACACCGCCGAGCTTTGTTGATCCTGGGCGATGGTCAAATATCCTTGTTCACGCAACAACTTGAGCCCCTGGGCGCCGTCGCGGCCCATGCCGGTGAGTAATACGCCGACGGCATCGCCGTTCCAGTGGCTGGCGACGCTCTCGAAAAACACGTCGATGGACGGCCGGTAGATCTCGTTCACCGGCTCTGCGGTATAGGCTAGCGTGCCATTTTTCAACAGGCGAATGTGGTGATTGGTGCCGGCCAGCAACACCGTTCCGGCTTGTGGCGGCTCGCCTTCACGGGCCAGGCGCACCGGCAGGCCGGAGGCGCTGCTCAGCCACTCCGCCATGCCGGCGGCAAACACCTGGTCCACATGCTGCACCAGCACGATGGCCGCCGGAAAGTCTCGGGGCAAACCCTTGAGCAGGATTTCCAGGGCAGCCGGCCCGCCTGCCGACGACCCGATCGCCACCAGGCTGCGGCGTTTGCCGGTGGAGCGCTGGGGCGCGGTTTCGGCGCGTACGCGGCTGCCACTCTGGCCGACCAGCCAGCCAATGTTGAGGATCTTGCGCAGCAACGGTGCCGCTGCATCCTTGGGGTTGCCCACGCCCAGCGCCGGTGTATCCACCACGTCCAGCGCGCCATGGCCCATGGCTTCAAACACTCGGCTGACGTTGGCCTGACGGTCCACGGTGACGATCAAGATCGGGCACGGGGTTTCGGCCATGATCTGCCGCGTGGCTTCTACGCCGTCCATCACCGGCATGATCAAGTCCATCAGGATCAGGTCCGGCGTCAGTTCGGCGCAACGCTGTACGGCTTCAAGGCCATTGTTGGCCACCCACACCACCTGGTGCGCGGGTTCAAGACTCAAGGCGCGCCGCAAGGCTTCCAACGCCAGGGGCATGTCATTGACGATCGCGATCCTCATGCCCGGGCGCCTCCAATCAGTTCCATCACGGCGTCCAGCAAGGCGTCGTCATGGAAACTGGCTTTAGCTAGATAATAGTCGGCGCCGGCGTCCAGTCCACGACGCCGGTCTTCTTCGCGATCCTTGTACGAGACCACCATCACCGGCAACGATTGCAGGCGACTATCACGGCGCAAGAGTGTGACCAATTCGATCCCGTCCATACGAGGCATATCAATGTCAGTGATCAGCAAGTCGAAGTCTTCGGAACGCAGCGCGTTCCAGCCGTCCATGCCATCGACCGCTACGGCCACTTCATAACCACGATTAAGTAATAATTTGCGTTGCAGCTCTCGCACAGTGAGCGAGTCGTCCACCACCAGCACCCGTTTACGCGGTGCTTCGGCAGCCTGTTGGCTGCGCCGGGCGATACGTTCCAGGCGGCCGGTGTTGAGCAATTTATCCACCGAACGCAGCATGTCTTCGACGTCGACGATCAACACCACCGAGCCGTCATCCAGCAAGGCCCCGGCGGAGATGTCCTGGACTTTGCCCAGGCGATCATCCAGCGGCAACACCACCAGGGTGCGCTCGCCGATAAAGCGTTCCACCGCAATGCCATACACCGCATCGCGCTCGCGGATCACCACTACCTTCAAGGTTTCTTCATTACTCTGCCCCGGCGGGCGCTGCAACAACTGGCTGGCGGCAACCAGGCCGACATGCCGGCCTTCGTGCCAGAAATGCTGACGGCCTTCCAGTTGCACGATGTCATCGGGCGCCAGGTCGCACATGCGTTCGATGTGGGCCAGTGGGAATGCGTAGGCTTCTTCACCGACCTCCACCACCAGGCTGCGCACCACCGACAGAGTCAACGGCACCTCCAGATGGAAGCGACTGCCCTGCCCCGCCGTCTGCTCCAGCACCACCGCGCCGCGCAGTTGGCGAACCATATGCTGCACCGCGTCCAGGCCGACGCCACGCCCGGATACTTCGGTGACCTTGTCGCGCAGGCTGAACCCTGGCAGGAACAGGAACGTCAGCAGTTCCTCTTCGCTCAAGCGCAGGGCGGTTTCCAAAGGTGACAGGTGCCGGTCGACGATGGTGCCGCGCAGGCGTTCAAGGTCGACGCCATTGCCGTCGTCACTCAGCTCCAGCACCAGCAGGCCCGCCTGGTGGGAGGCTCGCAGGCGAATCAAGCCTTCAGCCGGTTTACCGGCGAGCATGCGCTGCTCGGGCATTTCGATACCGTGGTCGACGGCATTGCGCAGCAAGTGGGTGAGCGGCGCTTCGAGCTTTTCCAGCACGTCGCGGTCGACCTGGGTCTTTTCGCCCTCGATCTCCAGGCGCACCTGCTTGCCCAGGCTGCGGCCAAGGTCGCGGACCATGCGCACCTGCCCGGCGAGTACATCGGCAAACGGCCGCATGCGGCAGGCCAACGCCGTGTCGTAAAGCACCTGGGCGCGCTGCCCGGCCTGCCAGCCGAACTCATCCAGCTCGGCAGTTTTTTCCGCCAGCAGGGCCTGGGCTTCGCTTAAAAGACGGCGGGTGTCGGCCAGGGCCTCCTGAGCTTCAAGGCTTAAATCCAGAGCCTTGAGTTGGCCATCCAGCGTGTCCAGGGCGCGCACACTGTTGCTTTGAATGCGTTTGAGGCGCTGCATGCTGGCCAGGTAAGGCTTGAGTCGTTGGGTTTCCACCAGCGATTTGCTGGACAGGTCCAACAGGCTGTTCAAGCGCTCGGCGGTCACCCGCAGCACGCGCTCGCCGCCTTCGGTCATGGGTTTGTTCTGGCGCGGCGCAGAAGGCGTGGCCGACGCCGCAGGCTCGATCTCCGGTGGCAGCTCTTCGAGGACAGGCGCGGGTGCCGGCTTGGGCGTTGGCGCAGGTTCAACCCTGGCAATCGGCTGCGACGGATCGAGCAGGCGCTCCATCAGGGCCACATAGGCCTCGATATCTGCGGGACCCACGTCGTTGCCGGGCGTGGCGATACGCATCAGCAGATCAGTACCCTGCAGCAACGCATCGATATGTTCGGGTTGCAGGTACAGGCGGTTTTCCTGGGCGCTGACCAGGCAATCCTCCATGACGTGAGCCACGCTGACCCCGGCGTCCACGCCGACAATCCGCGCGGCGCCCTTGAGCGAATGCGCGGCGCGCATGCAGGCTTCCAACTGATCGGCCTGGGTCGGGTTGCGCTCCAGGGCCAGCAAACCGGCGTTCAATACCTGGGTCTGCGCATCGGCTTCCAGGCTGAACAGTTCCAGCAGCGAGGCATCGCGCATCTGGTCGGGGGTCATGTGAGGCTCCGGGTCACGGCGGACAGCAATTGCGCCTCATCCAGCCACCGCAGGCTGCGGCCTTTCCACTGCAGCACACCCTGGGTGAAACGCGCACTGGCCTGGGTGCCGGAGGCCGACGCCGCCTTCAAGGTACGTTCGTCGATGGCATGAATGCCGTCGACTTCATCCACCGGCACCACCACCGGGCCGTCCTGTGCGGCAATAATCAACATGCGCGGCATGATACGCCCGCCGGTTGCACCATGGCTGGTGGGGTCCAGCCCCAGCAACTCCACCAGCGATAAACACGCCACCAGCGCGCCGCGTACATTGGCCACACCGAGCAATGCGCGGGAACGCTGATGTGGCAGCGAATGTATCGCTTGCAGCGGCGCCACCTCCACCAGGCAACGGGTTGCAATACCCAGCCATTCTTCGCCGAGGCGGAACATCAACAGGGATCGAGTGACGACATCACTCGCGACTTCAACGGCCGCCTGCGGGCGTTGGTCCTCCTGCTGCAAGGCGTAACGGTCGAGCAAACGCGTGGCGGCGGCGGAGTACACCGAACAGTTGCGGCAGTGGATATGCTCGGCCAGCAACGGGCAGGACTTGTCGCCATGGATGCCGATACGGTTCCAGCAGTCGTCGATGGCCTGGGTGTCGGCCAGGGTCAGGTCCAGGCCTGCGGTATTGAGTGCGTCAGGGCTACTCATCGTTTGGACTCACTGTCAGCTCGCTCGCTACGGGCGGCACGCGCCTGCAACCGGCGCGCCCCCGCGCTGTCGCCCTGGGACTCGAGCAACGCGGCCAGGTGCATCAGGGCCTGCGGGTGCTGCGGTTCCAGGTACAAGGCTTTTCGATAATACCCCTGGGCTTCCAGGGCGCTGCCGGCCACATCGCTGAGCAGCCCCAGCCAGTAAAACACTTGGGCGGCCGGCGGATGGTTACTCAAATACTGTTCACAGGCGGCGCGCGCTTCAACGCTTTTACCTTCGTTGGCCAGGGTAGCGATCCGGCTGAGCAAGTCGCCGGTATCAGTGTGTGGCGCCTTGATCGGCACCACCTGAGCACTCACCGTGCTGAACGGTCGCGGCTTGGGTGGAATCGGCGCTGCGCTGCGCTGTGGCACCGGCGCAGGCATCGGTACGAAGACCGGCTCAGGCTTGACCGGCTCGACATGCCGGCTGAACGCAAAGGATTGCGGTACGCCTATCGAGCGCATGCCATGGCGCCCCAGCAGGCTGCCTTCGGCCGGGCCGATAAACAGCACGCCGTCCACGTGGGTCAGGGCCTTGAGCACGTCGAACACTTGCTTCTGGGTCGGCTGGTCAAAGTAGATCAGCAGGTTGCGACAGAACACGAAATCGTAGCTCGGCTCATTGGCCAGCAACGCAGGGTCGAGCAGGTTGCCGACTTGCAGGCGGACTTGTTCACGCACCCGGTCGGCGATGCGATAACCGTCGACCTCTTCGGTGAAATGGCGCTCACGAAACTCGATATCGCTGCCGCGAAAAGAATTCTTGCCATACACCCCACGTTTGGCGCGCTCCACCGACAGCGGGCTGACATCCATGCCCTGCACCTTGAATTGGTGCGGCGCAAGCCCGGCATCCAGTAACGCCATGGCAATCGAATACGGCTCTTCGCCGGTGGAACACGGCAAGCTGAGAATGCGCAGGGCACGCATGTGCTTGATCTCGGCCAGGCGTGCCTTGGCCAAGCGGGCCAGGGTGGCAAAGGATTCGGGGTAACGGAAAAACCAGGTCTCGGGGACGATCACCGCTTCGATCAGCGCCTGCTGCTCATCATGGGAGCTTTGCAGGTGCTGCCAGTAAGCCTCGGCGGTCTGCGCCTGCACGGCCTGGCTACGTTGACGCACCGCGCGCTCGATAATCGCCTCACCCACCGAGGCGACATCCAGGCCAATGCGCTCCTTCAAGAAGGCAAAGAACCGCGGGTCGTTGCTCATAGGCTCAGCTCGGCGGAAAACAGCAAGGTGCGCACAGGCTCGGTGAGCAGTTCGTTGACGCCAATCCACTGCATCAAGCCCAAGGCATCTTCACGCACCAGCCCCAGATAAGGCGCCTCGCGGTTGTCCAGCCCATAAGGCTGGAACTCCTCAAGCCCGCAACGCAGGGTGTCGGTGGCTTGTTCGAGGATCAGCCCCAGCCAGCGCGCCTGGACCCACGGCTGCGGCTGGTAATTGACCAGCACCAGGCGCGTGCTGGTGCGGGCCTTTGCCGGCGTACCGAAGGTCAAGGCACACAGATCGATGACGGGCACCAACGCCCCACGATGAGCAAAGATCCCCGCCACCCACAGCGGCGCGTGGGCAATCGGTTTGAGCGGCAGGCGCGGCAGCACCTCGGCCACTTCCGTGGCCCTCAGCGCGTAGCGTTCACCGCCGATGTGGAACACCAGGAACAACGCTTTTTTCGCTGCCGGGACGGCACCGCGTTTAGCCGCGAGGTCGCTCATCAGACTTTGAAACGCGAGACGCCGCTGCGCAGACCGACCGCAACCTGGCTCAGTTCATCAATGGCAAAGCTGGCCTGGCGCAGGGACTCCACGGTCTGGCTGCTGGCATCGCCCAATTGCACCAGCGCGTGATTAATTTGCTCGGCGCCGGTGGCCTGGGCCTGCATGCCTTCGTTGACCATCAACACCCGCGGCGCCAGGGCCTGCACCTGATGGATGATCTGCGAGAGTTGCTCGCCCACTTGCTGCACTTCGAACATCCCGCGCCGGACTTCTTCGGAGAACTTGTCCATGCCCATCACGCCCGCCGACACTGCCGACTGGATCTCGCGCACCATCTGCTCGATGTCATACGTGGCCACGGCGGTCTGGTCGGCCAGGCGCCGCACTTCGGTGGCCACCACGGCAAAACCACGACCGTATTCACCGGCCTTCTCGGCCTCGATGGCGGCATTGAGCGACAGCAGGTTGGTCTGGTCGGCCACCTTGACGATGGTCACCACCACCTGGTTGATGTTGCCGGCCTTCTCATTGAGGATCGCCAGCTTGGCGTTGACCAGGTCGGCGGCGCCCATCACCGAATGCATGGTTTCTTCCATGCGCGCCAGGCCTTGCTGGCCGGAACCGGCGGCGACCGATGCCTGGTCGGCGGCTGTCGAAACTTCGGTCATGGTGCGGACCAGGTCCTTGGACGTGGCGGCGATCTCGCGTGAAGTCGCGCCGATCTCGGTGGTAGTTGCCGCTGTTTCGGTGGCGGTGGCCTGTTGCTGCTTGGAGGTCGCGGCGATCTCGGTGACCGAGGTGGTCACCTGTACCGACGAACGCTGGGCCTGGGACACCAGGGCCGTCAGCTCGGTCATCATGTCGTTGAAGCCGGTTTCCACGGCGCCGAATTCGTCCTTGCGATCCAGGTTCAGGCGTTTGCTCAGGTCGCCGTCGCGCATGGTGCCCAGGATCGCCACGATGCGTTGCATCGGCGCCATGATCGCGCGCATCAACAGCAGACCACACAGGCCGGCGGCGAGGATGGCCAAGAGCAACGACACGAGCATGCTGACCTTGGCGGCTGCTACCGCGTCATCAATGGCAGTGGTCGCACGGTCGGCGACATCTTTGTTTTCGGTGATGATGTCGTTGAGTTTCAATCGCCCTGCCGTCCATGCAGGCGTCAGGTTGGTATTGAACTCTTTGCGCGCGGCGACCAGATCATTGCGCGCCAGGCTCTCGAGCACCGTGGCCAGGCTCTTGTTGTAGGCCTGGTGCAGGGATTCGAATTTATTGAACTCGGCTTGGTCATCGCGACCGTTGATGGTTTGCTGGTAGTTGGCCATCTGTGTCTGGATGCGCCCTTCAAAGGCTTTGAAGTCAGCCTTGTCGGCGTCGGTCAGGCCCTTGTCGTCACGCAGACCAAGCAACGCCAAGGTTTGCAGGTAACTGTCGACCCACGCGCTGCGGATCATCGAACTGAGATAAACCCCCGGCACTGCGTCATCACGGACCGCAGTCTCGCCAGCCTCAATCTTCAACAACCGTGAATAAGAGACCACAACCATTAACAACATGATGGCGATAATGACCGCAAAGCTAGCCAAGATCCGTTGGCGCAAGGTCCAGTTCTTCACAGTAATTCCTCGAAGGGCCATTCAAATGCGGGGAGTATAGCTGAGCGCAAGCCCTCATTAATCAATGGGTTTTGATGCAGCGCACACAGAGTGCAAAAACACCCCGAACCGCTGCTTCGGCCGGGGTGTTTGATAACGCTGGATGAGCGTCAAAGGGTGGCTTGGCGCACCTGTTTTTCCAGCTCGGCCTTTAGACCGGGCTCGAGTTTCAACTGGCGCGCCAACTCATCCAGATAGGCCTTTTCCATGAAGTTTTCTTCGTCAACCAGCATCACGCTGGCAACGTACATCTCGGCGGCCATTTCCGGGGTGCCGGCTGCGCGGGCCACGTCGGCGGGGTCGAGGGGTTTATTCAGCTCGGCATGCAGCCAGGTTTGCAGTTCGCGGTCGTTATCCAGCTTGGTGAATTCGCCCTCGATCAACGCGCGTTCGCGCTCGTCCACATGCCCGTCGGCCTTGGCCGCCGCGACCAACGCTTTAAGAATGCCCTGGCTGTGTTGCTCGACCTGGGCCGGTGGCAGGCGGTCGATGGTTTGCGGTTCGCCTTGAGGCGCGCCGGCCTGCTGCGCCTGCCAATTGCCGTAAGCCTTATAGGCAATCACGCCCAATGCCGCCAGGCCACCGTAGGTGAGGGCCTTGCCGCCAATTTTACGGGCCTTCTTATTACCCAGCAGCAAACCCATGGCACCGGCCGCCAGGGCCCCGCCACCCGCACCGCCGAGCAAACTGCCCAGCCCGCCACTGCCGAGCAGCCCGCCGAGTGCCCCTTTGTCGTCCGATTTACGCTGGCCGCCAGCCTTGTTTTGCAACATGTCCTGGCCCGATTTGAGCAGTTGGTCGAGCAATCCACGGGTATTCATTCGCAGCCTCCAGACACTTGGGTTCGTAGGACCAATAGGCCCCCAGCGTAAAACTAAGTGCCAAAAAGCCGCGATCTAGAGTGCTTCCAGATGTAACGCCGCCAGCCTGGCTGCCAGACCTCAACTCCGCACGCACACGTAGAAACAACTTGTTTCACACGCAACGCCATTACCTCGCCATCAAGCAATTTTCCTTATCCATCGAACCGCTTAAGCTATCCGGCGTCTGTTTATAGTCCGTTGCGTTTGGCCGAAGGCATGTCCGAACCGTTATTTCTGATCCAGCACGTGCCAGGAACGGCGCGGGATTTGCTCACGACAGGTTGTCTCTATGCACCGCAGGAATTTGCTCAAAGCATCCATGGCCATTGCGGCTTATACCGGTTTGTCGGCCTCTGGCCTGCTGGCCGCGCAGGCCTGGGCCGGGAACCGTGCCGCCGATGGCAAGGCCGTGGCGTTTGATTTTGAAACGCTTAAAGCCCAGGCCAAGCAGCTCGCCGGCACCGCGTATAAAGACACCAAACAGGTGCTGCCGCCGACGCTGGCGACCATGACCCCGCAGAATTTCAATGCCATCGGCTATGACGGCAACCACTCGCTGTGGAAGGAACTGAACGGCCAGCTCGACGTGCAATTCTTCCACGTCGGCATGGGCTTCAAGACGCCGGTGCGCATGCACAGCGTCGACCCCAAGACCCGCGAAGCGCGCGAGGTGCATTTCCGCCCGTCGCTGTTCAACTATGAAAAGACCACGGTCGACACCCAGCAGCTGACTGGCGACCTGGGTTTCTCCGGTTTCAAGCTGTTCAAGGCGCCGGAACTGGATCGCCATGACGTGTTGTCTTTCCTCGGCGCCAGCTACTTCCGCGCGGTGGATTCCACCGGCCAGTACGGCCTTTCGGCACGCGGCCTGGCAATTGATACCTACGCGAAAAAACGCGAAGAATTCCCCGACTTCACGCAATTCTGGTTCGAAACCCCGGCCAAGGACGCCACGCGTTTTGTGGTCTACGCCCTGCTCGACTCGCCGAGCGCCACCGGCGCCTACCGCTTCGACATCGACTGCCAGGCCAACCAGGTGGTGATGGCCATCGATGCAAATATCAATGCGCGCACCACCATTGAACAGTTGGGCATCGCGCCGATGACCAGCATGTTCAGCTGCGGCACCGTTGAGCGCCGTATGTGCGACACCCTCCACCCGCAAATCCACGACTCGGATCGGCTGGCGATGTGGCGCGGCAACGGCGAGTGGATCTGCCGCCCGCTGAACAACCCGGCCAAGCTGCAATTCAACGCGTTCGCCGACACCGACCCGAAAGGCTTCGGCCTGGTGCAGACCGACCATGAGTTCGCCAGCTACCAGGACACCGTGGACTGGTACAGCAAGCGCCCAAGCCTGTGGGTAGAACCGACCACCGCCTGGGGCGAAGGCTCGATCGACCTGCTGGAAATCCCCACCACCGGCGAAACCCTGGATAACATCGTGGCCTTCTGGACCCCGAAAAAACCCGTGGCCGCCGGCGACTCGCTCAACTATGGCTACAAGCTGTACTGGAGCGCACTGCCGCCGGTAAGCACCCCGCTGGCGCAAGTTGACGCTACCCGCTCAGGCATGGGCGGCTTTACCGAGGGCTGGGCACCGGGCGAGCACTACCCCGAAGTATGGGCACGCCGGTTTGCTGTGGACTTCAAAGGTGGCGGCCTGGACCGACTGCCCGCCGGCACCGGGATTGAGCCGGTGGTGACCTGTTCCCACGGCGAAGTGAAAGATTTCAGCGTGCTGGTGCTCGACAACATCAAGGGCTATCGCATTCTGTTCGACTGGTACCCGACCAGCGACAGCGTGGATCCAGTGGAATTACGCCTGTTTATCCGCACGCAGGACCGCACGTTGAGTGAAACCTGGCTGTATCAGTACTTCCCGCCTGCGCCAGACAAGCGCAAGTACACCTGATACAACGCGTTCCCACGCACGCGTGGGAACGCTTCCCTCCTGCGGCTCAGAACCGCGACACGCTCTTCATTGCCCCGATCAAATACCGCATCGCCATTTGATCGCTTTCGGTCAACGCCCGATATTGCGCCAGCAGCTCCCTTTCATCCGAACTCAACCTTCGACCCCGCAAGGCTATCCGGCGACTCAGAAAAGACGCCACCGCACTCGCTACGCCATAGGATTTGGTCATGGACCGTTACTCCTGATTTCAGTCAAATACTTCGGGTGCCCATCTCCCAACTCCCTTGAGGCGCGATACCTTCGGGGACAAGCCGGCTGACTCCCTGGGCCAGAAATCAGACTTACCCTAAGCGTAGAAACAATCTCGTCACGTGTGGGATTTTTTTAGAGCATTCACTTAAAAAATTCTTCGGTAACAAAGACCTACAACCCTTTCTCACACAGAGGTCGGTTCAGGTGGATGTCGTGGGGCTCTTGCGCATACAGGTCGGGGTCCGCTCCATGCGGGCGACGGTTACCTACAACGGGATATCGCTCTGGGCTAACGTAAGATCCCGCCGCATGATTGCCGCTGATTTCCAGCGACCAAGGATCGGGCTTGCGTGACCTGCGAGCACAAAAAACCCACCGGTTCAGGGTGGGTTTGTATGAAACAGGCGCAGGATCAGTCCCTCAAATCAGACTCATGAATCGGCTGATCGCGATGGGTCGCCCGTTGGTATTGCGCTGGCCAAATCGCCTTGCGCCCGCCCAGGTCGTCGTCGGCATGCAGCGGCCAATACGGATCACGCAATAACTCACGGGCCAGGAAGATAATGTCGGCCTGGCAGGTGCGCAGGATATGCTCGGCCTGGGCTGGTTCGGTGATCATGCCGACCGTGCCGGTCGCGATACCCGACTCTTTACGCACACGCTCGGCAAAGCGCGTCTGGTAACCCGGGCCTACCGGGATTTCGGCATTGGCGGCAGTGCCACCGGAGGATACGTCGATCAGGTCCACGCCGAGGTCTTTGAGGCGGCGCGCCAGTTCCACGGTTTCATCAGGGTTCCAGCCGTCTTCAACCCAATCAGTGGCCGATACGCGTACAAACAGCGGCAGCTCTTGAGGCCAGACCTCGCGCACAGCCTTGGTCACTTCCAGCACCAGGCGGATGCGATTTTCAAACGAACCACCGTATTGGTCCTGACGCTGGTTGCTGATCGGCGACAGGAATTGGTGCAGTAGATAACCGTGCGCGGCATGGATTTCCACCACTTCAAAACCGGCGGTCAACGCACGCTTGGCGGCGGCCACAAAGTCGCCAATCACGTTCTGGATCTGCGCTTCGTCCAATGCTTTGGGCTGGGTGTGATTCGGGTCAAAGGCAATCGGCGATGGGCCTACCGGCACCCAACCGCCGTCTTCCGGCTTGACGCTGCCATGCTTGCCGATCCATGGCCGATGAGTGCTGGCCTTGCGCCCCGCATGGGCCAATTGAATGCCCGCGACCGCGCCTTGGGCGGCAATAAAGCGCGTGATGCGTTGCAACGGCTCGATCTGTGCGTCGTTCCACAAGCCCAGGTCCTGGGCGGTGATGCGGCCATCGGCGGTCACGGCGGTGGCTTCGGTGAAAATCAGCCCGGCGCCGCCGACGGCGCGACTGCCCAGGTGCACCAGGTGCCAGTCATTGGCCAGGCCATCGTCGGATGAATACTGGCACATCGGCGAGACGGCAATCCGGTTGAGCAGGGTCAATTGGCGGAGGGTGTAGGGTTCGAGCAGCTGACTCATGACGCACCTCTTCTGGGTTCTGTGGGCACTCTTCAAACAGTGCTTAGAGCCTAGTCGACAACGGTAGCTTGCACAGGGTTCAGAAGGAAAACGGGAGCCGATTGCCGGCTCCCGTGTTGCAGTGGCTTACATTTCGACCTGGGTGCCCAGCTCGATCACCCGGTTTACCGGGAGCTTAAAGAAGCGCAGGTTGCCATTGGCGTTCTTCAACATGAACGCGAACAAACTTTCACGCCATCGGGCCATGCCCTTGATGCGCGAGGCGATCACCGTTTCGCGGCTGAGGAAGTACGTGGTGCGCATCGGGCTGAAATCCAGATCGTCCAGATGGCACAACTTCAGCGCTTCGGGCACGTCCGGCTCGTCGGTAAAACCGAAGTGCAGGATTACGCGGAAGAACCCTTCCCCGTAGGCATCCACCTCGAACCGCCGTGAGCTAGGTACGCGCGGAATATCTTCGTAGACCACCGTCAGCATCACCACCTGTTCATGCAACACCTGGTTATGCAGCAGGTTATGCAACAGCGCGTGAGGCACGGCGTCGGTCCGCGCGGTGAGGAACACCGCCGTGCCCTGCACGCGATGGGGCGGCTGCACGCGGATACTGCTGATAAAGATCGGCAACGGCAGGCCGCCTTCGTCGAGGCGGTCCATCAGCAGTTCCTTGCCGCGCTTCCAGGTGGTCATCAGGATAAACAGCACAATCCCCGCCAGCACCGGGAAGGCACCACCCTGGACGATCTTCGGCACGTTGGCGGCGAAGAACAGGCCGTCCACCAACAGGAAGCCGATCAACACCGGAATCGCCAGCACCGGTGGCCACTTCCAGAGCAGCAGCATCACCGCCGACACCAGGATGCTGGTAATCAACATGGTGCCGGTCACTGCCACGCCGTAGGCGGAGGCCAGGGCATTGGAGGATTCGAAGCCGAGCACCAGCAGGATCACGCCGACCATCAGCGACCAGTTCACCGCACCGATGTAGATCTGACCTTGCTCGGCGCTGGAGGTGTGCTGGATGTGCATGCGCGGGATGTAACCCAACTGGATCGCCTGACGCGTCAGGGAGAACGCGCCGGAAATCACCGCCTGGGATGCAATCACGGTGGCCAGGGTCGACAGCGCGACCAACGGCACCAGCGCCCATTCCGGCGCGAGCAAGTAGAACGGGTTGCGCGCCGCTTCGGGGTTTTCCAGCAGCAACGCGCCCTGGCCGAAGTAGTTGAGCACCAGCGCCGGCAGCACCAGGGCGAACCAGGCACGCGCGATCGGCTTGCGGCCGAAGTGGCCCATGTCGGCATACAGCGCTTCGGCACCGGTCAAGGCCAGCACAACGGCGCCAAGAATCGCCACGCCCATGCCCGGATGGGACACAAAGAAACGCACGCCCCACACGGGGTTCAGCGCGTTGAGCACCTCGGGATGTTGCAGGATGCCGTGCACGCCGAGGCCGCCCAACACCAGGAACCACACCACCATCACCGGCCCGAACAGCTTGCCGATACGGTCAGTGCCGTGTTTCTGGATCAGGAACAGCCCCACCAGTACCACCAGCGACAGCGGCACCACCCAACGTTCAATCCCATCAAAGGCCAGTTCCAGGCCCTCGACCGCCGACAATACCGAGATCGCCGGGGTAATCATGCTGTCGCCATAAAACAGCGCCGCACCGATCAGGCCGAGGATCACCAGCACCGAACGCAACTTGGGGTACGGCGACGCCGCCCGCCGCGCCAGCGCTGTCAGGGCCATGATGCCGCCCTCGCCCTGGTTGTCCGCGCGCAGGATAAACAGCACGTACTTGATCGACACGACCCACACCAGCGACCAGAAAATCAGCGCCAGAATGCCGAAGACCCCGTCATGATTGACCTGAACCCCGTAACCACCTGTAAACACTTCTTTAAGGGTATAGAGCGGGCTGGTACCGATATCGCCGTAAACCACCCCGACTGCCGCCACCAACATGCCAATCGGCTTTGCATTGGAATGCTCGGCACCTGCTGCCTGACTATTTGCCTGACCCATCAACCACTCCTGCCCTTTGACCTGAGGTCTTATATAAACAACGCGCCTAAGCTGACCGTAGCATGCGCTGTTTTACTTCTCGTAACAGACGTTTTATTGACCCCGAGGTTTTACCCGCGTGCAACGGCGCGAAGCATAGCGCAGCACTCGTCGCATTTCCCTGCTCAAGTGGTTCTGGTGTCGTTTTCTGCAGCCGTTAATAAAGGTCACGGCATTTTGGAGCCTTTTTGCCTGCATTGATCACATTACGGCGGACCGTATATTTTTGGCCTGGCTCATTAGTGCTGCCTAAGCGGCGTAAGCCGGGACTCCCCAGCTGGCTTAGCTGATCAATAAATCGTGCCCCTGCATGGCGCGCGCAGCCGATATATAAACTCAATCATCGGCCTGTCTCTTTTAAAGTACATTTCTCATGTACGAAGTGAAACACGTACTGTCAGTCAATGGCGTGGATATCTACCAGGCTTGGCTGGACACCGTGCAAGACACGCGTTCAAAAGCAAGAATCACAACCAGAGTGGACCGAGCATCACTTGGTCACTTTGGCCTTACCGAGCCGGTGGGAGATGGAGTTTTTGAGATGAAGCTCGACTTCGGACCTGGCTTTCGCGTGTATTACGCAATCCAGGACCGGAAAATAGTTTTCCTGCTGGGCGGTGGCTCAAAGGCCAGACAGCAGAACGACATTGATCAGGCCAAGGCTCTCTGGAAATCTTACAAGGTGCAGCAAAAATGACCATTCGTACTCGTTCTCATGAAGATAGCGTTCTTGAAATGCTCCGAGACGACGAAGCGTTCGCCCTCGAATATCTTTCTGTCGCGCTTGAGGAAATCGATGAAGCGGGTGGTGAGGACGCCTTCCTTGTCGCTATCCGTCGCATAGCGGAAGCTCGTGGCGGAATGCTCAGTTTGTCGCAGAACACGGGGCTTAATAGAGCAAATCTGTACAGATCCATCGCCGTCGGCGGTGACCCAAAGCTCTCCACCCTCCTGAAAGTGCTTCAAGCGTTAGGTGTAGGCATGTCTAAAGTTGTATCGCACCGCACAGAGCACGACGCCCGGGCTTAAGTGCAGGGTAAGGGCTATGCGAATTAGCCAATACAGCACTCGTCGCATTTCCCTGCATAAAGCTGGTCAAGTGCGTTGCCCGTCGCTAGAATTGCGCACTTTTTGATCAGAGGCGCGCTAAGCGCCCGTCCGCTGCCCTGCCCTTCTGGGCGGCGGCGTCATTCAATACCGAGGTTAGACATGTCCACCACCATCGCAAAAGCCAACCCAAAGGTCGGCTTTGTATCCCTGGGTTGCCCGAAGGCTCTCGTTGACTCCGAGCGCATCCTCACGCAACTGCGTATGGAAGGCTATGACGTCGTGTCCACTTATCAGGACGCCGACGTGGTGGTGGTCAACACCTGCGGTTTCATCGACTCGGCGAAGGCTGAGTCGCTGGAAGTGATCGGCGAAGCGATCAAGGAAAACGGCAAGGTCATCGTGACCGGCTGCATGGGCGTGGAAGAAGGCAATATCCGCAAGGTGCACCCAAGCGTGCTGGCCGTGACCGGCCCGCAGCAGTACGAGCAAGTGGTCAACGCCGTGCACCAGGTGGTGCCGCCTCGCCAGGACCACAACCCGCTGATCGACCTGGTGCCGCCGCAAGGCATCAAGCTGACGCCGCGCCACTACGCCTACCTGAAGATTTCCGAAGGCTGCAACCACAGCTGCAGCTTCTGCATCATCCCGTCGATGCGCGGCAAGCTGGTCAGCCGCCCGGTCGGTGACGTGCTCGACGAAGCCCAGCGCCTGGTCAAATCCGGCGTCAAAGAGCTGTTGGTGATCTCCCAGGACACCAGCGCCTACGGCGTCGACGTGAAATACCGCACCGGTTTCTGGAACGGCGCGCCGGTGAAAACCCGCATGACCGAACTCTGCGAAGCCTTGAGCAGCCTGGGCGTGTGGGTACGCCTGCACTACGTTTACCCGTACCCGCATGTGGACGAGCTGATCCCGCTGATGGCCGCCGGCAAGATCCTGCCGTACCTGGACATCCCGTTCCAGCACGCCAGCCCGAAAATCCTCAAGGCCATGAAACGCCCGGCCTTCGAAGACAAGACCCTGGCGCGTATCAAGAACTGGCGCGAGATCTGCCCTGAGCTGATCATCCGCTCCACGTTCATCGTCGGCTTCCCTGGCGAGACCGAAGAAGACTTCCAGTACCTGCTGGACTGGCTGACCGAGGCCCAACTGGACCGCGTCGGTTGCTTCCAGTACTCGCCGGTGGAAGGCGCTCCGGCCAACCTGCTGGACGCTGCCATCGTTCCAGACGACGTGAAGCAAGACCGTTGGGAGCGTTTCATGGCCCATCAACAGGCCATCAGCTCGGCACGCCTGCAACTGCGTATCGGCAAGGAAATCGAAGTGCTGATCGATGAAGTCGACGAGCAAGGCGCAGTTGGCCGTTGCTTCTTCGATGCCCCGGAAATCGACGGTAACGTGTTTATCGACGATGCCAGCGGCTTGAAGCCGGGCGACAAGGTCTGGTGCACGGTGACAGACGCCGACGAATACGACCTGTGGGCTGAAAAGCGCGATTAAGGCTGTAAAAAATTGAAAAAGCCCCGCTTCTGAACAAGATGCGGGGCTTTTTTAGGTCTATCGTTTGCCCATCGACGCCGATCATCGGCAAGGGGCAGCGGGCATGCGTCAGCATTCGGTTATCCACACACCTAAAATCAGCGACTTCGCGCAATTGGCGCAGATCTGGGAAGCGTCCGTGCGCGCGACCCACGACTTCTTGCCGGACAGCTACATCGTGCTGCTTAAGGAACTGGTGCTGACACGTTACCTGGACGCCGTCATGCTGATCTGCACCAAAGACGCGCGCCAGCGTATTACCGGGTTTGCCGGGGTGGCCGCGGGTAAAGTCGAGATGCTGTTTATCGACCCGCAGCACCGCGGCCAGGGCCTCGGCCGGCAACTGCTGCGCTATGCGATCGAGCACATGAACGCCGATGCACTGGACGTCAACGAACAGAACCCCCAGGCCCTGGGCTTTTACTTCAAGCAGGGGTTCGAGGTAATCGGACGCGCGGAGCATGATGGCCTGGGCCAACCGTACCCGTTGCTGCACATGCGTTTGCGCCAACAGCAACGGCGCAGTGGCTGACGAAACACAGTGCCAATGTGGGAGCGGGCTTGCTCGCGAATGCGGTGTGTCAGTCAAAGATGTGCTAGCTGATCCACCGCATTCGCGAGCAAGCCCGCTCCCACATTTTGAACCGTGTACCAACCAATAAAGCCACTACGCTGAAATGGGGCCGGGATTAACCGCGCCCACACAGGTACAATAGCCGCCCCCTTTTGCTACGGCCCTTGTCATGACTGACCCCATACGCCTTTCCAAACGCCTTATTGAACTGGTCGGTTGCTCCCGTCGGGAGGCTGAGCTGTTTATCGAAGGCGGCTGGGTCTCGGTGGACGGCGAAGTGATTGACGAGCCACAGTTCAAGATCACCACCCAGAAGGTCGAGCTCGATCCAGAGGCCAAGGCCACTGTGCCGGAGCCGGTGACCATTCTGTTGCACGCGCCGGTAGGTATGGATGCCGAAACGGCGATGGCCTCGATCAGCGCCGAGACCCTGTCCGAAGAACACCGCTTCAGCAAACGCCCGCTCAAAGGCCACTTTCTGCGCCTGACCGCCAGTGCCGACCTGCAAGCCAAGGCCAGCGGCCTGTTGGTGTTCACCCAGGACTGGAAGATTCTGCGCAAGTTGACCGCCGATGCCGCCAAGATCGAGCAGGAATACGTGGTGGAAGTCGAAGGCGACATGGTTGCTCATGGCCTTAATCGCCTGAACCACGGCCTGACCTACAAAGGCAAAGAGCTGCCGGCCGTAAAAGCCAGCTGGCAGAACGAAAACCGCCTGCGCTTTGCGATGAAAAACCCGCAACCGGGCGTCATCGCTCTGTTCTGCGAAGCCGTTGGCTTGAAAGTCATCGCCATCCGCCGTATTCGCATTGGCGGCGTGTCAATTGGCAAAGTGCCAGTAGGCCAATGGCGTTACCTGTCCGGCAAAGAGAAGTTCTAAGCCGCACCCCTTTCTTGACACCGCCTGACTGGGCGGTGCCCTCAGTTGAATACCAGGATTGCCCACCATGATTCACAACGACGTACTGCGCAGCGTGCGCTACATGCTCGACATCAGCGACAACAAGATGGTCGAGATCATCAAACTTGGCGGCATGGACGTGACCAAGGAAGACCTGCTGACCTACCTCAAGAAAGATGAGGAAGAAGGTTTTGTATTCTGCCCGGACGACGTCATGGCTCACTTCCTGGATGGCCTGGTGATTTTCAAGCGCGGCAAGGACGAAACGCGTCCGCCGCAGCCGATTGAAACCCCGGTGACCAACAACATCATCCTGAAGAAGCTGCGCGTCGCCTTCGAACTGAAAGAAGACGACATGCACGCCATCCTCAAGGCCGCCGAATTCCCGGTGTCCAAGCCTGAGCTCAGCGCGCTGTTCCGCAAGTTCGGCCACACCAACTACCGCACCTGCGGCGACCAGTTGCTGCGCAACTTCCTCAAGGGCCTGACCCTGCGGGTTCGTGCGTAAGCCATGAGTTACCAGGTCTCGCCCGTCGGCTTCGTGCGCTCCTGTTTCAAGGAGAAGTTCGCCATCCCGCGCCAGCCGCAACTGGCGCCGGCCGCCCGTGGCGTGCTGGAGTTGGTGGCACCGTTCGACCAGGGTGAGGCGGTGCAGGGCCTGGAACAGGTCAGCCATGTCTGGTTGCTGTTTCTGTTCCACCAGGCTCTGGAAGACAAGCCTCGCCTCAAAGTGCGCCCGCCGCGCCTGGGCGGCAACACGTCCATGGGTGTATTTGCCACCCGCGCGACCCATCGTCCCAACGGCATTGGCCAGTCAGTGGTCAAGCTGGACAAGGTCGAACCGGGGCGGCTGTGGATTTCCGGGATTGATTTGCTGGATGGCACGCCAGTGCTGGATATCAAGCCGTATGTGCCGTATGCCGACATTATCGACAGCGCCACCAACAGCATCGCGAGCAGCGCGCCGCAGCTGATTCCGGTGCAATGGCTGAAGACCGCCCTGCTCCAGGCACAAGGCCACGCTCAGCGCCTTGACGAGCCGTTGGTGGCGTTGATCGAGCAGTGTCTGGCACAGGACCCACGGCCGGCGTATCAGACGCCGGGGCCTGAGCGTGAATACGGGGCACAGTTCTGGGATGTGGATGTGCGCTGGCACTATCCGGAGGCGGGCGTGATCTGTGTGCTGGAAGTGGTTCCAGCCAAATAAGCGCCGAAAACAAATGTGGGAGCAGCTTATGTGGGAGCTGGCTTGCCGGCGATGCAGACACCTCGGTCGTTAAGTTGAACCGAGGTAATGCTATCGCAGGCAAGCCAGCTCCCACAAAAGCCAGCTCCCACATTCATTTGGATCGGTGATTACTTCTCGACGAACGCGCGTTCGATCAAGTAGTCACCCGGCTCACGCATACGCGGCGAAACCTTCAGGCCGAAGCTGTTCAGCACTTCGCTGGTCTCGTCCAACATGCTTGGGCTGCCGCACAGCATGGCACGGTCGTCCTCGGGGTTGATCGGAGGCAGGCCGATGTCGCGGAACAGCTTGCCGCTGCGCATCAGGTCGGTCAGGCGGCCTTCGTTTTCGAACGGCTCGCGGGTCACCGTCGGGTAGTAGATCAACTTGTCACGCAGCGCCTCGCCGAAGAACTCGTTCTGCGGCAGGTGTTCGGTGATGAATTCGCGGTAGGCGACTTCGTTGACGTAACGCACGCCGTGGCACAGGATCACTTTTTCGAAACGCTCGTAGGTCTCCGGGTCCTGGATCACGCTCATGAATGGAGCGAGGCCAGTACCGGTGCTGAGCAGATACAGGTGTTTGCCCGGCTTCAAATCGTCAAGCACCAGCGTGCCTGTCGGTTTTTTGCTGATGATGATCTCGTCGCCTTCCTTCAAGTGCTGCAATTGGGAAGTCAGCGGGCCATCCGGCACTTTGATGCTGAAGAACTCCAGATGCTCTTCCCAGTTCGGGCTGGCAATGGAGTAAGCGCGCATGAGCGGGCGGCCGTTGGGCTGTTGCAGGCCGATCATCACGAACTGACCGTTCTCGAAGCGCAGGCCCGGATCGCGGGTGCACTTGAAGCTGAACAGAGTGTCGTTCCAGTGATGAACACTGAGGACACGCTCGTGGTTCATGTTGCTCATGTACGGGGAACTCCTGGAAATGGGTCTGCGCCAATGTTTGGATGCGCAATTGCACCGCATTCTAATGGCGGCGACAATATCTGTTAACTGGATTATTAAGATAAGGGTTATCGGTTATATAGATATGCGATTTACTCTACGTCAACTGCAAGTTTTCGTCGCCGTCGCCCAGCAGGAAAGCGTCTCACGCGCTGCTGGCCTTCTGGCCTTATCTCAATCCGCCGCCAGCACGTCGATTACCGAGCTGGAGCGTCAATCCAGCTGCCAATTATTCGACCGCGCGGGCAAACGGCTGAGCCTCAACGCCCTCGGCCACCAGCTTTTGCCCCAGGCCGTGGCGCTGCTGGACCAGGCCAAGGAGATCGAAGACCTGCTCAACGGCAAGTCCGGCTTCGGCTCCCTGGCGGTCGGCGCCACCCTGACCATCGGCAATTACCTGGCCACCCTGCTGATCGGCAGCTTCATGCAGCAGCACCCCGAGAGCCAGGTGAAGCTGCATGTGCAGAACACTGCGAATATCGTGCACCAGGTCGCGCACTACGAAATTGACCTGGGTCTAATCGAAGGCGACTGCAGCCACCCGGACATCGAGGTGCAAACCTGGGTCGAAGATGAGCTGGTGGTGTTTTGTGCGCCCCAGCATCATTTGGCCAAACGCGGCGTGGCGACCATGGAAGAGCTGACCCATGAAGCGTGGATCCTGCGCGAACAAGGTTCAGGCACACGCCTGACGTTTGACCAGGCCATGCGCCATCACCGCAGCGCACTGAATATCCGCCTGGAACTGGAACACACCGAGGCGATCAAGCGTGCGGTGGAATCGGGATTGGGGATTGGCTGCATTTCCCGGCTGGCACTGCGCGATGCGTTCCGCCGTGGCAGTTTGGTGCCGGTGGAAACCCCGGACCTGGACCTGGCCCGGCAGTTCTACTTCATCTGGCATAAACAGAAATACCAGACCTCGGCGATGCGCGAGTTTCTGGAGCTGTGCCGCGCTTTCACCGCCGGGGTTCAGCGCAGCGACGAGATCGTGCTGCCGAGCATTGCCTGATCCTCAGATCAGAATCACGGCCCACACCAGGGTGATCATGGTCAGTGCCACGAATTGCGCGGCGCTGCCCATGTCCTTGGCGTTTTTCGACAAAGGGTGACGGTCGAGCGAGATGCGGTCGATCGCCGCTTCTACGGCTGAGTTGAGCAGCTCGACGATCAACGCCAGCAGGCACACCGCGATCAGCAAAGCGCGCTCGACCCGGCTGACGTGCAGGAAAAAGCTCAACGGGATCAGGATGACATTCAGCAACACCAACTGACGGAATGCCGCCTCGCCGGTGAAAGCCGCGCGCAGGCCATCCAGGGAATAGCTCCCTGCGTTGAAGATACGTTTGATACCGGTTTGACCCTTGAAAGGCGACATAGATGTAGGCAACTGAACCAAAGAAGTGGGGAAACTAGATGACACAAAGTCAAAAAAGCGTGAATCGCTAACCGCTTAATGCTGCGAAATTGACTCAAGTTGTTGCAAGAGCAGCGCCGCCTGGGTTCGCGTACGCACCCCCAATTTGCGGAAGATCGCCGTGACATGGGCCTTGATGGTCGCTTCCGACACGCTGAGCTCATAAGCAATCTGCTTGTTCAGCAAACCTTCGCAGACCATGGTCAATACCCGGAATTGCTGGGGCGTCAGGCTCGCGAGGCCATCGCGCGCGGCCTTGGCTTCGTCGGACACATTGATTTCTTCGAACGCTTGCGGTGGCCAGGACACATCGCCGTCCAACACCTTGCGAACGGCGTTCTGGATATCCTCCATGGCACTCGACTTGGGAATAAAGCCGCTGGCGCCAAACTCCTTGGAGCGCACCACCACGTCGGCGTCTTCCTGGGCCGAGACCATCACCACCGGAATTTGCGGGTATTGCCCGCGCAACAGCACCAGCCCCGAGAAACCGTAGGCACCTGGCATGTTGAGGTCGAGCAGCACGAGGTCCCAATCGGACTTTTCGGTGAGGCGGGCTTCCAGCTCGGCAATGCTGGCCACCTCAACCAGGCGCACGTCCGGACCAAGGCCCAGGGTAACGGCCTGATGCAGCGCACTGCGAAACAGCGGATGGTCATCGGCTATCAGGATTTCGTATGTGGCCATTGATTAAATGATCCTGTTTTTTATGGGAGCCCTGATGGGTTCAGGGTTCGCCAGTACACAAGGCGACGGCCAGGCAGCCATCGCCACAGGGCACGTTCAACGTCAAAAACACCTGAAACGACGCTGAAAATTCACGCTCACGCCCCAATCGGCGCCCAGCATGCCCAGCGGAGCCTGGAGGGTCAAGCACTACGCCCGTGGGCATTTTAGCCAGTTGAGGATTTACGGTGCCATCATGCAAACGTCGTCTGGTTATAGCACCGCGATATAGGGTGCAAGACGAGTATGAACGCTATCCGTCGAGTCCAGGGATAAGTTGAACTTGGCTGCCAGGTAATGGGTGCTGAAGACGTCGAGGTAAGCGTCGAGCACTTCGGCGGCGGCCAGGTCGTCAGCCAGTTCCAGGCACAGCGCCGCCACTTCGGCGGTGCAGAAGTGATCATCACGCTTGGAACGACGCAGTTTGTAACGGGACAACTGCTCGGGCGCCAGGCTCAGGACGGGCAGGTGTTCCAGGTAGGGGCTTTTGCGGAACATCTTGCGCGCTTCGCTCCAGGTACCGTCCAGCAGGATGAACAGCGGGCGCTTGCCCTCCTCAACCGTCACTTCGCTGACAACCCGCTCAGGGGCCACGAATTCACCCGGAAACACGATGTAGGGCTGCCACTGCGGGTCGGCCAGCAGCGTCAGCAATTCGGGGTCGACCTCCGTGCGCGACCAGGCAAACGCAGTGGTGTCGGCGATTACATCGGCGATCAGCCAGCCAGTGTTACTGGGTTTCATCGGCTCGACATCGTGCATCAGCAGGCACATCGCAGATCGAGCCTGCACCGTCGGGCGCCAGGCGCACAGGCAGTATTCGGGAATCACCCGGCAATCGGGGCAACGCTCGGCGCGCGAGCCTCGGTTGAGAAACGGCCTGACGGCACGCGCCAGGCGCTGGGTACGCAAGCGGGAGACGGCGTGGCTCATCGGATGCGCCGCGTAGCAGGGGAAATCGACACTGAGGGAACTCGAGGCAGGCTTTAATTGGAGGCAGTTTACCAGAGCCACTGACACTTCTCAGCGATACGCCTGGCTGTAGTGGCAAGCGGTCACCTATAATTGCGCGCCACTGAACGCACAGCGCAGTGGCTGGTCTATGCACCAGTAACCGAATCAGGAGAGTTTCATGCTGCGTTCCATGCTGCGCCTTGTTGCCCCATCCGTCGCCCTTGCGCTGGTTCTGCCCATGGGCGCCCACGCGGCCTCGCTGCTGGAGGCCCAAATGAACAGGAAGCTGCAAAGCGTCGCGGCAGAAAGCAACAAGGACCTGCCCCGGGAAATCGATGAAAAGACCCTGGAAGTGGCCTACACCGTTGAAGGCATGCAACTGATCGATCACCTCAGTGTGCAACCTGATCGTGCCGAACAGATGCGCGCCAACCCGAAGGCCGTGTACTTCCAGTTGGGCCAAAGCGTGTGCCTGAACAAGGGTTACCGCGAGTTGATGGCCAAAGGCGCAGTGATGCGCTATGAAATCACCGAGAACAAGACCAACCGCCCTGTGGCATCGGTCAAGTTTGTGGAAGCGGATTGCCCGGCACCCGCTGCTGCGAAGAAGAAAAAGTAACTGTTGCTCGATGATCGCGCGCGGCTGTCCAGCAGCGCGCACCTCCCCCGCGTCACTTGCCAGCCGGCAACTAAACTGCTTGATGAGTGACCAATAAGCGGTTGCCAGCCAAGGGTTTTTCGGCTCATGATCAAGTCATCCCGGTAGCCCCTCCACAGCGTTTCCCACGCCGTTCTGTAATATTTTCAGGGCAAAAGAGGGTTGCCCGCCTGCGACTTGCAGTGCAAAGGTTTCTAAATCACAAGGAACATACAGAGCCCGCTTTGCCCCTTGGCGAACACCGTGCAATGCCTTGGGCATGCAGCGACACATGCAGTGTCGCGGTCCCGGACGAATATCTCGCCGATGGCCCAGGTTCTGTGAAGAAGGAGAAGTTGAATGCCTTACGAATCGAATGACCACCTGCTCCGTCATTTTGACGAAAACGGGGCGGACCTCACGCAGCAGGTCGACGCACAACTCCAGTTGATCGCCCCCAACAGCCCGAATATCCCCCTTTATCGCGACATGATCCTTACCGTCCTGCGCATGGCCCAGGATGACCGCAACCGTTGGAATGCAAAAATCACGCTGCAGGCGATCCGCGAGTTGGATAACGCCTTCCGTGTGCTGGAACAGTTCAAGGACCGCCGCAAGGTCACGGTGTTTGGCTCGGCGCGCACGCCGGTCGAAAGCCCGCTGTACGCCTTGGCCAGGGAAGTCGGCACGCTGCTGGCGCAATCCGACCTGATGGTGATCACGGGCGGCGGTGGCGGCATCATGGCGGCTGCCCACGAGGGTGCGGGCCTGGAACACAGCCTGGGGTTCAACATCAACCTGCCGTTTGAACAGCACGCCAACCCGACCATTGATGGCACCGAGAACCTGCTGTCTTTCCACTTCTTCTTTACCCGCAAGCTGTTCTTCGTCAAGGAAGCCGACGCGTTGGTGCTGTGCCCGGGCGGTTTTGGCACGCTGGATGAAGCACTCGAAGTGCTGACCCTGATCCAGACCGGCAAGAGCCCGCTGGTGCCGGTAGTATTGCTGGATGCCCCAGGCGGTGGTTTCTGGCAAGGCGCACTGGACTTCATTCGCAGCCAGCTGGAAGCCAATCGCTATATCCTGCCCACCGACCTCAAGCTGGTCCGCCTGGTGCACAGCGCTGAAGAAGCGGTAGAAGAGATAAACCAGTTCTATGCCAACTTCCATTCCACGCGCTGGTTGAAGCGTGAGTTTGTGGTGCGCATGAATCATCCACTCAGTGACCGTGCACTCGCCCACTTGCAGAGCGAGTTTGCCAGCCTGCGGCTAAGTGGTGAGTTCCAGCAGCTTGCTTACACAGGCGAGGAACATGATGAACCAAGGTTCAGCCATTTGACGCGGCTGGTGTTCAACTTCAATGGTCGTGATCAGGGCCGATTGCGGGAGTTGGTGGATTACATCAACTTGCCGGAAAACTGGGCACAGGCTCAGGGGAAGACGCAGCAGCGAGTAACGCCAGAGCCTGCGTGATTTTCAAGGCAAAAAAAAAGGCCCACTATTTTCATAGTGGGCCTTTTTTTTTAAGCAGGATCTACAGGTGGAGCAGATTCGATGTGGGAGCCGGCTTGCCTGCGATGGCATCACTGCGATCCTACGGGCATACCGAAATGCCCACATCGCAGGTAAGCCAGCTCCCACACTTTAAAGTTCAGCAGCTCAGCACTTAGTCATCCATGTCGCGGCCGCTCAGTAAGCGGCTGATCATCTCCATCGAAAACCCGCGATAGCTCAGGAAGCGCCCTTGCTTCGCACGCTCCCTGGCATCAATCGGCAGATGCCCTGAAAACTTGCGGCGCCAGGTATCTTCCAACTGCGACTGCCAACTGATACCGCACTCACGCAGGGCGAGGTCGATATCGGCACGTTGCAGGCCACGCTGGCTCAACTCTTCACGAATTCGCGCTGGGCCGTAGCCGGAGCGCGCGCGGTAGGAGACAAAGCTTTCAAGGTAACGGGCTTCCGACAGCAGCCCCTCTTCCGTCAAACGGTCGAGGGCGCTTTCGATCATCTCAGGCTCTGCGCCTCGCTGACGCAGTTTACGCGTCAGCTCGACTCGACCATGCTCGCGGCGAGCGAGCAGGTCCATCGCAGTGCGCCGAACGGCGACGAGTGTATCGAGTACAACAGTCATCGTTTGCTTCAGATGTCAGTGTCGGCTTCTTCTACTTCTTCAACCGGCTCGCGGTTGGCAGCAGCTTTCACGTCGGGTGCTGGGGTCAGCAGCTTGTCGCGAATCTGCTTCTCAAGCGTGGCAGCGATATCCGGGTTGTCCGCCAGGAACTTGGCCGAGTTGGCCTTGCCCTGACCGATCTTGCTGCCGTTATAGGCATACCAGGCACCGGACTTCTCGACGAAACCGTGCAGCACACCCAGGTCGATCATCTCGCCGTTCAGGTAGATACCCTTACCGTAGAGAATCTGGAACTCAGCCTGACGGAATGGCGGGGCCACCTTGTTCTTCACCACTTTAACGCGGGTTTCGCTACCCACTACCTCGTCGCCTTCCTTCACCGCGCCAGTACGGCGGATATCCAGACGGACCGAAGCGTAGAACTTCAACGCGTTACCACCGGTGGTGGTTTCCGGGCTGCCGAACATCACGCCGATCTTCATACGGATCTGGTTGATGAAGATCACCAGGCAGTTGGCGTTCTTGATGTTACCGGTGATTTTACGCAGCGCCTGGGACATCAGGCGGGCTTGCAGGCCCACGTGCATGTCGCCCATTTCGCCTTCGATTTCAGCTTTCGGCACCAGGGCTGCCACGGAGTCGACCACGATCACGTCGATGGCGTTGGAGCGCACCAGCATGTCGGTGATTTCCAGGGCTTGTTCACCGGTGTCCGGCTGGGAAACCAGCAGGTCGTCAACGTTGACGCCCAGCTTGCCGGCGTACTCAGGGTCGAGGGCGTGCTCGGCATCGACGAACGCGCAGGTGGCGCCCATTTTTTGAGCCTGGGCAATCACCGACAGGGTCAGGGTGGTTTTACCGGAAGATTCAGGACCGTAGATTTCAACGATACGGCCTTTTGGCAGGCCGCCAATGCCGAGCGCGATGTCCAGACCCAGAGAGCCAGTAGAAATAGCCGGGATCGCCTGACGGTCGTGATCGCCCATACGCATTACGGCACCCTTGCCGAATTGACGTTCGATCTGACCCAGGGCCGCAGCCAAGGCTTTCTTCTTGTTGTCGTCCATTAAAGTCCTCACGTAATCAATAAGGCCTGACGGCCAACACCTGTATAAGTAGACAGTATTGTTCCACAAAGATCCGGGATCGCCTACCCCTGATTTTCGATTTCTACTGCAGCTCGTCGCAACAAGCCCTCCAGGGCGGCCTTTACCGTTTGTCGGCGAACCTCGTCACGGTTGCCGGGGAAGTGCGCAAGCTCAGCGCTCACGTCCTCGCCAACACCAAACGCCAGCCATACGGTGCCCACTGGCTTGTCCGGCGAACCGCCGTCCGGCCCCGCGACACCGCTGACCGCCACGGCGAAGCGCGACAGGCTTTTTTCCTGCGCGCCCCTGACCATCGCCTCCACCACTTCCTGGCTGACGGCGCCGACTTTGCGGAACAACGCTTCCGGCACACCCAGCTGCCGGGTCTTCTGTCGATTGGAGTACGTGACATACCCGGCCTCGAACCAGGCCGAACTGCCCGGAATCCGCGTGATCGCTTCCGCAATACCGCCGCCGGTGCAGGACTCGGCAGTAGTGACGTGGGCATTGAGCACCTGCAAACGGCGACCCAGTTCAGCAGCCAGTTGAGTGATTTCCTTCACGGTCGTCTCCAGGAATGGGCGGGGGTTTGCCTACCCTACAGGAGCCCATCGGCCATGCAAGTTACAGAGTGCATCAAGAAACCAACGCCCGACGGCATGCACATAAGCCTGGCAGGCACGCAGGGCGATCAGGGCGTTATCACCGTCGTCGGTGATGCCGATAATTCGTTGAGCATGCGCCGGGTCAAGTCCGGCTCGCGGGGCTTCATTAACCACGCCGCCGGGGGTGGCGGCGGCTGGCACTGGGCAGCCGATTACCGTGCGAACCGCGCGCCATATCACCCAGCCTGTCCCCGTCACACCACCACCTTCAGCAGACAAACACCGATCAGACGACAACCCGCCAGGAAACACATAACGCCGCTTTCGCCCGCGCCCACAATTGCAAACGGTCCTCCAGTCCGTTGAGCCCGCCGTTTATGCGTCGGGTGATAGTGGTGAACTGGTCCTTGTCGGCGAGTTCATTCAAACCGTTGCTCTGCCAGAACCACGCAGCCGACTCACACGCCCACTGCGGTTGCTCCAGCAAATCGGGCTCGCGCAGCAAGCGATCATCACCAAACAGCGCCTGGCTGCAGGCCAGGTAGTTACGACGCCCGGTGATCTGGATCAGCCCCCTGCCCCGGTACTTCTGGCCGTCGCCATCTGTTTGGGGCGTGTTGCCCAGGCGCTCGGCCAAGGCACCAGTGTCATATTTGCTCAGGTACTGGTCGCTGCCCAGTTCACGCACGTAGCGCAGTTGGCCGGATTCGTGGCCGACCTGGGCGAGGAAGGCGGCGATGCGCTTCGCATTGCTTATCTCGTAGCGAACGAACGCCGCATTTAAAGGCGTTAAAAAAAAGCCCGCTCTAAGGCGGGCACCCGGCATCACGTCAAGCAGTTGGGGGAGTGTTATCACCATGGGTTTTACTCTTGAAAAGTGCCTATATCGATAACCCACACGCCGTAATCGAACTGCGATACCCCGTCACGGGGTCGCCGACATGCACCACCTGTTTGATCGACCATCGCCCCCGCATGTATGGCGGCCACGTCTCATCCAGCAGCAACAACCCTTCAGCCGCCAACAACGGATTGCCGGGACAATCGATCAACAATTTCAAGTCTTCACGCCCCACACGGCGCAGTTCGCCTTCGGCCACGGCGCGGGCTTCGGCTGCGTTCTGGTAGCGTTGACGCAAGGTTTTGAACGGCGCATTGCCCACCTGGACCACACGCTGCTTGCCAGCGGAGGCATCCCACCAACTGGCGCGGCAGCCCTCGTATTTCGCGCGGGACGTTTCGTCGAGCTTGGCAGTAATGAAGCTCTGTTCACCGGGGCGGTTGTCCTCCGTCACGGACAGCTTCACCTCCGGCAGTAGCTGACCGGAGAGCGAATTGACTCGGCCGGCTTCGGCCAACACGTAGAGCTCGTTAAACGGTTTGGTGACCGCAGAGTAGATTCTGGCAAGGCGCGAAATGAACGCCATATCACTCTCGTTGGACTGGTCGATGTGCGGAATCGCAATACCCTCCAGCGCGGGTGCCACACGTGGTGAAAAGCCGTGAGGACTGACCAGCTGGCGAAACAGCGCGCCCAGCGTTGTCGGACCGTAACTGGCGGATCGACGCTGCCGATAACCCGTTGCATCCACCACACTGAAGGGCGCGGCTGTGGCCACGATCATCAAGCGCATGGGAAACAGCACCGGGGTACGTTGGGTGACGACAAATTCGCCCTTTTCCACCAACCCCGACTCCAGATAACCGGCACGCAAGCCGATCTTGCCACTCAGGGTGGGCAAACCTTCAAGGCCTTCAATATTAAGCGTCAGTTCCAGCCGATCCGCCTTAATGCCGGCAGCGTCAGTGTGGCTCCAGTGCATCAGCCGTTGATTAAGCAGCGCCGCATTGGCGCCATAAAACTCCACGATCGGTGTGAATCCCTGTGCCATGCAGCCTCCTTAATCCCAGGCCAGAACGGGGCGTACAGCAGCCGGCCGCGCTGGCAGTTCAGGCACGATTACCCACACGCCGGCCGGCAGTACCGGGCCGTATTCGGCCATCCCAGGGTTCAGGCGCCAAAGGGTTTCTTCCGCTGCATCATCGCAACGGCCCAACTCGCGGTAGAGCAGCAGGTTGACCGAATCACCGGCAATACTTCGCACTCTACGCATTGACGAATTCCTCTAATTCCATGGTCCAGGCCATGAGCATGGCGGTGCCGTCGTCGATCACATAGCTCTGGGTTTCCGTCACCGAGTTTATCCGCCAAAGGCCCCAGTTACGGCCAATGCCATCGACCAGGGGCAATGGCGCCCGCGCATTTTGCAGCGCACGTAATTCGTCCAGCCGCTGCATACCGATGGCGTACATCGCCGTGCCGCTGAACGTGAGTTTTTCCAGCTTTTGGCCGCTCTGCCGCGACTGGGACTTGCTGGCAATGATCGCCAGGTCACTCCAGCCGCCGTCGCTGGTACGTATCAGCGACGAATAGGCAAAGCCTCGGGATAAGCCAAAAACAAAGTCGCCGAGTACCATCTGTTGTCGCATCAATCACCTCCTGAAGGATCGGCCAGTGCCGCGTTGCGCCGGATCCCCAGGCTGTCGGTGACCATCGGCATGCATTGAAATTGCAGGGCCTGGATCACTTGGTTGACGACCTGCTGGGCATCGGCCGGGTTGACGCCGGTGATCTGGATGCTCGGGGCAATCGTGACTTGCACGTTGTCCGTGCGCGCGGCGTTGAGCTCCTTGCTCACCGCATTGGGCGCAGGCAGGCGATCACTTGAGCTGAACAATTTGTCACCGAGCCAGGCGCCCGCCTCACTGCCGAGCAAACCGCCGATTGCACCACCGACAGCCGTGCCGACACCGGGAAAAACCAGCGTGCCGATAGCGGCGCCGGCAGAAGCTCCGGCCCAGGCGCCACCCGCTGAGCTCAGGCCTGATCCGACAGCTTTAGCGTCGCCGTTGCGTACGCCTTGAACCACATCCATGGCAGTGTCCACGTACTTCAACGGGCCGAGGCGCCGGGCGGCGGACGACTCCAGTTTTCCCATCGCGCCCCACAAGCCCGAAGCGGGCATTTTCAGTGAGCGCGCCGTTGGAGCGGGCAGATGCTCACGGCTGACGGGCTGCATGCGCGACGGGGTATTCGCACTTCCTTCAGCGGGCAACGGCACAAGTCCCCGCTCCAACGCTTCGATCAACCCAGGCCCTCTGCCTATGGATGATTGAGATGAACCAGTATTTTTCTTGCGCCTGTTTGTGCTGGCGGCGCGAGGCTGTAAACCTGGCGCCGCGGCCCCAGCATGGAAACCGACAGACTGCTGCTGGGGAAACCACTTCGAAAGGCGTTCGCCCACGCCACGCAGCGATGCAACCCAACCACCGCCTTTTGCGGGGGAACGTCTTGTGGCGGCAGGTTTCGGTGCAGACATTTGCTTCTTGGGTGTGTTTTGAGATTTTTTTGGGTTTTGCGATTTTTTTGGATTTTCGGACTGTGGTTTTCGGGAGTTCCTTTTCCTGGAAGAACCACCCGGTGCAGAACGGCTACTCGTGATGGGCTTTTCGGCCGCGGCTGAACAGCAGCAGGACTTTTCCTTTTCAAAGCCCTTGTCCTTGAACAACTTGCCAACCCCACCGCCCAACTTACCCAGCGTCACATCGATAAGATTGCCGGTTACCCGGGTTTTGATCGTCTCCCCCAAGCCCGAGAAAAACCCGGTAACCACCGGCGAAACCACCGGCAAGATTACAGCCTCAGCCGTTTTAACCGTCTTGGCCATAACCGGCGATTCACTGGCCAAATCATTGGCCGTATTCATCACGCCAGTCTTCACTTGCAGCCATGTTGGCTCGAGCAATACCGACACGGGCTCCAGCGTCTTGGAAAGGCGTTTTTCGCTGGCACTGGACTCCGCGCGCAGAACCGTTGTCGACTTATCCGACGTCGCCGTCGCATCAAACGAACGGTGGGCATTCGAATATCGAAGTGCTGCGACCGGGTCGAGAACCTGCCCGCTGCCCACCGTCATTGCTTCCCGGGTAATGCGCCGGTCTTCAGACTGGGTCGATTTAAACTCGGCAACCCTGGTCGTGTCGGTGCGCGCCTGGGTTTTCAACAGTTGGGCATCAGCCGCCTTCAGTGAGGATAAGGACGTTGCGAGGGAATCCACGTTCTCGCGCAATACGCCCAAAGACTGTGCGAATTCATTAAGTTTCAAGCCGGCATTGGCCAGTTCCAGCACCATCCCGGATAACGGTTCCAGCGCCTTTATGTCGACGGGTTTTTCTGGCCCGAGCGCACCTGAGCTGAGGATATCGGCATCATTTGCGCCGTCTGCACTACCGAAAATGTCACGGCCATCCTTGGCCATGGCATTCGCGAGCGAATACTTGTTCTGCATCCCGCTTACTCCTGTTTAACGCCAAGGCGAGTGATCGCAATGTCGTAGCGGCGCAATGCTTTGCCGGCGTCCCAGTCGAGGATCTCCGCCTCATTGACCGAGTAGATCAGCGGCACCACATCGAGGATTACTTCGATGTCGCGCTGCGAAAGAAGTCCGCCGGTTGATTTAAAAAATCGTCGATGCGCTCCTGCAGTTCCGTCCAGTCGGGTACGGTCAGGCCGGCGAGATCGGGGATCATCAAACCGGTGCAGTGAGCGGTGATGAACTCGGCGCGCTCTTTGTTGGTGGCGAGTTTTTTCATCACTTTGGTAGCGCGCAGGGCGGGCATTTCAAGGGGCAGTTCGGTGAGGGTGCGGCCGGCTGCGTCGAGTGGCAGCAGCAGTTGGACCGGTTGGTCGTGGGTCGCTTCTTCGCGCTCATCCAGGAAGAACGACGCTGGGCGCGTCGACATTTCGTGCACGTACTGAGCGATGCTCACGTAGTCCGGGCGCTTGAGTTGGTCGAGCTCTTTTTCCGACAGGCCGGTGGCGAGTTTCGCCAATTCAAAAAACTGGTCGTCCTCGTCATCACCGGCCCGGGCCAGCGCGGCTTTTTGCGCGGCGTAGAACAGCGGTTTGAGCTGAACCTGCTGGATCGTCGCGCCGGTGTCGGCGGTGATCGGGGACAGCAGACTGTGCAGCGGTGGCATCCAGGCCATGGGGCAATTCCTTGTAGAGCGTTGTTGAAAAGCAGCGCAGATCTAAAGCTGAGCGCGGTCAATGTGGGAGCTGGCTTGCCTGCGATGGCATCAACTCGGTACACCAGGTACACCGAGTCGCCTGCATCGCGGGCAAGCCCGGCTCCCACATTGACGGTGCCCATTTCAGAGCACGGTCGCCCTTAAGGCATGAGTACCGCTCGGCGCGCATCGCCAAGAATATCGACGCCGTTGAGCACAAATTTCTGGGTGCGCACGTCGATGTCGATCACCGAGATGCCATTTTCCAGACGGTTGTAGGTGCGGCAGGACAATTCCAGCGTAGTGGTGACCTTCTCGCCCATCTTCAGCTTCGCCTCGACCAGAGATTTGAGCTTGCCGCCGACCGTGTGGTAGGTGAAGTAGGTCTTGCCGTCCTGGTCTTGCCCGGCTTCACGCACGTTGAGCAAGATGTCGTCGCCCAGGCGCACGCCCAGGGCCAGCATGATTTCCGGCCCCGCACCTTGCAGTACCAGCGTGGCACCGAGCACCTTGCCGCTCTTGGCCATTTCTTCGGCAATAAAGCGCCCGCCGGACATGGGCTCCATCTCGAATTCAATCTTCGGCGGATCGAACTCTTCCACCGTCGCGGACAACGGCAGGCCTTGAAGGGTGGCCGCAATGGCCTGTCTTACACGGTTGGTAAACATTAGAGAACGTCCTCCAGGAACTGCTCGATGATTTCGTCGCGGGCATTGAGTTGATAAATCATGTGTTCATTCGGCGCATAGCGGCCGTAGTCGATGACGATGAACCAGGTGCCGTTCTTGTACTTCTCGACACTGTTCAATTCCGGGTGCAGGTACACGCTGCCGCCTGGGATGGTTTCGTCGGCGACCAGGGTTTGCAGCCAGTCGTTGATGCGCTTGACCTCCTGGTCCATGAAGGACTTGGTGAGGTTCTTGGCCATGGCTTTTTGGCCGGCCTTGACCAGCTTGCGGCTGATCGCATCTTCCAGGCCCACGTAGCTGATGAACTTGCCGGTGATGGAGCGGTTACCCAGCAGCGAAAAGCCGCCGAGGATGGTGCGTGCGTAGTAGCTCACGCCGTAGCGGTTGAGCAGGTCGCCTTCGGTAGACGTGTCGAGGATGTTGTACTCGACCACGCGGGAAACGTCCTCGGCGAACGTCACCTGGTTGCCTGGGCTTTCCCACTGCTTGACCTTGGCCAGCGCGGCGATGGCCAACGAGGATGGCGCCAGGAACACGTTTTTCTTCGCCGCCTTGGAATACACCGACGGCATGTTGTGCACCACCAGGCAACGGTCAAAACCGAGGTCGGCACCGCCCAACTCGCCGCTGTAGGTCACTTGGTCGGCGACCGAAACGTCCTTGCCATCCAGCACCACACGGGCCTTGATGCGCTTGCCGAAAGAGGCGAACTCACCGGCCACGGCCTTGGTGCCGGTGAAGCCTGGGGCGCCGATGATGGTCAGGTCTTCCGGCACGCTGCTCAACGCAGCCAGGCCGAGCTTGCGGCCGGTGGTCGGCTCATTGCCGCCGATCACGTTATTGATCGTGTCAGCCGGGGTTGCGCCCTCCTCCACGATGACCACGTAGACCGGCACCTTCACCACTTTAAGGATCTGGTACACCGCCTGAAACAGCGTGCCCGACTCCGCGCCGGTGGGGTCCAGCAGCGCCTGGGTGGTGAAGCTGTTGATGCGAAACGGCGCGTTTTTTGGAATCGACGCGTGGGCATTCGGCGCGGTGCCGACCAGGCCGATGACGTTGTCGCCAAGGCCACCCATGGCCTCGGGGGATTCGGTGGCATTCACGGTGATGCCGTTGTGCTCGAAGTTAAGAACCTCAGCCATGGTTAGTCAGCCTTCTTGGGGGTGGAGTTAAGGACGCTGGTCAATTCCAGGCGGCCAGCGGTGCGTAGGGCGGATGCTTCGACGTCCAGCAGCTCAAGCTCCTCGCCGGCGGTGGACCAGTGGCCACCTCCGATGGGGAATGGGATGAGGACGGTGTAGGTTTGGCGGTTGGCCATATGTAAATTTCTCCAGATGCAAAAATGCCCCTTAAGCAGGGAATTCATTGGGCGAAAAAAAACCGCTTTCGCGGTCATGTCAGTTCTTAGATTGGCGCTACAGGCCAATTGATTAAGGCCGGAAAACCTTCCTGCTTATCGATGCGGTTCAATTCGATTCGATACAGCTTCCAGGCTTGCAGCCGTGCGCCCTCGTCATCGGTTGCCTTTCCCAAGTCTTGTGCATCCAACAGGGGGGCGATACGTATCGCGGCGATTTGCAACAGTTCGTCTCGACGCTGGATGGCTTCGTTACTCACCAGTTGTGCCATAACCTCAGTTGCATCTTCAGCCGACAAACCCATCCCTTCCAGACTCTCTGCATCTGGATTGACGTATATCGAGCCCTTGTAATTCACTGTTCTCACTTAAACGCTCCTTATGCGGAAATAGTCGTATAGGCTTGACGGGCCGTGTAGGAACCTGGCGCCAAGGTAAGCAAACTATCAAGTGTCGCCCCAGTGCCGAAACCAACAATAGACACCGTGCTGATATCAACCATTTTGGGCACACCAACATTGACGATTGTCGTCTGGGCTCCGCCTTTGGTAATGGTCGTTTGCGCGAGACTTAGCTGAATAAACCCGTAGTACGTGCTGAACAGTGGAACGTCCTGAACCACGACCTCACATTTATGAAAAAACAACTTAAAGCTGACACTTTCGCCCACCCCTCCATCGCGAGAAAACAAGCCGCCATAATCAGGGCCATATTGTGAAACGCCATTCGCCAGGCCGGTTTCTATTCGGCAGTCGGTGAACTTAATCGACATTTCCGTGATAGCGGAGAAGCCACCACATACGTAGACATTCGATTCAGAAAAGCGCACCAACGCGCCTCGAACGATTGGCTTAGAAGCCTCTGTCCCATACGGAATGAATAGAAGCGACATATTGTCAACATTGGTTCCGCCCAAGCCACGACCTACCTCATAGACCTTTCCACGACGCAGAAAAATAGTTGCGGAGCCGCACAACATGACCCTGCCAACCGCAGCAGCGATGGTCTTAAGTGGCTTATCTTGCGTAAGACCGCTATTAGTGTCCAGGCCACTGGAGGAGTCCACATACAGAACCTTGTTAACTTCAGCTCGAACAGTCGCTGGCACCTGCTCAGTTGCCGTAATTACTTTCTGGTCGATCAATGATATCTTTTTAGTTACTGTATCCGTTAGTGCATTACACGCCGACACCAAACCGGCGATTACCGTTTCCAAACTCATCTTTTACGCTCCTTGTAAAACGTCGTTTTTCCCAACACCCAAAGACATTGGCTATTTGACTTCCATGCTCATGACCCGCAACAACACCCCCACATGCCGCGCCATGTTATCGACACTCGCCGCGGCAAGCTGCGCAAACTCCTCAGTCATCAAGACATTGAGGTTTTCATTGCCCACTACCACCGTCAGACTGTCCGACGGCAAAGGCGAAATATCTAATGTAAATCGTTGAAGCACCCGAGCCGCCGCCGCTTTATACGTCAGCAACTTCCCCGCCACGGAATACACCGCCAGCAACGTCCCACTGGCGAGATAAAACCCAAATTCGCCAATTTCATACTCAGCCTCGCCATCAAGCAGCGCAGCCATCCTGAGTTGCCGGTCGCCCAAATCCTCATAATCCACAATGGCGACCCGTTGGCGCTCATCACGCAAGGCCACTTCTGTGCCATCCGGGTTGTAGCGGCCGGTGCCAGCACCAACGTGGGTGATTTCGCCTTTCAAGCCCTGGTTCTTTGCCTGCAGTACTTCATCCAAACCTTTGGAGGTGAAGCGCACCAGGCGCGTAATGTCATCTGTCATGGCTGCGCCCTGAGGTCGTAGTCGTTAATGGTGTAGTGCCGGGCAACACCGGCACTGTTAAATCGCGCAATCAAGCCCAGCTCAGGCAGTGCGCCGTGCAGGCAAAGCTCGCCATCGCATAGCGGTGCATGTAGCACCTGAGTGAACGCAAGCCCGCCGTCTGTTTCATGCACGATGGTGATGGTCGCCTGGTCCCGCTCGCTTTTCGCCGCATCGATACGCCGAATCAATCGGTTGTGGTCGCCGCTGGACCAACTGCGCCCGATGATGGCCTGCACATCGAAGGTGTAAGGCAGCCCCAACGGTCGCTGTTGATACCAGGCGCTGATGTTTGGGGTGAACCCCAGCGATTCCACTGCATGATTCAAAGCCTTGGGCGTGCCCGCCTGGCGTTGGATCTGCCAGGACAAAGCCACGGTCAGCCGCTTTTCCGCCTCGCTGGCGTCCGCATCCCACTCGCTGACACCACGATCGGCGGCCAGATAAGGAAGAAACTCGCTCGGGGTTTGCAGCGGATTCATCAACGCCGGAAACGGCGGCGTCACGCGGTCGAGCAACTTGCCAAACCCCTGGTCCAACGCCTTTTCCAGCGGCGAACTATTGGCCGGCAACAAACTCGCTTTTGGCTCACTCATAGCGTATGCACCTCCACTTCAACCCCCGTGCAATACGGCGCCTGGAACGCGGTGCAGATGATCGGCGCCAGGGGTTCAAGAATTTGCAATTGCGCAGCCCCTGCACTGTGAATCGCATAGTCAATCCAACTCGGATCAACCCGCCCTTCCAGGCGATGACAGGACTGTGCGTAGTCCTGCAGCAGTTTCTGCGCGGCGACTTGCGTCAGCCCTGAATCCGGGCCGGCGTTGATCTTCGCGACCACGCGGATTTTGTAAGGCAAAATTTGCGCGCCTTGTACGCTGACCAGGTCGGTCTCCGGTCGTACATCCGGCCGTGCGAAATGGCGTCGAACGCCGTCAAGCAAATCGGCAGACGGCGTGCCATCCCCTTCCCTTGAAAGCACAGTCACCATCACTTCGCCGGGCGCGGTGCGACGCCCATTGCCGTCCTTGACCTGCGCCGCATACCCGTCCGGGTCAAAGGTGTAGCTGACGGTTACCACGCCGGGCGTTGCGCTTTGCACTTTCACCGACGGCCGCTCGCCCAGAGTGAAAACCTCACGCCGATACTGCATTCGCGAACCCGCTGCCGGGGCATGTGGCGCCAGGTAATAACGCAGGCGTGCGTCGTCGTCGCTTTCCAACGTCGGCGGTACGGGTGGAAACGCAGCCGGGTCGCCAGGGTCAAGCACTTGGCGCTCCAGGCCCATATCGGCCAGGCGGGCATCCAGGTTGCTGCCGGTGGCCCACCACGCCAGCATCTGCTTGATGCGGGCGTTGTACTTGCGTTCATGGGTTTGCAGCCGCACGCAAAAGGCTTCCAGGGCCAGAGTCAGCAACTCGCTTTCGTTGTCGAGGCTGACCTTGAGTTTGGCCGCGCTTTGCGGCGCGCGGGTGGCGACGTAATCGACCACGAACGCCTTGAATTCCGCCAGCAACGGCTCGAACTCATCCACCGTAATGATGGCCGGTTCGGCCAGTTGGTTCTGGCCGGGGATCAGCATGCTCATGTCACGACCTCGAAGGTTTGTTGGCGGTTTTTCCAGGTGCCGGCAAAACGCAGCAACAAACCGGCGCCCTGGCGGGTGGCGACGATGACCTGGGGCTGGAAGTCGGCGATGCCGTTCTGGGTGTTGTAAAACGCTTGCGCGGCGTGGCTTTGGGCGAGGATCAGCAGGTCGTCGCCGAGGTTCTGGCCGAGCAATTGCGGGATCAGTGAGCCGTACAGCGGGCGTTTCTGGCGAGTGCCTACGGGGGTGGTCAGCGCTCGGGTGGCGCGCTGCACGAATTGCAGCCAGTCATCGACGGCTGCCCCGGTGTTCCTGTCGACTCCAATCATGGAATGTCCTTATCAGGGGCTGATGACGCGTCCTTGGTGGTCCACCACCGGGCCGCTGAAGTGCGCGCCGCCGGCGTCCAGCAACAGGCGGGTGCCGCCGATCTGCAGGGTGATGCTCTGGGCATTGATCGTCAGGCTGGCGGCGCCGACCTTGATGTCAACCTGTTCGCGGGAGCCGCTGAAGGTGGTGGGGCCGTTGACCCAGTTGAAGGTGTGACTGGCGTCGTCGTACTCGCTTTGGGTGCCGTCCTGGTGGCGGCGGCGGGTCAGCGAGGCAACGCTGGAAACCGGCGGAAACAGACTACTGTTAAGACCGAACAAGGCCACAGACTGCGCGCCACCTTCTCCGCCGCCGTAGTTGAGCAACAGGCATTGCTCGCCCACCGATGGGATACGGGTTTCGGTCTGCGCGCCCGCGCTGGGGTTGAAAAAACGGATCGATGGCGAGAGCAGGTCACCGTGACTGACCTTGCAGTTATTGTTGGCGGCATCGACTGCCTGGCAGGTGCCAATCCGACAGAAACTTTCAGCGCGTCGATAAAGGTCTTCGAGCTGGGTTTCCATCTCCGCCAAGCGCTCGATGATCGGCCCCAGTTGCATGCGTAACAGCGCGTCGAACATGGGCTACTCCGCCAGTGGTTTGTATTGATCGGGGTCGTTGATATTCGAGACTTCCCAAGTGCGGGCAAAAAGCGGTTGGCCCGTGGGATCGTTGAGCAGCACCGGTCCGAGATAGAGGGTTTGCGTGAAGGAAACGGTCCAGGTGTCGTAGTCCGTTTCTGCGGTGGCACGCAGTGAGGGAGCCGCAACGATAGAGGTCGGCAAATCACACTGAGCCCGTGGCAGGTTCCAGCGGTTATCCAGCACCAGATCCATCAGTTGGCTGGCCAAATCGCAAGCATCGAACGGCAATGCACCCGGCGCGACCATGGCCTTGAGCGAAATCGACAAGGCGTGAGCTTTACGGCCCTCACGGGAGCGAATGCCCGGGCCGTTGCCCTCGACCGTGATCAGCACGCCGGTTTTATCCCCGGTGCCTTGAAAGTCCTGATGATTACCGACCTTCAAGTCCGGGAAGGCGGCGCGCAGTGCGTCGCTAATGGCTTGGGGCAATTGGGAGGGTTTTTCGATAAGGTCCATTTTGATCAGCGTCCTTGCAACGGTTATTGCGGGTCCTGGCCGGAGCCTTGGTTAACGCCGATACGCTTGGCGGCCCAGCGTTCATAGAGGCCGATGGCCACGTCGGCGCCGGCCATGGCGGTCAGGCAACCAATGGCGCCGGCCGTCCAGAGCGACATACCGGCGGCGTAGCACAGCATCAGGGCAGAAACCCCACACACCATGCACGCCCCGGACCGCAGGGCCAGGCGCCGGATCAGCGACCAACCACGGGCGCCCTCCTTGTCGGCGCGCCACATTTCGCCGGATACACCGCCGATCAGGGCCAGTACGATCACCAGCCAGATAGGCATTTCCGCTAACGCTTGCTGCTCGTTTGTCATGTCACGCCTCCTGGCTGAGCATTACCGGCAACGGGCCGGTGTTTGGGTAAGTCCATTTATCGGTAGGCATTCCAAAAAGCCCGGTCGCCCGGGCTTTTCAGTAATGCGGTCCAGATTCGAACGTTCGGCGCTACTGGCGCGGTACGGTTCTTTCCTAAGATGTTTTTCCGACCACGATCCCTGTCTGCCGGATAACTGCTTCTGGTGCTTTACGCTGCACACCCGGGTCAGTTGCCAACCCTCTGAACCGTTAAGGCCGGTTCATCGCTGCCTGTTTTTTTGAAGCGGTACTACTAAAGAGCGTCGGCATCCTTGCCGGTGTTGCCTGGCTTCCCTGCCATCGCTTCGATGGCGTCCTTGCCGATGTTGCGTGCCTTCCTTGTCTTCCTTGGCAGCATCCTTGCCGCCTCCACCAGGCCTTGTTGGCTGGCTTGAGATGAAGAATATGCATGTATGCATATACAGTCAATGCATTAATGCATTTATTTTAGCTATCGAAATGCACGAGTGCATTTCAGGCCTTGTGGGTTAAGGGTTTGGCGGTTTTCTACAGGCGAAAAAAAGCCCGCGCACTGGCGGGCTTTGTCTTACGTAAGGAGGTTAACGGGCGTACATGCCCCACCAGAACACATGACCGAGGATGCTGATCTGCTCATCCTGAATATCCTGGAAGCTGTAGTCCTCATCCGGGTGTTCATCGCGATTGAAACTGCGCAGGCGAATCCCCGAAGGCAGGCGGTAGAGCTGTTTCACCCGCAGCTGGCCATTGTGGTTGATGGCATACAAGTCGCCATCGACGATATCGCCAATGCCACTCTTGCCCGCGTTCACCCCGACCGTCGCGCCATCGCGCAGCACCGGCAACATACTGTTGCCGCGCACCGTCACACACTTGGCCTGGTCAAACTGCACACCGTTATGCCGCAGGCTGCGCTTGCCGAAACGCAAGCTGGCCTTCTCGCTTTCCTCGATGACGAATCTTCCTGATCCAGCAGCCAATTCAACCTCACGCAGAAAGGGGATCGACACCTCGTCATCATTAACGGGCGTGTCGTCGTCCCACAGGCTTATGTCCTTGAGTTCCGAATGCATCGGGTCGCGCCCGTCATCCCGCAAAGCCCCCACCGCCGCGCGCCCGCGCAAGTGGTCGGTGCTGACGCGGAAATACTCGGCGATGCGTGAGATGTGCTTGTCCGACGGATCAACGATCTTGCCGCTGAGGATCCGCGAGAGTGTGGATTGAGGCACGCCAGTGCGCCGGTGAAGCTCCGTGGGGGAGATCCGGTCGCGGTCTAGGAGTTCTCTTAAGACGGTTGAAACGTTGCGTTTTTGCATAAGGGGGATAGTGCAGGGTGTTTTCAGCATTGGCAAATGCTAATTTGCATAAGTAGTGCATAAACAAGGATGTATTAAGTGACGTTTCGATCAGCAGCGAGGGTTTAACCGCGTGATAGTCTTTCACGCACTATAAGAAGCAGATGGGGGTGTTTGATGGAACAGACCGCATTTTCCGACGCTGACGGGATGACACCGGCAGAGACTGAGATTTCAGAAGACGCCCTGCGCTTCGCTCGCTCAAATAAAAAGTCAATTGCCAGACGCCTGACAGACAAAGCTATCTACCCATCAGAGGAGTCGCCAGTATCCGTCTTCATGGCTGGATCGCCCGGCGCAGGAAAAACAGAGGCTTCAGTCGCTCTTGTAAACCTATTCGCCGACACCCCCATTCTACGAATCGATCCTGATGAACTTCGCAACGAGTTTGCCGCTTACCAAGGGTCAAATTCGTGGCTTTTCCAACGCGGGGTTTCGATTCTGGTCGAAAAAATAATTGACCAGGCGTTGGATCAACGGCAGTCCCTCCTACTCGACGGCACCTTTTCAAACCTTAAGGTCGCCAGGAGCAATGTTGAACGCTCATTGAAAAAAGGACGATTCGTACAGATCTTGTACGTATATCAAAACCCCATGCTTGCTTGGGATTTTGTGAAGGCCCGCGAGGAGGCCGAAGGCAGGAGAATTCGCAAAGAGCATTTTATCGAGCAGTACTTCGCAGCGCGTGACGTAGTGAACGCGCTTAAGCTAGAGTACGGAAGCGACGTTCACGTGGATTTGCTCATCAAGCACATCGACAATTCTGGACGGCTTTACAAAGCGGGCGTCGATAAGATTGACTACCATATCCCAGAGCAATACACGCGGGCCGATCTAGAGGCCATGCTCGGGCCACCATCAGGAGCGCATTGATGATTTCGATCAAGCTGGGCTTGTCCAAAGGCGTAAAAAGCTCCTTTGCCGACTTTATTCGTGACGCAAAATCTGATCAGAAAAAGCGCGTTTACAGTGAGGTTCTCACTGAGGCGACGAAGCAACAGAATCTCGTGATGATGAAGGCAGAGGCGAAAAGAGCCTGATTCCAACCAAACCTCCTTCTCAAAGCCCGACCCAGAGTCGGGCTTTTTATTGGGCCAATTTAGTCACCACACAGGGACACGTTTATAATCCATGCCGCGATGTGCTTTTCGACAGCAGCTTAGCGACATATTCATTTCCCTAGTTGCACCCACCACACCACCACGCTAACCTCCCCGCCGTCGCTGCCAATTCAGCGACCGGGCCTGATAACCCGGCAAGATGCAGGCGCACCAAGCGCCCTCAAAACCCGATTTGCAGGCGTTTTTTTTCGCCCAACATTTCGTGCAATGGCGGCTGTGCGTGGGAGACCTTCGGGTCTGCCGGGTTCCTGTATCTCCGGTTTATCAGCCTGCGCACAGCTGCCACCCAATTCGCCTGATAACGAATGTGGTAGCTCTCAATTGATATGGGAGTTTTACCGATGACCGCTACAAATCCGTCTGCGTTAACTACCCTCGGCGTCACCCCCTTCTCCTTTCACTCCGACCAACCGCTATTCCGGGTCAACAGCGGTGTTTCCCTGCACGAAGCCCTGCACCACGCCTCCGACCTTCTTCACGTTGCCAAGCAGCTCGCAGAAGATGCGGCGATGACCAAGGAGACGGACCGTTACGCCTGGGCGTCCCATTACTTGCAGGAGATGGTGAAAGCGGTGATTGATGATGTGGTGAAGGTGTTGGATTCGCCCAGCAACATTCAGTAAGGGTGAAAGTAAGAAGGGGCGGCGCATGTGAATAAATGCGCCGCCCCTTTTTTGTGTTTTACCTGGCCGTTTGTGAACTGCGAAGGGCCGACTTCGCGTGTTAACCTTGCGCCCATCGCAAAAATGCTGGGCCAAGCGCCCGATGCCGATCAGTTACGCGACCACAATTGGGCAAAACGTGGAGCTTTTGGACTTCAGCGATGCAGGCGTTGCGGCCCGCTGGTAAAGCGCAGCGATCCCTTCGCAGCCTCGCTGAAGCTCGACAGCTCCCACATTCGACCTGCTTTGTTTGGACGTCCGCATTTTTAACTGATCGACACTGGACCAAGCGTGCCCTTTGCCCCATCACTTTCAACGAATTTGCCTACTACCCAATGAGTAAAAACACGTCCGATCTGTCCTCCCACACGCCGATGATGCAGCAATACTGGCGTCTGAAAAACCAGCACCCTGATCAGTTGATGTTCTATCGCATGGGCGACTTCTACGAGATCTTCTATGAGGATGCAAAGAAGGCCGCCAAGTTGCTGGACATCACCTTGACCGCGCGCGGGCAGTCGGCGGGGCAGTCGATTCCGATGTGCGGTATTCCTTACCATTCGTTGGAAGGCTATCTGGTCAAGCTGGTGAAGCTGGGTGAGTCGGTGGTGATCTGTGAACAGATCGGCGACCCGGCGACCAGCAAAGGGCCGGTAGAACGTCAGGTGGTGCGCATTATTACGCCGGGCACGGTGAGTGATGAGGCGTTGCTGGATGAGCGTCGCGACAACTTGATTGCCGCTGTTTTAGGCGATGAGCGCTTGTTCGGCCTGTCGGTGCTGGATATCACCAGCGGCAATTTCAGCGTGCTGGAGATCAAGGGCTGGGAGAACCTGCTGGCGGAGCTGGAGCGTATCAACCCGGTGGAGTTGTTGATTCCGGATGATTGGCCGAAGGATTTACCGGCAGAAAAGCGTCGTGGGACCAAGCGTCGTGCGCCGTGGGATTTTGAGCGTGATTCAGCGTTGAAAAGTCTGTGCCAGCAGTTCTCGGTGCAAGACCTTAAAGGTTTCGGTTGCGAAAACCTGACCCTGGCCATCGGCGCCGCCGGTTGTTTGCTCGGCTATGCCAAGGAAACCCAGCGCACCGCCCTGCCGCATTTGCGCAGCCTGCGCCATGAGCGCCTGGACGACACCGTGGTGCTCGATGGCGCCAGCCGTCGCAACCTGGAGTTGGACACTAACCTGGCCGGTGGCCGCGATAACACGCTGCAATCGGTGGTCGACCGTTGCCAGACCGCCATGGGCAGCCGCTTGCTGACCCGCTGGCTGAACCGCCCGCTGCGCGACTTGACCGTGCTGCAAGCGCGCCAGACCTCTATTACCTGCCTGCTGGATGGCTATCGCTTTGAAACGCTGCAGCCGCAGTTGAAAGAAATCGGCGATATCGAGCGCATCCTGGCGCGCATCGGCCTGCGCAATGCGCGGCCGCGTGACCTGGCGCGCCTGCGCGATGCCTTGGGTGCGCTGCCGCAATTGCAAGCGGCGATGGCCCATCTCGACACGCCGCACCTGCAACAGTTGGCCGTGACCGCCGGTACTTACCCGGACCTCGCGGCGCTGCTGGAAAAAGCCATTATCGACAACCCGCCGGCGATCATCCGTGACGGCGGCGTGCTGAAAACCGGTTACGACACCGAGCTGGATGAGCTGCAGTCGCTGAGCGAAAACGCCGGGCAGTTCCTGATTGATCTGGAAGCCCGCGAGAAGGCCCGCACCGGCCTGGCCAACTTGAAGGTCGGTTACAACCGCGTGCACGGCTACTTTATTGAGTTGCCGAGCAAGCAGGCCGAGTCGGCGCCGATCGATTACCAGCGTCGTCAAACCCTTAAAGGTGCCGAGCGTTTCATCACGCCGGAGCTGAAAGAGTTTGAAGACAAGGCGCTGTCGGCCAAGAGCCGCGCTCTGGCGCGCGAGAAAATGCTTTATGAAGCGTTGCTCGAAGATTTGATCAGCCGCCTGGCGCCGTTGCAGGACACCGCCGCCGCCCTGGCGGAACTGGATGTGTTGAGCAACCTCGCCGAGCGCGCGCTGAACCTTGATTTGAACTGCCCGCGGTTTGTCAGCGAGCCGTGCATGCGCATCGTGCAAGGCCGTCACCCGGTGGTGGAGCAGGTGTTGACCACGCCGTTCGTCGCCAACGACCTGTCGCTGGATGACGACACCCGCATGCTGGTGATCACCGGTCCGAACATGGGCGGTAAATCCACCTACATGCGCCAGACCGCCTTGATCGTGTTGCTGGCGCATATCGGCAGCTTTGTGCCGGCGGCCAGTTGCGAGTTGTCGCTGGTGGACCGCATTTTCACGCGGATCGGTTCCAGCGATGACCTGGCCGGTGGCCGTTCGACCTTTATGGTGGAAATGAGCGAAACCGCCAACATCCTGCACAACGCCACCGAGCGCAGCCTGGTGCTGATGGACGAAGTCGGTCGCGGCACCAGCACCTTCGACGGTTTGTCGCTGGCATGGGCGGCGGCCGAGCGTTTGGCGCATTTGCGTGCCTATACGCTGTTCGCCACGCACTATTTCGAGCTGACCGTACTGCCGGAAAGCGAGCCGCTGGTGGCCAACGTGCACCTCAATGCGACCGAGCACAACGAACGCATCGTGTTCCTGCACCATGTGCTGCCAGGGCCGGCGAGCCAGAGTTACGGCCTGGCTGTGGCGCAGTTGGCCGGTGTGCCGAGCGAGGTGATCACCCGTGCCCGTGAGCACCTGAGCCGCCTGGAAGAAACCGCGCTACCCCACGAGATTTCCGTGGCCAGCCCGGCCAAAGCCAGCAACAAACCCAGCGCGCCACATCAAAGCGATATGTTCGCCAGCCTGCCCCATCCGGTGCTGGATGAGTTGGCCAAGCTTGACTTGGACGACTTGACGCCACGCAAAGCGCTCGAAATGTTATATGCACTGAAGACTCGGATATAACGCAGACGCGTGCAAGCTGATAGAATCTCGCGCGGTTTGGGATGCTGCGGGCTTTTAGCCTGGCCTGCAGACTATCGCTCCCGAACCTCGCGAGCCCCACCATAAGGGGTTTCGCTGCCGCCGCCTGAGGAGAAAATTAGAAATGACCTTCGTCGTTACCGACAACTGCATCAAGTGCAAGTACACCGACTGCGTCGAAGTGTGTCCGGTGGACTGCTTCTACGAAGGCCCGAATTTCCTGGTTATCCACCCGGATGAGTGCATCGACTGCGCCCTGTGTGAACCAGAATGCCCGGCCGTCGCTATTTTCTCCGAGGACGAAGTCCCGGCAGAGATGCAGGAATTCATTCAGTTGAACGTCGATCTGGCGGAAATCTGGCCGAATATTACTGAGCGTAAAGATCCGATGCCCGATGCAGCGGACTGGGATGGCAAGAAAGGTAAGATTGCACAACTCGAGCGCTGATAGCGTCGTTGCTCCCAAAAGGCCCTTTGCGGGCCTTTTTGCGTTTCTACGGAGTAGGTTTCACTTTCCTGCAGACGAAAAAAGGGGCGGTATGACCCGCCCACATTTTTTCCCTAGTCCCTGTATTCCTTTTCATCATCCTGATGAATCGCATCCTGCGACGTTCCTTAACCATCGTTCCTTGATGGCTGTGTCAATCCGTGGACACAGGGCTGATCTTAGAGAGTTCCGAGGGAAGTTCAACGGGATCCAGGCTGCGCAGAGGCAGAGTTGAACGCCTGATCAAGTATAAATAACTGTTATTTTTCAAATAGATAGAAAAATCTCTCGAGATTTCGGGATGTCCATGCCCGGTAAAAAAACCAAACACTTACGAAAAAGTAAGTGAATGCTTACACGCGCAATTGCGTAAATGAGTCATTGAAGGCCGTTGACTGATCAACAGGCATAAAAAAGCCCCGACAAGGTCGAGGCTTCTTTCCTTCAGCGGGATCAGTCGTCGCTGACCGTAATGGTCGGCATCGCCGGTGCCGCCGCTTCCTGCAGGACGATCCGCGCGCCGACGTGACGCGCCAGCTCCTGGTAAATCATAGCGATCGGCCCATCGGGCTCGGCCGCCACGGTGGGCTTGCCGCCGTCGGCCTGTTCACGAATCTCCATCGCCAACGGCAACGAGGCGAGCAATTCGACGCCATACTGGGTCGCCAGCTTCTCGCCACCGCCTTCGCCAAACAGGTGCTCGGCATGCCCGCAGTTGGAGCAAATGTGTACCGCCATGTTTTCCACGACGCCCAGCACCGGGATGTTGACCTTGCGGAACATCTCGACGCCTTTCTTCGCATCGAGCAGCGCCAGGTCCTGCGGCGTAGTCACGATTACCGAACCGGCCACCGGGACTTTCTGCGCCAGGGTCAATTGGATATCACCGGTGCCAGGCGGCATGTCGATCACCAGGTAATCCAGGTCACCCCAGGCGGTCTGGGTGACCAATTGCAGCAACGCACCGGAGACCATCGGCCCGCGCCAGACCATCGGCGTGTTGTCATCGGTAAGGAAGGCCATGGACATGACCTCCACGCCCATCGACTCGATCGGCACGAACCATTTCTGGTCCTTGACCTTCGGTCGGGTGCCTTCGGCTATGCCGAACATCACGCCTTGGCTTGGGCCATAGATGTCGGCGTCGAGAATGCCCACGCGGGCCCCTTCACGGGCCAGGGCCAGGGCCAGGTTGGCTGCGGTGGTGGACTTACCCACACCGCCCTTGCCGGACGCCACGGCGATCACGTTCTTGACGTTGGCCAGGCCCGGGATCTGCGCCTGAGCCTTGCGCGGGGCGATCACGCACTGAATGTCGACCTTGGCCGAACGCACGCCGTCCAGGCCCTCGACGGCCATTTGCAGCATCTGCGACCAGCCGCTCTTGAACAGGCCTGCGGCATAGCCCAGTTCCAACTGGACCGAGACCTGGTCGCCCTGGACCTCGATGGCTCGTACACAGCCGGCAGTGACCGGGTCCTGGTTCAAATAGGGGTCGGTGTATTGGCGAAGAACGGCTTCCACCGCTGCGCGATTGACGGCGCTCATGGGCTACTCCCGAAAAAAGACTGACTGAAACAGGCGGCTATCCTAACCGTTCCGGCCGCCCAGCGGCATGCTTTCGCAGGCCTGGGAAGATTCAGAAACAGCACCACGGGGTGAAATATATTTCCCGGCGCTTTATAGTGGCCGACCTCCGTTTCATCAAGTAGCCGAGCCCCATGTCCGAGCCACGCAAGATCCTCGTCACCAGCGCCCTGCCCTATGCCAATGGTTCCATCCATCTTGGCCATATGCTTGAGTACATCCAGACCGATATGTGGGTGCGCTTCCAGAAGCATCGCGGCAATCAATGCATTTATGTCTGCGCGGACGACGCCCACGGTTCGGCCATCATGTTGCGCGCCGAAAAGGAAGGGATCACCCCGGAACAACTGATCGCCAATGTGCAGGCTGAACACAGCGCCGACTTTGCCGAGTTCCTGGTGGATTTCGACAACTTCCACTCGACCCACTCCGACGAAAACCGCGAGCTGTCGAGCCAGATCTACACGCGTTTGCGCGACGCCGGGCACATTGCCACGCGTTCGATCACGCAGTATTTCGACCCGGAAAAGAAAATGTTCCTGGCCGACCGCTTCATCAAGGGCACCTGCCCTAAATGCGGCACTGAAGACCAGTACGGCGACAACTGCGAGAAGTGCGGTGCCACCTACGCACCGACTGACCTGAAGAACCCGCGGTCGGCTATCTCCGGCGCCATCCCGGTGCTCAAGGATTCCCAGCACTTCTTCTTCAAGCTCCCGGATTTCCAGCAGATGCTGCAAACCTGGACCCGCAGCGGCACCCTGCAGGACGCCGTGGCCAACAAGATCGCCGAATGGCTGGATGCCGGCCTGCAACAGTGGGACATTTCCCGCGATGCACCGTACTTCGGTTTCGAGATCCCGGACGAGCCAGGCAAGTACTTCTATGTATGGCTGGACGCGCCTATCGGCTACATGGCCAGTTTCAAGAACTTGTGCGACCGCACGCCGGAGCTGGACTTCGATGCCTTCTGGGCCAAGGACTCCACCGCCGAGCTGTACCACTTCATCGGCAAGGACATCGTCAACTTCCACGCCCTGTTCTGGCCGGCGATGCTTGAAGGTTCGGGCTACCGCAAACCGACCGGCATTGCCGTTCACGGCTACCTGACGGTCAACGGCCAGAAGATGTCCAAGTCCCGTGGCACCTTTATCAAGGCACGCACGTACCTGGACCACCTGTCGCCGGAATACCTGCGCTACTACTACGCGTCCAAACTGGGCCGTGGCGTCGACGACCTGGACCTGAACCTGGAAGACTTCGTACAGAAGGTCAACTCGGATCTGGTCGGCAAAGTCGTCAACATCGCCAGCCGTTGCGCCGGGTTTATCCATAAGGGTAATGCCGGCCTGCTGGTGGCCGAAAACGCCGCACCGGAGCTGACCGAGGCGTTCCTGGCTGCCGCGCCAAGCATTGCCGACGCCTATGAAGCCCGCGACTTTGCCCGCGCCATGCGCGAGATCATGGGCCTGGCCGACCGCGCCAACGCCTGGATCGCCGACAAGGCCCCGTGGTCGCTGAACAAGCAGGAAGGCAAGCAGGCTGAAGTCCAGGCTATTTGCGCCACGGGCGTCAACCTGTTCCGCCAGTTGGTGATCTTCCTCAAACCGGTGCTGCCGTTACTGGCCGCCGATGCCGAGGCGTTCCTCAACGTTGCACCGCTGGTCTGGAACGACCACGCCACCTTGCTCAGCAACCATCAGTTGAACGAGTTCAAGCCGTTGATGACCCGTATCGACCCAGTGAAAGTCCAGGCCATGACCGACGCTTCGAAAGAAGACCTGGTCGCCAGCCAGACCGATACCGGCGAAGCGGCACCGGCCGGCAATGGTGAATTGGCCAAGGACCCGATTTCCGCGGAAATCGATTTCGACGCCTTTGCCGCCGTGGACCTGCGTGTCGCGCTGATCGTCAAGGCCGAAGCCGTGGAAGGGGCCGACAAGCTGCTGCGCCTCACCCTCGACCTCGGTGGCGAGCAACGCAACGTGTTCTCCGGGATCAAAAGTGCTTATCCAGACCCGTCCAAGCTCGATGGTCGCCTGACCATGATGATCGCCAACCTCAAACCACGGAAAATGAAGTTCGGCATTTCCGAAGGCATGGTGATGGCGGCTGGCCCTGGCGGCGAAGAAATCTACTTGCTGAGCCCGGACAGCGGCGCCAAGCCGGGTCAACGCATCAAGTAATACGGTGTGGTGAGAAGGCTGTTGTGACGGGCGGGCTTGCCCCGCGCTGTGGCACCCAGCAGCCCTAAACCGGGCACCCGGTTCCATCGGTGTAAAATGCAGCGGCCCTCAGTAGGGCCGCTTCGCAGCCCTACGCGGGGCAAGCCCGCTCGCCACGACAGGCCTGCCCACCACAACAGGCCCTGTTTGCTTAACCGGCATGCCAGTGATTCCCTCATGACTCTGATTCAACGTATCGACGCGCTGCTGCCGCAGACCCAATGCGGCAAGTGTGGGCACCCGGGCTGCAAGCCTTACGCCGAGGGCATCGCGCTTGGCGAGGCGATCAACAAGTGCCCGCCCGGTGGGCAGGAAACCATCGCAGGGCTTGCACAATTGCTACGTGTGCCGGTGCTGGAACTGGACACCAGCCGAGGCGAGGCCCCAGCACAAGTCGCCTATATTCGCGAAGCCGAGTGCATCGGCTGCACCAAATGCATCCAGGCTTGCCCGGTGGATGCGATTGTCGGCGCCGCCAAGTTCATGCACACCGTCATCATGGATGAGTGCACAGGTTGCGACCTGTGTGTCGCGCCCTGCCCTGTCGACTGCATCGAGATGCGCCCTGCGGCCAATGTGGTGCCGATTGTGGGCGGCCTGGCGGCTGATGACAACCAACGCCAGGAACGTGGCCTCAAGCGCGACCGCGCGCGGCGACGCTATGAACAACGCAGTGCGCGCCTGCAACGGGAAGAAGCGCACAAGCTCGCCGAACGACTGGCTCGGGCCAAGCGCTCAACGCCGGTTGCGCCCGTACAGGCTGATACCGCTCAAGCGGCCAGGGATGCGGCGGTCAAGAAAGCCAAAATCACTGTCGCAATGAGTCGTGCCCAGTTGCACAAGTCCTTGAAGGCGTTTGGTCACCCACCGACGTTTGAGCAACAGTCGCAGTTGATCGTCCTGCAACAGCAGTTCGAAGCGGCAGAGCAGGCACTTGCAACCCTGGAAGTGAGCAGCCCGGCGCCCCTGCCGCCACAAAAAGACCCGGCGCTCAAACGCGCCAAAATCCAGCTTGCCATGCGTCGCGCCGAACTGAAAAAAGCGCAGGACCTGAACGCTGACGAACAGCAACTGGCAACCTTGAGCGCCGCGCTGTCCAGCGCAGAGCAAGCCTTGCATGACGCCGAAGCTGGCAGTGAGCAACCCCGGCCAGCCTTGCAGCGCGTGGAAAAACGCCCCATCGACGCCCAACTGCGTCAGCTGAAAACCGCCCTGGCTTATGCCCGGGCCGATGTGAGCAAGTTACAACGCCAAGCGGACGTCAGCGCAGATGAACTGAAAGCCGCACAACGCAAGCTGGATGATGCACAGCGCCAAGTGGACGCCCATAGCGGCGCCTGATCGGCCACAGGCGCTGCCGGCTGTGCTGGCGATGGTTTATCCTGCAAAGCCTGCGCCTAATTTGAAAACCACGTTGACCGCCTGCAAGGAAACGCCTGCCCCATGAACGCCGCAAAACGCCTGGAAATTTTCCGCAGGTTTCACGAAGACAATCCGGAGCCCAAAACCGAACTGGCCTACTCTTCGCCGTTCGAATTGTTGATTGCGGTGATCTTGTCGGCCCAATCCACTGACGTGGGCGTTAACAAGGCTACGGCCAGGCTTTACCCGGTGGCCAACACGCCTGAGGCCATTTACGCCTTGGGCGTGGAAGGTTTGTCGGAGTACATCAAGACCATCGGCCTGTACAACAGCAAGGCCAAGAACGTCATCGAAACCTGCCGCCTGCTGGTGGAGTTGCATGGCAGCGAAGTGCCACAAACTCGCGAAGCCCTGGAAGCACTCCCCGGCGTGGGTCGCAAAACCGCCAATGTCGTGCTCAATACCGCGTTTCGGCAGCTGACCATGGCGGTGGACACCCATATCTTTCGCGTCAGCAACCGAACCGGCATCGCCCGCGGCAAGAATGTGGTGGAGGTAGAAAAGCAGCTGATGAAGTTCGTGCCCAAGCCATATTTGCTCGACTCCCACCACTGGTTGATTCTTCACGGGCGCTACGTTTGTCAGGCCCGCAAACCCCGCTGTGGCAGCTGCCGTATCGAAGACCTGTGCGAATACAAGGACAAGACGTCCGACGATTGAGGGATCATTGGTTTTCTCGATCAGTCGATTGAAAAAATCTTTTTTACCCGTTCATGGATTATCGTTATAAGGAGCGCCAACGGCAGTCTTAGCCTGGAGTTAACCTTATGAGCACTGGCAAAGAACAACTGGATGTAGACGACGACCTCGTTGCAGAGTCGGATGACGATGGGGACGCACCTGTTGCAGAGGTGGCCAAGACCAATTTGAGCAAACGCCGCACTATCGATAACCTTCTGGAAGAGCGACGCTTGCAAAAACAACTGGCCGATTACGACTTCGATCTCTGATCGACCCGTTGACGACCGGAAGCCTCCCTGACGGAGGCTTTTTTCTGCCGGTGGTTCGAGCTCGGTGCGCAATGGCACCCGCCCTACACGAGGCCGTTGCGCTGGGCCAGCTCGATCAGATCCACGAGCGAACGCGCATTGAGCTTGAGCAACAGACGAGTCTTGTAGGTACTGACGGTTTTGTTGCTCAGGAACATACCGTCTGCGATCTCCTTGTTGGTTTTGCCACGGGCCAGTTGCTGCAACACCATCATCTCACGACCCGACAAGCGTTCGACCATGTCCGCTTCGCTGGCATTGCCCATGGTGGAGCGCACCGAGTTGAGCGCCTGGTTAGGGAAATAGCTGTAGCCGGAGAGGACCGCCTTGATGGCACTCAACAACTCGGTTAGATCCTGTTGCTTGCATACGTAGCCAGCCGCCCCCGCCTGCATGCAGCGCATCGAAAAATGGCCGGGCGCCTGAGATGTCAGCACCAGCACCTTGACGGGCGCAGGCTGCTTGGTAGACGCCAGGCGACAAATAACTTCCAGCCCATCAAGCTTGGGTATCCCGATATCCAGTATGACAATGTCTGGCACATGTTCCCGTGCAAGTTGCAACGCATCGACGCCGTTATCAGTCTCGGCAACGACTTCATAACCATGACGTTCCATTAGCATGCGCACAGCAAGACGAATGACGGGATGATCATCCACGATCAGCACTTTATTCATGAGAAAGTCCAATTTCGCTGTTCGAATTATTTAGAGCAAGCACAATAGCCTAGTCGTTTCCTAGTTGGCATAGCGCTCCCCCCCAAGCAACAGCAAGCAGAGACCCAACCCACAACGATATAGGAATTACCCTACAAAAAATCACAACTTCAGGCGCATCCGGTTTTACGGAGACTTTCAGAACTTTCCGGGGCCATACATATCTTGAGTTAAACATCCGGCACATAAGCGGTACGCCGTCTATGCACCGCACAGGGTTTTCAGGAAACGCCCCTTGCTTGTCGCGGCCAGGCGAGTGAGCAGGTGAAATACAATCAACGGTTTCAGTTCCATACAACATACCTGCTTACACCCTTATTTCCTACGGAATATTCAGCGACCTACACACTCACCTTACTTACGTAGTGAATCTTCTGTAAGACATAGTTCCTATTCAGGTGTAAAAATTTCATTCATCCACGCAGAAATAAACACGCCACCAAGGGTGGCGCCACTCTCAACTTCGATATTCAACAAAACTTAAACAACCTCGCCAAACGATAAACATCACGCCCTATTTAAAGCGCGCGTCTTTATAGCCAGGCAAAAAAAATGGCCCCTTGAACAAGGGGCCATTTTTCACAACGAGGGGAACACTCAGAACAGCTTGCGACCCTTGTTGGCAGCAATGCGCATGCGCAGCGCATTCAACTTGATGAAGCCTGCCGCGTCCGCCTGGTTATAAGCACCGCCGTCTTCTTCGAAGGTGGCGATATTGGCGTCGAACAGCGACTCATCAGACTTGCGACCGGTAACGATCACGTTGCCTTTGTACAGCTTCAAGCGCACCACGCCGTTCACGTGAGCCTGGGAGGCGTCGATCATCTGCTGCAGCATCAGACGCTCTGGGCTCCACCAGTAGCCGGTGTAGATCAGGCTGGCGTACTTGGGCATCAACTCGTCTTTGAGGTGAGCCACTTCGCGGTCCAGGGTGATGGACTCGATGGCGCGGTGAGCACGCAGCATGATGGTGCCGCCCGGGGTTTCGTAGCAGCCACGGGACTTCATGCCCACATAGCGGTTCTCTACGATGTCGAGACGGCCGATACCGTGTTCACCACCGATACGGTTCAGGGTCGCCAGCACGGTGGCCGGGGTCATTTCGACGCCGTCCAGCGCGACGATGTCGCCGTTGCGGTAGGTCAGTTCCAGGTATTGGGCCTTGTCAGGAGCGTTCTCCGGGGAGACGGTCCATTTCCACATGTCTTCTTCGTGCTCGGTCCAGGTGTCTTCCAGCACGCCGCCTTCATAGGAGATGTGCAGCAAGTTGGCGTCCATCGAGTACGGGGACTTCTTCTTGCCGTGACGCTCGATCGGGATGGCGTGCTTTTCAGCGTAATCCATCAGCTTTTCACGGGACAGCAGGTCCCACTCACGCCAAGGGGCAATCACTTTCACGCCAGGCTTGAGCGCGTAGGCACCCAGTTCGAAACGCACCTGGTCGTTGCCTTTGCCGGTAGCGCCATGGGAAATGGCGTCGGCGCCTGTTTCGTTGGCGATTTCGATCAAGCGTTTGGCGATCAGCGGACGTGCGATGGAAGTACCCAGCAGGTACTCGCCTTCGTAGACGGTGTTGGCGCGAAACATCGGGAAGACGAAATCGCGGACGAATTCTTCGCGCAGGTCGTCAATGTAGATCTCCTTCACGCCCATGGCTTGCGCCTTGGCACGTGCAGGTTCGACCTCTTCGCCCTGACCCAGGTCAGCGGTGAAGGTCACCACTTCACAGTTATAAGTATCCTGCAGCCACTTGAGGATCACCGAAGTGTCCAGGCCGCCGGAATACGCGAGAACGACCTTGTTTACGTCGGCCATGCCATCACTCCACGGGGTTGTACGGAAAGCCGTCGATTCTACCGACCAAAACCGTGAATTTACAGAGGCGCGACAGCAAATGAAGATAAAGCGACAGATTATGTCGAGCGGGCGACCGATGGTCGCACCTTATGAGCGCATTTTATGACGTGTGTGCAGGGTTGCTCGGGCCAGTCGCCTGAGGCGCCGGTTTCTCGGGGGCTGCCACCCGTTCGAGCTGAATATTCACGCGACGGTTACGCGCCCGGTTGGCGGCATTGGTATTGGGTGCCAGGGGATAGCTTTCACCGTGGAAACGCAGAGTGACCTGCGATTCCTGGATGCCGTTGGCCTTGAAGTAGTCCATGACCGCCAGCGCACGACGGCGTGAGACGTCGCGGTTGGTCAGGCGGTTGCCGCTGTTGTCCGAATGGCCATTCAACTCGATATGGTTGACCGTCGGATCGGCTTTCATGAACGCGACAATCACCGCCAGCGTCTTCTTGGCCGTCGCATCCAGCTCAATGCCACCACCGGGGAAGCCGACTTCGGTCTGTTTGACCTGATCGTAATTCATCGGCAACAGCTTGGTGGTACACAGTTGATAGTCGTTGTAGGCCTTGTTGAATTTCACTGGCAGCAGACGAATTTCCGAGTAGCCACCTTCGCGCCCGTAATGCCGCACAGTCGGGCTGCGCCCTTCCAGCAAGCCCATGAACAATCGCCCGGCCTGAGCCTGAGAGCTATTGAACAACACGTCGCCACTGCCGGCACGCACAGCGCCGAGGTTGATATCACCGCGGCCCGGCTGCCACGGGGCAGCGGCGGCCAACAAGGTCGCCGAGCCCGCGCCGAGTGCGCCACTGTAGGCTTTCAGACGAAATGTCGCCTGCTCGCCGGCCCGGCGCACGAACTCACCCGAACCGAAATCGGTGATCGGCTGGGTCAAGCGGCACTCGAACTGGTCGCCTTCCACCTTCCACTCAATATTCTCCAGACGTGTCTGAAACGTGAGGGCCATCGCAGGCAGGCTGGCGAACACACTGAGCAGGGCTAGATAATGCTGGCGCACGGGAGGCTCCACTGGTTTCTACAACACTTCAAAGCGTCATACGTCGTTAAGGCATACCTTGGGATATCGGTAGCGTCCCGCAAAACTTGATAGCGAGTGCCTGCAAGAGTCTTTTCCGGTAGCATTCCCACCAGATTGACCCGCCTGGAATCCCCAATGTCCGACCGCCTGACCCTGCTGCGTCCCGACGACTGGCATATTCATCTTCGCGATGGTGCTGCGTTACCCCAAACCGTGGCTGATGTAGCGCGCACGTTTGGTCGCGCCATCATCATGCCTAACCTGGTACCTCCGATGCGTAATGCCGCAGAAGCCGACGCCTATCGCCAGCGTATTCTCGCTGCACGACCGGCCGGCAGCCGCTTCGAACCGTTGATGGTGCTCTACCTGACCGACCGCACCCAGCCTGAAGAAATTCGCCAGGCCAAGGCCAGTGGCTTCGTGCACGCCGCCAAGCTGTACCCGGCGGGCGCGACCACCAACTCTGATTCCGGCGTGACCAGTATCGACAAGATTCTGCCGGCGATCGAAGCCATGGCTGAAGTCGGCATGCCGCTGCTGATCCACGGTGAAGTCACCCGTGGCGATGTGGACGTATTTGATCGCGAAAAGATCTTTATCGACGAACATATGCGCCGTGTGGTCGAGCTGTTCCCGACCCTCAAGGTGGTGTTCGAACACATCACCACTGCGGATGCCGTGCAGTTCGTCACCGAAGCTTCGGCCAATGTCGGTGCGACCATCACCGCGCATCACCTGCTCTACAACCGCAACCACATGCTGGTGGGCGGGATTCGGCCGCACTTCTATTGCCTGCCGATCCTCAAGCGCAACACCCACCAGGTGGCGTTGCTCGATGCCGCCACCAGCGGCAACCCGAAGTTCTTCCTCGGCACCGACTCCGCACCCCACGCCCAGCACGCCAAAGAAGCCGCGTGTGGCTGTGCCGGTTGCTACACCGCGTTTGCTGCGATCGAGCTGTACGCCGAAGCGTTTGAACAGCGCAATGCCCTGGACAAGCTCGAAGGTTTCGCCAGCCTCAACGGCCCGCGCTTCTATGGCCTGCCGGCGAACACCGACCGTATTACCCTGGTTCGTGAAGACTGGACCGCCCCTGCCAGCCTGCCGTTTGGCGAGCTGACTGTTATCCCGCTGCGCGCCGGTGAAACACTGCGCTGGCGCCTGCTGGAGGAAAGCAAGTGAGTGAAGACCATTACGATGACGAACACGAGCACAGTGGTGGCGGTTCCCGTCACCCGATGGCCGAGCGGTTTCGCGGTTATCTGCCGGTTGTCATCGACGTAGAAACCGGTGGCTTCAATTGCGCCACCGACGCCCTGCTGGAAATCGCCGCCACCACCATCGGCATGGACGAACAGGGTTTTGTGTTCCCGGAACACACGCACTTCTTCCGTGTCGAGCCCTTCGAAGGCGCGAATATCGAAGCGGCAGCCCTGGAGTTCACCGGGATCAAGCTCGACCACCCGCTGCGCATGGCGGTGAGTGAAGAAGCGGCGCTGACCGATATCTTCCGTGGCGTGCGCAAAGCGTTGAAGGCCAATGGCTGCAAACGCGCGATCCTGGTCGGCCACAACAGCAGTTTTGACCTGGGCTTCCTGAACGCCGCCGTGGCGCGACTGGACATGAAGCGCAACCCGTTTCACCCGTTCTCCAGCTTCGACACCGCCACCCTCGCTGGCCTGGCTTATGGCCAGACCGTGCTGGCCAAGGCCTGCCAGGCCGCCGGTATCGACTTTGACGGCCGTGAGGCCCACTCGGCGCGCTACGACACCGAGAAGACCGCCGAGCTGTTCTGCGGCATCGTCAATCGCTGGAAGCAGATGGGCGGCTGGGAAGACTTCAACGACTGAGGTCGTTTCCGGCGCATAAAAAAACCGGCCTTCTCAGGCCGGTTTTTTTTGCGTCGAACGTGGCTTACAGCTTGCCAGCGTTCTCGGTCAGGTAAGCCGCAACGCCTTCTGGCGAAGCGTTCATGCCTTTGTCGCCTTTTTTCCAGTTGGCAGGGCACACTTCGCCGTGCTCTTCGTGGAATTGCAGCGCGTCGACCAGACGGATCAGCTCTTCCATGTTACGGCCCAGCGGCAGGTCGTTGATGATCTGCGAGCGCACAACGCCCTTGTCGTCGATCAGGAACGCGCCACGGAACGCCACGCCGCCTTCGGACTCAACGTCGTAAGCCTTGGCGATGTCGTGCTTCATGTCGGCAGCCATGGTGTATTTGACTTTGCCGATGCCGCCATCATTGATGGCAGTGTTGCGCCAGGCGTTGTGGGTGAAATGGGAGTCGATGGAAACGGCTACCACTTCAACGTTGCGCGCCTTGAAATCGTCCATGCGGTGGTCCAGAGCAATCAGCTCCGAAGGGCAGACGAAGGTGAAGTCCAGCGGGTAGAAGAACACCAGGCCGTATTTGCCTTTGATGGCTTCAGACAGTTTGAAGCTGTCAACGATTTCGCCATTGCCGAGGACGGCAGGTACGTCGAAATCCGGGGCTTGTTTGCCGACGAGTACGCTCATTGGATATCTCCTGATGCAAGGGTGACGATTGAAGTAAAAGGACCGCCTCCAAGTCTGCCGTTTATAAGCGACAGCCCTGTGACGCAGTCACGCTTCGTAAAGACCGACCATCATACACTGAAAAAACCGTTCGTCAGCGCGACGGCGCTGAGGCCGGAAAGACCTGCGAATCTACTTTGACAATCATTCTCGTTAACATTAAGATCCATCGCACTTAAGCCTTAAACCCGCGATGGTTCTCCCTTATGTATGTCTGCCTCTGCACTGGCGTCACCGACGGACAAATCCGCGAAGCAATCTACGAAGGTTGCTGCAGCTACAAGGAAGTACGTGAAACCACCGGCGTTGCCAGCCAGTGTGGCAAATGCGCTTGCCTCGCCAAGCAAGTGGTACGGGAGACCCTGACGCAATTGCAAACAGCCCAGGCCGCGCTCCCCTATTCAGCAGAATTTACACACGCTTAAATCAGCGTGTTTTAAAGAACCGGACCTGGTGTCCGGTTTTTTTATGCCTGAAATTCAATTAGTTAGCGCCAAGACGCGGAACACAAACATTCTTATTCAGATTAATTTTCATTTATTATTCAATAACTTAGGTTTGACACTAAGGGGTTCGCCGCTCAAACTCCGGCTTATACACAGCTATTACAGGGCAGGACCCCAGTCATGAAAGGCGACATCTCAGTCATCCAGCAACTCAACAAAATCCTTGCCAATGAACTGGTCGCGATCAATCAGTACTTTCTGCATGCGCGCATGTATGACGATTGGGGCCTGGAAAAGCTGGGCAAACGTGAATACAAAGAGTCCATCAAGGCAATGAAGGACGCGGACGCGCTGATCAAGCGCATCCTGTTCCTGGAAGGCCTGCCGAACGTGCAGGACCTGGGCAAGCTGAACATCGGCGAACACACTCAGGAAATGATCATCAGCGACCTGAAGTTCGAACAGAAGAGCCACAGCGACCTCAAGGCCGCCATCGCTCATTGCGAAATCAAGGCCGACTTCGGCAGCCGTGAACTGCTGGAAGATATTCTTGAAGACCAGGAAGAACATATCGACTGGCTGGAAACCCAAGAGGGCCTGATCGTCAAAGTCAGCCTGGAAAACTACCTGCAATCGCAGATGGGTGAATAACCCACGGCGCGCAGGTACAAAAAAGCCCCGCTCTCTTACGAGAAGCGGGGCTTTTTATTGCAGTGCTTTTTACAAAAGCATCACGCTTCTGTCTTGGCTGCTGCTTTTTCCGCGGCATCTTTGACCAGCGCTTGCAGCGAACCGTCAGCCGCCATCTCAACGATGATGTCGCTGCCGCCGACCAGCTCACCGGCTACCCACAGTTGTGGGAAGGTAGGCCAGTTGGCGTACTTCGGCAGGTTGGCGCGGATTTCCGGGTTTTGCAGGATATCCACGTAAGCGAATTTCTCGCCACACGCCATGATGGCCTGGGACGCCTTCGCGGAGAAACCGCACTGAGGAGCGTTCGGGGCGCCCTTCATGTAAAGCAGAATGGTGTTGTTGGCAATCTGCTCTTTGATCGTTTCGATGATATCCATGGAACACCTCTGCAGGAACTTCGCGACTCACAGGTCGGCACGGTGGCGCATTGTAACGCAAAATTCCAGCGCGGTGCTCGGGCCTTATGCGGCTGCCACCTGCACCGGCACACCGTTCAGCGCGGCGTTTCCAGACAATTCGTCCAACTGCCGCTCGTCAGTCAAGTCATTCGCACTCGCCCCCGGCTGCCCACTGGCGATGGTCATCTGCACGCCCGGGCGACCGTGACCCCAACCATGGGGCAGGCTGACCACGCCGGGCATCATGTCCAGGCTGGCCAGCACTTCCACTTCGATCATGCCAATGCGCGAGCTGACACGCACGCGCTGACCATCGCTCAATTGCCGACTGGCCAAGTCATCCGGGTGCATGTGCAGTTGATGGCGCGGCTTGCCCTTCACCAGTCGGTGATAGTTATGCATCCACGAATTATTGCTGCGCACATGGCGACGGCCGATCAGCAGAAGCTCATTTGCCACCGGCTCAGGTTGCGCCGTGAAACGCGCCAGGTCAGCGAGAATGACTGCCGGTGCCGCCTGCACCTGGCCATTGGCGGTTTTCAAGCGTGCGGCGAGGTTGGGCGTGAGCGGCCCCAAGTCCATGCCATGGGGATGATCCGCCAGCATCGCCACCGACAGCTGGTGACTGGATGCATCACCGTACGTTCCCGCGCGCAGCCCGAAGTCGATCATCTGCGCAGGTGCCATGGTCGGTTTGAGCGCGACGCCGGTCTGCGCCGCGAAGGCCTTGGCCAAGCCAACAAAGATTTCCCAATCGTGCAACGCGCCCGCAGGCTTGGGCAGAATTGCGCGATTGAAACGGGTGACGTTGCGCACAGCGAACATATTGAACGTGGTGTCGTAGTGATCGTTTTCCAACGCCGAGGTGGACGGCAAAATCAGGTCGGCGTAACGGGTTGTCTCGTTGATATAGAGGTCGATGCTGAGCATGAACTCCAGCCCATCCAAGGCTTGTTCAAGTTGGCGGCCATTCGGCGTCGACAGCACCGGGTTGCCAGCGACCGTCACCAGGGCGCGGATTTGTCCGTCGCCTTCGGTGAGCATTTCTTCAGCCAACGCTGACACCGGCAACTCCCCACCGTATTCGGGGCGCCCGGACACCCGGCTCTGCCAGCGATTGAAATGCCCACCGCCAGTCGAGGCGACCAAATCCACCGCTGGCGTGGTGCACAAGGCGCCACCGACGCGGTCAAGGTTGCCGGTCACCAGATTGATCAACTGCACCAGCCAATGGCACAGCGTGCCAAATGCCTGGGTCGAAACCCCCATGCGCCCATAACACACCGCCTTGTCCGCCGCCGCGAAGTCCCGTGCCAACTGGCGGATCTGCTCGGCTGGCACCGCACACTGGCGGCTCATGGCGTCGGCGGTAAACCCGGCAATCGCGTTGCGCACGTCGTCGAGACCTTCAACCGGCAAATGGCTGTCACGGGTCAGGTTTTCGCTAAACAAGGTGTTGAGCAACCCGAACAACAGCGCCGCGTCGCCACCTGGCCGCACGAACACATGCTGATCGGCAATCGCCGCTGTTTCACTGCGCCGAGGGTCAACCACCACCACCTTGCCGCCCCGCGCCTGGATGGCCTTGAGGCGCTTCTCCACATCGGGCACGGTCATGATGCTGCCGTTGGACGCCAGCGGGTTACCCCCCAGGATCAGCATGAAGTCGGTGTGGTCGATATCCGGGATCGGCAGCAACAGGCCATGGCCGTACATCAGGTGGCTGGTGAGGTGATGGGGTAACTGGTCCACTGAGGTCGCGGAAAACCGGTTGCGTGTCTTGAGCTGACCGAGGAAGTAGTTGCTGTGGGTCATCAACCCATAGTTGTGCACGCTGGGGTTGCCCTGATACACCGCCACCGCATTCTGCCCATGCCTGGCCTGGATGCCTGCCAATCGTTCGGCCACCAACGCAAACGCGTCATCCCAGGGGATCGGCTGCCATTCGCTGCCCACGCGCAACATCGGTTGGTGCAGGCGGTCCGGGTCGTTCTGGATGTCCTGCAGCGCCACGGCCTTGGGGCAGATGTGCCCGCGGCTGAACGTATCCAGCGGGTCGCCTTTGATCGACGTAATCGCCAGGGTGCCGTCCTCGGCCTGGGTCGTTTCCAGGGTCAGGCCGCAGATGGCTTCACACAGATGGCAGGCACGGTGGTGGAGAGTCTTGGTCATGGCCAGTCTCTTTTATTGGGCTTTGGCCCAACTATGGGCCGTCACCTGCGTGGGCACCAGCAACGTTCGTCCTGTGAATCGGCAAGCATCAGGCCAGGACATGGCCAAGCATGTGCAAATGTTTCAGAACCTTACACACCGTTGCTGAAACCGACACAACCCGCTCTGGGCCCGCCCTCACACATTGCAAAAGGTCTCGGCGCCAGTGTACAAATGAGCTGCTGCTGTCAGGAATCAGTCTTCAAAAGCGCTCTCGCGCCCTTCTTGAACACCCTTAAAAACCGTAGCCCTATTGGTAAGACGCGACATTTAATTATAAGATCGCGCCTTCCCCTATTTCGTCGCCCCGTGCGGCTTTCGCCGCAGGTCTCGCCCGTTGTAACAATAAACAAGGCTTTGAGTATCTGCGGTCTGTTGCAAAAAGGTAGTTAATGATGAGCGCAAGGCACTTTCTCTCCCTGATGGATTGCACGCCCGAAGAGCTGTTCAGCGTGATCCGTCGAGGCATTGAGCTTAAAGACCTGCGTAACCGCGGCGTACTGTTCGAGCCTTTGAAAAACCGTGTGCTCGGGATGATTTTCGAGAAGTCGTCGACCCGCACCCGCGTGTCGTTCGAAGCCGGCATGATCCAGCTGGGTGGCCAAGCCATCTTCCTGTCCTCGCGCGACACCCAACTGGGCCGTGGCGAGCCGATCGCCGACAGCGCCCGGGTCATGTCGCGCATGCTCGATGCGGTGATGATCCGTACCTTTGCCCACAGCACCGTGACCGAATTTTCCGCCAACTCCCGGGTACCGGTGATCAACGGCCTGTCCGATGACCTGCACCCCTGCCAGTTGCTGGCCGACATGCAAACCTTCCTGGAGCACCGTGGTTCGATCCAGGGTAAGACCGTGGCCTGGATCGGTGACGGCAACAACATGTGCAACAGTTATATAGAAGCGGCGATCCAGTTCGACTTCCAACTGCGCGTCGCGTGCCCGGAAGGCTACGAGCCTGACGCGCGATTCCTGGAACAGGCCGGTGATCGGGTCACCGTGGTGCGCGACCCGCGTGACGCGGTGATCGGCGCACACCTGGTGAGCACCGACGTCTGGACCTCCATGGGCCAGGAAGAAGAGACCGCCAAGCGCCTGGCGCTGTTTGCGCCGTTCCAGGTAACCCGCGCGCTGCTCGACCTGGCCGCGCCGAACGTGCTGTTCATGCACTGCCTGCCCGCTCACCGTGGCGAAGAAATCAGCCTCGACCTGCTCGACGATGAGCGTTCGGTGGCCTGGGACCAGGCGGAAAACCGTCTGCACGCACAAAAGGCACTGCTTGAATTCCTCGTCCCGCCGTCGTACCACCACGCATGAGCCAGCCATTACTGCTTAACCTGCGTAATCTGGCGTGCGGCTATCAAGATCAACGGGTGGTGCAGAACCTCAACCTGCACCTCAACGCCGGCGACATCGGCTGCCTGCTCGGCTCTTCGGGCTGCGGTAAAACCACGACCTTGCGCGCGATTGCAGGGTTTGAGCCCGTGCACGAAGGTGAAATCAGCCTGGCCGGCGAAGTGATTTCCAGCGCGGGATTCACCTTGGCACCGGAGAAACGCCGGATCGGCATGGTGTTCCAGGACTACGCGCTGTTTCCGCACTTGAGCGTGGCCGACAACATCGTCTTCGGTATTCGCAAACACCCGCAAAAAGACCGCGTGGTCGCCGAGCTGCTGGAACTGGTCAACCTGAAAAACCTCGGCAAGCGTTTCCCTCACGAGCTTTCCGGCGGCCAGCAGCAACGCGTCGCCCTCGCCCGCGCCCTGGCGCCGGAGCCGCAACTGTTGCTGTTGGATGAGCCGTTCTCCAACCTTGATGGCGAGCTGCGGCGCAAGCTCAGCCATGAGGTGCGCGACATTCTCAAGGCACGCGGCACCAGCGCGATTCTGGTCACCCATGATCAGGAAGAAGCCTTCGCCGTGAGCGACCATGTGGGGGTTTTCAAGGAGGGCCGTCTTGAGCAGTGGGACACGCCCTACAACCTCTATCACGAACCACAGACACCTTACGTCGCGAGCTTTATCGGCCAAGGCTATTTCATCCGGGGTCAATTGAGCTCACCGGAATCGGTCAGCACCGAACTGGGTGACCTGCGCGGTAATCGCGCCTACACCTGGCCAACGGGTGGCGCGGTGGATGTGTTGCTGCGCCCGGATGACATTGTCTACGCACCGGACAGTGCGTTGAAAGCGCGGATCGTCGGCAAGACCTTCCTCGGCGCCTCGACCTTGTACCGCCTGCAACTGCCCACGGGCGCTCAGTTGGAGTCGATTTTCCCCAGCCATGCTGACCATCAAGTCGGTGCGCAGGTAGGGATTCGAGTGGCCGCTGAACACCTGGTGTTGTTCCAGGCGTCAGGCAGCGTCGCTGCGCAGATTCCTCAAGCCGAATCCGGCGTTCGCCGCTACAGCCCCGCCAACTGATAGCTGACGAAACCGACTCAAAATGTGGGAGCGGGCTTGCTCGCGAATGCGCAGTGTCAGTTAACGAATTCATTACTGAACCACCGCATTCGCGAGCAAGCCCGCTCCCACATTGGATCGCTTCGCAGTCAAAGTGCCAGTTTCAGGCCCGGCCAATCGGCGCAAATTTGGCCTGGGTATGCTCAGCCAACACCGCCGCCGGCAGTTCAACTTCCAAGCCCCGCCTCCCTGCACTCACAAAAATCGTCGCGAACGGCTGCGCCGTCACATCGATAAACGTACGCAAACGCTTTTTCTGCCCCAACGGGCTGATGCCGCCCAACAGGTAGCCGGTGGAACGTTGCGCCGCCGCCGGGTCGGCCATCTCGACTTTTTTTACCCCGGCCGCATGGGCCAGCGCTTTTAAATCCAGACTTCCGACGACCGGCACCACCGCCACCAACAATTCACCTTTCTCACTGCTGGCCAGCAAGGTCTTGAACACCTGCGCCGGATCGAGCCCCAACTTTTCCGCGGCCTCCAAGCCATAAGACGCGGCCTTGGGGTCATGTTCATAACTGTGAATATGATGTTCGGCGCGAACTTTTTTCAACAAGTCGAGTGCGGGGGTCATGGCTACTCCGGGCGCGGCAAAAAGACGCTCAATTCTAGGCCAAGCCCATGCAAAACGCTCTAGTGCGCGCCTCCTGAAATGAGTGCTGGAGTGGACAAGCATGATCATTCACCAGACCAATAGTTCAAAAATGACCAATGGTTCACTTTCGACCTTTGACAGCGGTCATTCTTGTCTATATTTTTTCGTTTCCGAATACTGTAGGAATAGTCCCACAGCGTTCCAGTAGTAAGCCGTAGTCAGGATGGGGATCCCGGTTACGGTGAAAATTGCGCAACGGCCCGTTGAGGTTGTGCGCCCAACAAGAACAACAATCGAGGTTTGCCATGACAACTGCACTTCAACAGCCTTCACTTTCGAGCCAATGCATGGCCGAATTCCTGGGGACTGCGCTTCTGATCTTCTTCGGTACAGGATGTGTCGCTGCGCTCAAGGTCGCGGGTGCCAGCTTTGGGTTGTGGGAAATCAGTATCATCTGGGGGGTCGGCGTGAGCATGGCGATCTACCTGAGTGCCGGTATTTCCGGGGCTCACCTCAATCCGGCGGTCAGTATCGCCCTGTGCATTTTTGCCGATTTCGAAAAGCGCAAATTGCCCTTCTACATCCTTGCCCAGATCGCCGGCGCCTTCTGTTCCGCCGCGCTGGTCTACACGCTCTACAGCAATCTATTTTTCGATTACGAACAAACCCATCATATGGTTCGCGGCTCCCAGGCCAGCCTGGAATTGGCGTCGGTGTTCTCCACCTACCCGCATGCACTGCTGAGCACGGCCCAGGCCTTCCTGGTTGAAATGGTCATCACCGCGATCCTGATGGGCGTGATCATGGCCCTTACCGACGATAACAATGGCCTGCCACGTGGCCCGCTGGCCCCGCTGCTGATCGGCCTGCTGATCGCCGTGATTGGCAGCGCCATGGGCCCGTTGACCGGCTTTGCGATGAACCCGGCACGGGATTTCGGGCCCAAGCTGATGACCTTTTTCGCCGGCTGGGGTGAAATAGCCTTTACTGGCGGTCGCGATATTCCCTACTTCCTGGTACCGATTTTCGCGCCGATTGTCGGCGCATGCCTCGGTGCTGCGGCCTATCGCGGGCTGATTGCCCGTCATCTGCCAAGCGCCGCACCTGCTATAGCTGAAGCAACAACTGACACGGCAGTCAACGGCAAGACGCGTATTTCCTGATACCGCCAGCCTGGTCCCACTGCCCTTTTGCGGCCCAGGCTGATTACTCACTTCCTTATTTCCGTCCAAGGCAATCGACATGACCGACATTCAGAATAAGAACTACATCATTGCCCTTGATCAGGGCACCACCAGTTCGCGGGCGATCATCTTTGATCGTGATGCAAACGTGGTCTGCACCGCCCAGCGTGAATTCGCTCAGCATTACCCGCAAGCCGGCTGGGTCGAACATGACCCGATGGAAATCTTCGCCACCCAAAGCGCAGTGATGGTCGAGGCCCTGGCACAAGCCGGCCTGCACCATGACCAGGTCGCTGCCATCGGTATCACCAACCAGCGTGAAACCACCGTGGTGTGGGACAAGATCACCGGTCGCCCGATCTACAACGCAATTGTCTGGCAGTGCCGCCGCAGTACCGAGATCTGCCAGCAGCTCAAGCGCGATGGCCACGAGCAATACATCAGCGACACCACCGGCCTGGTTACCGACCCGTACTTCTCCGGCACCAAGCTCAAGTGGATCCTCGACAACGTCGAAGGCAGCCGCGAGCGTGCGCGCAACGGCGAACTGCTGTTCGGCACCATCGACAGCTGGCTGATCTGGAAATTTACCGGCGGCAAAACCCACGTCACCGACTACACCAACGCCTCGCGCACCATGCTCTTCAACATCCACACCCTGGAGTGGGATGCGAAGATGCTGGAGATTCTCGACGTACCGCGCGAAATGCTGCCGGAAGTTAAGTCGTCTTCGGAAATTTACGGCCGCACCAAAAGCGGCATCGCTATCGGCGGCATCGCGGGCGACCAACAGGCCGCACTGTTCGGCCAGATGTGCGTGGAAGCCGGCCAGGCCAAGAACACCTATGGCACCGGCTGCTTCCTGCTGATGAACACCGGTGACAAAGCGGTCAAATCGAAACACGGCATGCTCACCACCATCGCCTGCGGCCCACGCGGCGAAGTGGCTTACGCCCTCGAAGGCGCCGTGTTCAATGGTGGCTCCACCGTGCAATGGCTGCGTGACGAGCTGAAGATCATCGCGGATGCCACCGACACCGAATACTTTGCTGGCAAGGTCAAGGACAGCAACGGTGTGTACCTGGTGCCGGCCTTTACCGGTCTGGGCGCTCCGTACTGGGACCCGTATGCCCGTGGCGCACTGTTTGGCCTGACCCGTGGCGTACGCGTGGATCACATCATTCGCGCCGCCCTGGAGTCGATTGCCTACCAGACCCGTGACGTGTTGGACGCCATGCAACAGGACTCGGGCGAACGCCTCAAAGCCCTGCGCGTGGATGGCGGCGCGGTGGCCAACAACTTCCTGATGCAGTTCCAGGCCGATATCCTGGGTACCCAGGTTGAGCGCCCGCAAATGCGCGAAACCACTGCACTCGGCGCCGCTTACCTGGCAGGCCTGGCCTGTGGCTTCTGGGGCAGCCTGGACGAGTTGCGCGGCAAGGCCGTGATCGAACGCGAATTCGAGCCGACGCTCGATGAAGCCGCCAAAGAAAAACTCTACGCCGGCTGGCAAAAAGCGGTCAGCCGCACCCGCGACTGGGAACCGCACGAAGGCGCTGAATAAGCCAACCGCCGGACCCATATAGGGTTGTAACTGGCGGGGAGCCGCTTGCTGCGTCATCATGGGCCACTTTTGTATGGCAGCCCAAAGGACGCCCCATGAATCTGCCTCCCCGCCAACAACAAATCCTCGAACTGGTCCGCGAACGCGGTTACGTCAGTATCGAGGAGATGGCGCAGCTATTCGTTGTCACCCCGCAAACCATCCGCCGCGATATCAACCAGCTGGCGGACGCCAATCTGCTGCGCCGCTACCACGGCGGCGCGGCCTATGACTCCAGTGTCGAGAACACCGCGTACGCCATGCGTGCCGACCAGATGCGCGATGAGAAACAACGCATCGGCGAAGCCATTGCGGCGCAAATCCCGGACCACGCCTCGCTGTTCATCAATATCGGCACCACGACCGAATCGATCGCGCGCGCGCTGCTCAATCACAACCACCTGAAAATCATCACCAACAACCTCAACGTCGCCACCATGCTCAGTGCCAAGGACGATTTCGATGTGCTGTTGACCGGCGGTAATGTGCGCCGTGATGGCGGTGTGGTCGGTCAGGCGAGTGTCGACTTCATCAACCAGTTCAAGGTCGACTTTGCCTTGGTAGGTATCAGCGGCATTGATGAAGACGGCAGCCTGCTCGACTTTGATTATCAGGAAGTGCGGGTTTCACAGGCGATTATTGCCAATGCGCGCCAGGTGATCCTGGCGGCGGACTCCAGTAAATTCGGGCGCAATGCCATGATTCGCTTGGGCCCGATCAGTTTGGTCGACTGTTTGGTGACGGATCAGCAGCCGGTGCCGGCGCTGGTGCAGTTGTTGAACCAGCATAAGGTTCGGCTGGAAGTGGTCTAACCCTTCAATATCGCTGGCGCCTGTACCGCCGCCATCGCGGGCAACCCAGGCTCCCACAATTGATTGCATTCCAAATGTGGGAGCCAGGCTTGCCCGCGATGGCGATGGAACGGGCACGCCACGCCTTTCATGTTCACAAATTTTCTTTTCTCGCCTCTTCGATGAGTTTTTTCAATCGAAGTAGGGTGGCTGTGCGCGCGTTTATCAGCTACCATTTTCGGAAATGAACATTAATGTTCGAATTCCAAGACGAATAAATCGCGAGGCCAGCCGATGAACCCTTCCACCTTGCCTGCTCCACCGCTTGCCGAAGTCTATGACGTTGCCGTAATCGGTGGCGGGATCAATGGCGTCGGCATTGCAGCAGACGCAGCCGGTCGCGGTTTGTCGGTATTCCTTTGCGAAAAGGACGACTTGGCGAGCCACACCTCTTCCGCCAGCAGCAAGCTGATCCACGGCGGCCTGCGTTATCTCGAACATTACGAATTCCGCCTGGTGCGCGAAGCCCTGGCAGAACGTGAAGTGCTGCTGGCCAAAGCGCCACACATCGTCAAGCAGATGCGCTTCGTGCTGCCGCACCGCCCGCACTTGCGTCCAGCGTGGATGATCCGTGCCGGCCTGTTCCTGTATGACCACTTGGGCAAGCGCGAAAAACTCGCCGGTTCCAAAAGCCTCAAGTTCGGCCCCGACAGCCCGCTGAAAAGCGAGATCACCAAAGGCTTCGAATACTCCGACTGCTGGGTCGACGACGCCCGCTTGGTAGTCCTCAATGCCATGGCCGCCCGCGAAAAAGGCGCGCATATCCACACCCAGACTCGTTGCGTCAGCGCACACCGCAGCAACGGCATGTGGGAAATGAACATGGAACGCGCCGATGGCAGCCTGTTCTCGATCCGCGCTCGCGCGCTGGTGAACGCCGCCGGCCCATGGGTTGCCAAATTCATCAAGGAAGACCTGAAGCTGGATTCGCCTTACGGCATCCGCCTGATCCAGGGCAGCCACCTGATCGTGCCGAAGCTGTACGAAGGCGCCCACGCGCACATCCTGCAGAACGAAGACCAGCGCATCGTCTTCACCATTCCGTACCTGAACCACCTGACCATCATCGGCACCACCGACCGTGAATACACCGGTGACCCGGCGAAAGTAGCGATCACTGAAGGTGAAACCGACTACATGCTCAACGTGGTGAATGCCCACTTCAAGAAGCAGCTCAGCCGCGACGACATCGTCCACACCTACTCCGGCGTGCGCCCACTGTGCAACGACGAGTCGGATAACCCGTCGGCCATCACCCGCGACTACACGCTGTCGCTGTCTGGCGGCACGGGCGAAGCACCGATTTTGTCGGTGTTCGGCGGCAAGCTCACCACCTACCGCAAACTCGCCGAGTCGGCGATGGCACAACTGGCGCCTTACTTCACGCAGATGCGCCCAAGCTGGACGGCCACCGCCAGCCTGCCTGGCGGCGAAAACATGACCACGCCAGAAGCCCTGGCCGAGGCCATCCGCGCCAAGTTCGACTGGGTGCCAAACGAGATCGCGCGCCGCTGGGCCACCACCTATGGCAGCCGCACCTGGCGCCTGCTGGAAGGCGTGCAATCCTTGGCTGACCTGGGCGACCACCTTGGTGGCGGCCTGTACACCCGCGAAGTCGATTACCTGTGTGCTGAAGAATGGGCAACTCAACCTCAGGACGTCCTGTGGCGCCGTACCAAGCTTGGCCTGTTCACCACCGCGCAAGAACAGGAAAACGTACAGCGTTACCTGTCGAAGGTTGAGCAGAACCGCACGAAGATTGAAGCGGCCTGATCAGCAAGTCGTTAAAAAGCCCCTGCGCCGTATGGCCCAGGGGCTTTTTTATGCCCGCAATGGCATTCGGTTTTCCGAACAGCACACCCCGCACCATTCGGTTTGCCGGACCTTATAGTTACGAATTACTAGTAACACAAAGTTAATCTCCTTATAAATCAATCAGATAACCTTTTGTTTCAGGTATGGCACGACTCATGCTCTACACTCCCTGACGATTGCCTGAGACGCTTCAGGAGCCGTTACGGGCATTCGCTGTACAAGAGAGCCGTTTAGCCGGCTTCATAAAAAAAACAAATGTCGAGGAAGTATTGATGCGCATCGTTCCCCATATCCTGGGCGCAGCTATCGCTGCTGCTCTGATCAGCACTCCAGTTTTCGCCGCCGAACTCACCGGCACACTGAAGAAAATCAACGACTCCGGCACCATCACTCTCGCTCACCGCGACAGCTCCATTCCGTTCTCCTACATCGCAGATGGCTCGGGCAAACCAGTGGGCTACTCCCACGACATTCAGTTGGCTATCGTCGAACAACTGAAAAAAGACCTGAACAAACCCGATCTGAAAACCAAGTACAACCTGGTGACCTCGCAAACCCGTATCCCGTTGATCCAGAACGGCACTGCGGACGTTGAGTGCGGCTCTACCACCAACAACGCCGAACGCGCCCAGCAGGTCGACTTCACCGTCAACATCTTCGAAATCGGCACCCGTCTGCTGGTCAAGAAAGACAAGGACGGCAAGCCGTCCTACGCTGACTTTGCCGACCTCAAAGGCAAAAACGTCGTGACCACCGCGGGCACCACGTCCGAGCGCATCATCAAAGCGATGAACGCCGACAAGCAGATGGGCATGAACGTCATCTCCGCCAAAGACCACGGCGAATCCTTCCAGATGCTGGAAAGCGGCCGCGCCGTAGCCTTCATGATGGACGACGCCCTGCTGGCCGGTGAAGAAGCCAAGGCCAAGAAGCCGGACGACTGGGTCATCACCGGTACGCCACAGTCCTTTGAAGCCTACGCTTGCATGGTTCGTAAAGACGACCCGGCCTTCAAGAAAGCCGTGGATGACGCGATTGTCGCCCTGTACAAATCCGGCGAAATCAACAAGATCTACAGCAAGTGGTTCGAAAGCCCGATCCCACCTAAAGGCCTGAACCTGAACTTCCCGATGAGTGAGAAGGTTAAGGAGCTGATCGCTAACCCAAGCGACAAACCAGCGCCTGACGTAAAAATCTGATTTCTGACTAACCTTATCTCCTGAGGGAGCCAACCCTCCCTCAGGCGTCTGTTACTACCTGCTGGCTTTAATTTGGAACACTCGACCTGGCGGTTTTCGAGCCGATCGCGTGTGCCTGACGTTCAACGTCGGGCGGGAAAGGATCTTCCCCAAGCGGGTGCTTGTACATCGATCGATTTCGAGGGGAGACCCTAATGAATTACAACTGGGACTGGGGCGTGTTCTTCAAGTCCACCGGCGTGGGCAGCGAGACCTATCTCGACTGGTACATCTCCGGTTTGGGCTGGACCATTGCCATCGCCGTCGTGGCGTGGATTATCGCCTTGTTGCTGGGCTCCGTTCTGGGGGTCATGCGCACTGTGCCAAACCGCATCGTATCGGGCATCGCGACCTGCTACGTGGAACTGTTTCGTAACGTGCCGCTGCTGGTTCAGCTGTTTATCTGGTACTTCCTGATACCCGATATGCTGCCGCAAAACCTGCAGGACTGGTACAAACAAGACCTCAACCCGACCACCTCGGCTTACCTGAGCGTTGTCGTGTGCCTGGGCCTGTTCACCGCCGCCCGTGTGTGCGAACAGGTGCGTACCGGCATCCAGGCGCTGCCACGTGGCCAGGAAGCCGCCGCGCGTGCCATGGGCTTCAAGCTGCCGCAGATCTACTGGAACGTGCTGCTGCCACAGGCCTACCGCATCATCATTCCGCCGCTTACCTCGGAATTCCTCAACGTGTTCAAGAACTCCTCCGTGGCGTCCTTGATCGGCCTGATGGAATTGCTGGCGCAAACCAAACAGACCGCCGAGTTCTCGGCCAACCTGTTTGAGGCCTTCACCCTGGCCACGCTGATCTACTTCACCTTGAACATGAGCCTGATGTTGCTGATGCGCCTGGTTGAGAAGAAAGTCGCCGTGCCCGGCCTGATCTCCGTGGGGGGTAAATAATGGACTTTGATTTCAGCGGCATCATCCCCGCTATCCCTGGCCTGTGGAACGGCATGATCATGACCTTGCAGTTGATGGTCATGGGCGTAGTCGGCGGCATCGCATTGGGCACGGTCCTCGCGCTGATGCGCCTGTCGTCCAACAAACTGGCGTCGCGTCTGGCCGGCGCCTATGTGAACTACTTCCGCTCGATCCCGCTGCTGTTGGTCATTACCTGGTTCTACCTGGCAGTGCCGTTCGTGCTGCGCTGGATCACCGGCGAAGACACCCCGATCGGTGCGTTCACCTCCTGCGTCGTGGCCTTCATGATGTTCGAAGCCGCGTACTTCTGTGAAATCGTACGGGCCGGCGTACAGTCGATTCCCAAGGGCCAGATGGGCGCAGCCCAGGCGATGGGCATGACCTACGGCCAGACCATGCGTCTGATCATCCTGCCCCAGGCGTTCCGCAAGATGACGCCGCTGCTGCTGCAACAGTCGATCATTCTGTTCCAGGACACCTCGCTGGTTTACACCGTGGGCCTGGTGGACTTCCTCAACTCCGCCCGCTCCAACGGCGACATCATCGGCCGCTCCAACGAGTTCCTGATCTTCGCCGGTGTCGTCTACTTCATCATCAGCTTTTCCGCCTCGCTGCTGGTCAAGCGTCTGCAAAAAAGGTTTGCCGTATGATCTCTATCAAGAACATCAACAAGTGGTATGGCGACTTCCAGGTGCTGACCGATTGCAGCACCGAGGTTAAAAAAGGCGAAGTGATCGTGGTGTGCGGGCCATCGGGCTCGGGCAAATCCACCCTGATCAAGTGCGTCAACGCACTGGAACCGTTCCAGAAAGGCGACATCGTGGTCGACGGCACCTCTATCGCCGACCCGAAGACCAACCTGCCGAAACTGCGCTCACGCGTCGGCATGGTGTTCCAGCACTTCGAACTGTTCCCGCACCTGACCATCACCGAAAACCTGACCATCGCGCAGATCAAGGTGCTCGGCCGCAGCAAGGAAGAAGCCACCAAGAAAGGCCTGCAACTGCTTGAGCGCGTCGGCCTGTCGGCACACGCCCACAAGCACCCGGGCCAACTGTCCGGCGGCCAGCAACAGCGCGTTGCGATTGCCCGCGCACTGGCCATGGACCCGATCGTCATGCTGTTTGACGAACCGACCTCCGCCCTCGACCCGGAAATGGTCAACGAAGTGCTCGACGTGATGGTGCAACTGGCTCACGAAGGCATGACCATGATGTGCGTGACCCACGAAATGGGCTTCGCCCGCAAAGTGGCCGACCGCGTGATCTTCATGGACGCCGGCAAGATCATCGAAGACTGCCCGAAAGAGGAATTCTTCGGCGACATCAGCGCCCGCTCCGAACGTGCGCAGCACTTCCTTGAGAAAATCCTGCAGCACTAAGCCCTACATAGCTCCCAC
>NZ_JBJGXV010000027.1:0-86239 GCF_045447295.1 Pseudomonas sp. O39
TACCGGCAACCGCCTGATGATCCAGGGCGATCATCATTACGACTATGACGCCTTCGGTAACCTGATCCGCCAAAGGCGCGGCAAGGGTCACCAACTTGTCACCGAATATCGATACGACTGCCAGCATCGGCTGATCGGCATTACCCAGCCGAACGGGCAAACAGCCAGCTATCGCTATGACCCGTTTGGTAGACGGATCAGCAAAACTGTCGACGACATCACCACAGAGTTTTTTTGGCAAGGCGACAAGCTGATTGCCGAGCATCACGCGGATCGCCATCGCAGCTACATCTACGAACCGGACAGTTTTAGGCCTTTGGCACTGCTGGAAGGCTTTGGCCCGAAAGACACCCAGCCCTTCCACTACCAACTCGACCACCTCGGAACACCGCAGGAACTGACCGCGCCTGACGGAAAAATCGTCTGGTCGGCGCACTACCGCGCCTATGGTGAAATTGCCCGACTCGACATAGATAAAGTCGACAACCCGCTGCGCTTTCAGGGCCAATATTTCGATGCGGAAAGCGGGCTGCACTACAACCGCCATCGCTACTACAATCCGGATAGTGGTCGTTACCTGACGCCTGACCCGGTGAAGCTAGCGGGCGGGATCAACGCGTACCAGTACGTGCCCAACCCGACGGGGTGGATAGATCCGCTAGGCTTGAATACATGCCCTGGTGGAGACGGGTGTAAACCCGCAGACACGCCTGATGAGCCTTCGGCAAAAGCAAAAATTTACAAAAGCGAACCCGAACCACCGAAAACGAGCGATGAAGAGGAGTATTTATTTCGAGGGGATAGAAAACATCCACAAGAAGCCTTTAAAACTGGCTTTAAGAGTAAGGGAGAAAGCAATGACCTTTATCTGCACGCTCTAAACAGCAACGATCCACCAAGTAACTTTATAAGCACCTCTCCATCGAGGCTCACCGCTATAGATTTTGCAACCGGATACGGCACAAGAAAAGGTTATTTATACGTTATAAAAAGCATACCTGGTCATGACGTAAACTTAGAACTCGGTAAAATGACGCCATTCTCTAACGAGAAAGAATTCGCAGTCCATCACAAAATACACCCAGAGGACATTTTGGGCATGACACCTGTAAAGCGCGACGGAAGCTATGTAGGATACTCAATCCCAAATCCGAATAGGAAATAGTATGAATACGCAAACAATAAAGGTAATTATCGACAACAAAAGTTCGGAAGTCACCGTAAGATATGATCTCAAAAAACTTTCGATGACATTTTCCGAAGCTAACAACTTCAAGAAGACCTACAGGGGAAAGGACATCTATACTTGTTTAGCAAAAGTTAGAGCGGATTTCCCGCATATAGTATTCCTTTGTAAGGGCGCAAAAATAAACGTCATGCCCTCAAGGATGGCATCTCAAATGAGCGCCGGGCTTGTTGCATATGAAATGACACTAGGCAAACAAGCATCACGAGACGACATCGTCCATCTATTTGATTATGAAGAAAACAACCTAACAAACAACCCACAAGAACAGGTGGATTTCTTCAAAAACTGGCTAAAATCATTAGGTGCGGAGGACTATGAAAAATTCAGCTAAGTCAATTTCCAAAAAGAATATCTTCATCATCAACAACGGTATACGTGAAAATGCAGTAATCGAATATGAAGGAGGCAAGCCGACACTTCACCTACTGCTAAACGATGAAACACGAAAAAGCTACACAGCACTGGACCTGTATGATTGCTTCGGCTTATTGAGGGCAGACTTAAAAGATATAACGTTTTTATGCAAAGGCGCAAAAATTAACGTCCACACATCAGGTATGTCTTCACATATGTCAAATGGACTTATCGCTTATGAATTGACAATGGGGCAGGCAAACACTGAACTTGTGCATATCTTTGCGTTAGAGGAAAACAATCTCACCAACGATATACAGGAACAACACGACTTCTGCCAACGCTGGTCTGAATCGGTGCAGGTGTAGCTTGGAGCACCTGTGACGAGTCCCCCCGCCACAGGACCACGGACCGGAATCAGATCCCGGCCAACGCCAAATCCATCGCAAAATACGTAAAGATCAAATCCGCCCCCGCACGCTTGATCGACCCCAACGTCTCCCGCACCACACGCGCCTCATCAATCGCGCCCGCCTGGGCACCAAATTTGATCATCGCGTACTCACCACTCACCTGATAGGCCGCCACCGGCAAGCGCGAGGCTTCGCGAATGTCGCGGATGATGTCGAGGTAGGCACCGGCAGGCTTGACCATCAGCGCGTCCGCGCCCTCTTGCTCGTCCAGCAGCGATTCGCGCACGGCTTCGCGGCGGTTCATCGGGTTCATCTGGTAGCTTTTACGGTCGCCCTTGAGGGCGCTGCCACCGGCTTCGCGGAACGGGCCGTAGAGGGCCGAGGCGAATTTGGTGGAGTAGGCCATGATCGGAATATGGGTGAAGCCGGCGTCGTCCAGGGCGCGGCGAATCGCCTGGACCTGGCCGTCCATCGCTGCCGAAGGGGCGATCACATCGGCGCCGGCACGGGCTGCGGCCACGGCTTGCTTGCCGAGGTTGACCAACGTCGCGTCGTTGTCGACATGAGCACCGTGCATCACGCCGCAGTGGCCATGGTCGGTGTATTCGCAAAAGCAGGTGTCGGACATCACGATCATTTCCGGCACGGCGTCCTTGATGATCGAGGACATGCGCGAAACCAGGCCGCGTTCTTTCCAGGTGTCGCTGCCGTTGGCATCCAGGTGGTGGGACACACCAAAGGTCATCACCGATTTGATCCCGGCACGAGCAAAACGCTCGATCTCACCGGCCAGTTTCTTCTCTGGGATTCGCACCACACCCGGCATGCTGGTGATCGGTACGAAGTCGTCGATTTCTTCTTCGACGAAAATCGGCAACACCAGGTCGTTGAGGGTGAATTCGGTTTCCTGGAACAAGCCACGCAGCTCCGGGGAGCGGCGCAGGCGACGTGGGCGAGCTTGGGGGAACTGGCTGGTCATGGTTTTCCTGACTGGATGCTAAAACAGTAGAGGCAATAATCTTTGGGGCCAAAGCTTATGCCCCCAGGCCCCGGCAGTACAAACGCCAAGGGGCCAACAGTGTATTGCGCGGCCCGTAACAATTCATTGATCTAGAGCTGTACACGCCCTTCGATGCATACCGCTACCGCGCCGCCGATCCAGATTTCATCGCCGCGATGCTCGACGCGAATACGCCCGGCGCGCCCCATGGCAGTGCCTTGACTGACCACGTAACGGCTCGGCGCAAGGCCTTCACTGTGCAACCATTGGGCAAGACCGGCATTCAGGCTACCGGTGGCCGGGTCTTCCGGGGCACCATCGCCGGCGATAAAAGCGCGGACTTCGAAGTGCGTGTCGACATCGTCGCGCGCCGGGTCACACGGCGCGATGACGCCAATGGCCAACCCGTGCAGTTGCGCGTAATCCGGCTGCAAGCCCAGCACCTGGTCACGATCGGCCAGCATCAGCGCCAGCCAGCCCGCGCCATTGTCCACCCATTGGCTGCGCACAATGGCCTCGGGCGCCAGACCCAGCGCCAGGCGCACGCGCTCCAGCACAGGGGCCTCTACCGCGCCGGAACGCAATAACGGCGGCGCAATAAACGCCAACTCATCGCCCTCACGACGGACACGCACCAAGCCGATTTCGCACTCCTGGATGATCTCCTCGCCTTTCGGCATGCCGCCCGCTTGCAGCCAGGCATGGCAGCTGCCCAGCGTCGGGTGCCCGGCGAACGGCAGCTCGTTGAGCGTGGTAAAGATTCTCACCCGATAATCCGCCCGCGAATCACGCGGAGTCAGCAAAAACGTGGTTTCGCTGAGATTGGTCCAGTTGGCGAAGTCGGCCATTTGCTGGTCGGTAAGGCTGTCAGCGCCCAGCACCACGGCCAACGGGTTACCTTTGAGTGAGACGCTGCTGAATACATCCAGCTGCTTGAAATCGAAAGTCGGCATGCTTCAACTCGGTATGTTCAGGCCGCGGATCACCGCAGGGCGCGCAACAAAGCCGTCCAGCGCGCGCAGCACGTTAGGAAAATCGGCGATGCCCACCAGGTCGCCGGACTCGTAGAAGCCAATCAAGTTACGAATCCACGGGAACGTGGCGATGTCCGCGATGCTGTATTCGTCGCCCATGATCCAGGTGCGGCCCAGCAGGTGTTTTTCCAGCACGCCCAGCAAACGCCGAGACTCGGCGGCGTAGCGATCGCGCGGGCGTTTATCTTCGTATTCCTTGCCGGCGAATTTATTGAAGAACCCGACTTGGCCGAACATCGGGCCGATGCCCGCCATCTGAAACATCAGCCACTGAAGGGTTTCGTAGCGGGTGGCCGGGTCTTCGGAGAGCAACTGGCTGGTTTTTTCCGCCAGGTAAATCAGAATCGCGCCGGACTCGAACAACGCCAGCGGCTGACCGCTCGGGCCATTGGGATCGATGATCGCGGGGATTTTGTTGTTGGGGTTCAGGGACAGAAACTCAGGTGACATCTGGTCCTGGGTCTCGAAACTGACCTTGTGCGCTTCATAAGGCAGGCCCAGTTCTTCGAGCATGATCGACACTTTGACGCCGTTGGGCGTGGGCAACGAATACAGCTGCAAGCGTTCAGGGTGTTGGGCGGGCCATTTGCTGTTGATCGGGAAAGCGGCGAGTGCATTCATCGGAAAGTCCCCAGGCGGAAAGTCCTCATAATAACCACTGGCTCGGCGTCCTGCATGGGTCATGATTGCGCAACATAGCCGCGCTAATCTCGCGTGCTGACGAACCAAAGAGCCGATACACACTCTTAAGTGCGCCATCAGGGTGAACGGAGACACTCGTTACAACGATAAGGAAAACCGCAGGACGCCGGATGCGTCACTGGCGCCGGGCCTGTACGACTTAACCCCAAGCACGAAGACTCGACACTACAATGACAATCAAGCCTCTGTGCCTTGCTAAACGCCTTAAACGCTATTCATACATCATGTTGCCGCTGCTTCTGGTCGGCGGCGCAATCGGCCTGACGCTGGAGTCGCGGACCAGCCGCGCCGAACCGGTGGATGGCGTACAAACCCTGGTCTTCCTGCGTCACGGTGAAAAACCGGTCGGCGGCCTCGGCCAGCTCAACTGCCAGGGCCTGAATCGCGCGATGAACCTGGCGAGCGTATTGCCGGAAAAATTCGGCAAGGCCAATTACGTATTCGCCGCCAACCCGACACGCAACGTCGAGGAAGGTGAACACGACAATTCCTACAGCTACATTCGGCCGCTGATGACCATCAGCCCCAGCGCCATCAAGCTCGGCCTGCCGGTGAATATCAAGTTCTCAGCCAATGACACCAGCGCCCTCGCTGACGAGTTGGTCGAAGACAAGTACCACAACGCGATCATCTACACCGCCTGGTCCCATGGCTATCTGCCGGAGCTGATCAACAAGGTGGCCAGTGAAGCCTCGGGGGAAAAACACACCATCACTGAGGATTGGTCGGGCGATGACTACGACACGCTCTATGTCCTGACCTTGACCTGGCATAACGGCAAAGCGTCGCTGCTGAGCCGCAATTACAAGCAAGGCCTGAATAACGGCCAGCAGACATGCCCGGACGCAACTCAAGTCAGCGCAGATATCTGAAGCCTGGGCGCCACAGGCGTATGATGCCCCGCTATTGAACCATCTGCGGATCTGCACCATGCCCAACCTCATCTCCCACCAGCCCAACCGGGGCTGGTCCTTCTGGTGGAAACCAGCGCTGTTCGTGCTGGTGGCCTGCATAGGCCTCTACTACGTGAAGTGGTCGCCCTACTACCTCAAGGCGTTCGTGGCGGCGGATAACCACAGCATCGGCGCCTCGATTCTGAATGACCAGCAAAGCTCGCCACTGGCAGCGGCGCTGGCCTATGCCCAGGTATATTTCCTGGCGATCTGGAAGGCCGCCGTGCTGGCGGTCATCCTGGGCTCGCTGCTGCAAGTGTTGATTCCCCGCGACTGGTTGCTGCGTCTATTCGGCCGCGCCGGGCTGGGTTCGACCGTGCGTGGCGGGCTGTTCGCCTTGCCGGGAATGATGTGCAGTTGCTGCGCGGCCCCGGTGGCGGCCGGCATGCGCCGTCAGCAGGTGTCGGTGGGCGCGGCCCTGGCCTTCTGGATCGCCAACCCGGTATTGAACCCGGCAACCCTGGTGTTCATGGGTTTTGTGCTGGGCTGGGGCTTTACCGCATTGCGGCTGGTCGCAGGTATTGTGCTGGTGGTCGGCGTGTCCCTGGTGGCGCAGCGGATTGCCCGGCCCGACCAAGTGCCTGAAGCCGCACTGGATGCGGTGGCCGACGTCAGCCAGGTCGAGTCGCAGCCGTTCCTGAGCCGTTGGTTACGCACCCTGTGGCAATTGTTCTGGAGCACGATCCCGATCTATATCGTCGCCGTGCTGGTGTTGGGTGCTGCGCGGGTCTGGCTGTTCCCCCATATTGACGGGGCCATGGCCAACAGCCTGATGTGGCTGGTGCCGCTGGCGATCGTCGGCACGCTGTTCGTGATTCCTACCGCCGCCGAGATCCCAATCGTACAAACCATGATGACCCTGGGCATGGGCACCGGGCCGGCCGTGGCCTTGCTGATGACCCTGCCCAGCGTGAGCCTGCCGTCACTGTTGATGCTGCGCAAGGATTTCGATGCCCGCGTGCTGGTGACGGTGGCCGGGCTGACCATGCTGATGGGCGTGGTGTGTGGGTTGATCGGGGCGGTCCTTCTTTAGATTTCTGGCGACATTGAGGGCCCTTTCACGAGCAAGCCCGCTCCCACATCCAACCGGGCTCATCCTGTAGGATCGCGGTCGACATGTGGGAGCGGGCTTGCTCGCGAAGAGGCCCTCAAACCCACCGATTATTCTCGCCTGGCACTCCGCTCGCGCAAATAATCCACCACCGCGCCCTGCTCCCCCGCGAACTCGATCCGTGCGCCTTTGCTTTCACGCTGGAAGGCGTACATCGGGTCGTAATACTCACGCAGCAACCCTTCGATCCACACCCGGTGCAAGTCCACCGCACCGCTGCGGGCCTGTTCAGCCAAAGCGTCCTGCAAAACAGCCTGCAAGCGCTGGAAGCGCTCGCCGCCCAGGCGTTTGTGGATATTGGCCAGGCTCTGGGTCAGGCGCTCGGCAAACAGCGCCGGGCCATTTTCTCCAAACACCTGGATAAACTCGGCGCACAGGTCGACCACGTAATCACGCAAGATCCTTTCGACCCGGCCTTCAACGCTGTCTTCCAGCCACACCATAGGGAACGCCTGCATGCCTTTGTACAATGGCAATGGCAGCGCACAGCTGCCGATCATGCGGCTCTCATCCTCAACGACAAATTGCTCGATACCCGCCGCGCGTTTTTTCAGCAGGTCCACCGCCAGGCGGTTTTCGAAGTCGATGTTGGACGGTTGTGTCGTGGCGCGCTTGCCGAAGCTGGAACCGCGATGGTTGGCGTGCCCCTCAAGGTCCAGGGCGTTATGCAACTGGCCAAGCACCTCGGTTTTACCCGTGCCGGTCATGCCGCCCAGCAATACGAAATCACACTCGGCGGTCGCTTGCTCCACGGTATCCAACAAAAAGGTACGCATGGCCTTGTAGCCACCGCCGACGCGGGGATACTCGATACCGGCTTCAGTCTTCAACCATTGCTGCACGATCTGCGAGCGCAGCCCGCCGCGAAAGCAGTACAAGTAACCGTCAGGATTGGCCTTGGCGAACTGCGCCCACTGTTCGATACGCTCGGCCTTGATTGCCCCTGAGACCAGCTCATGCCCCAGCACAATCGCGGCTTGCTGGCCCTGCTGTTTGTAACAGGTGCCGACCCGCTGGCGCTCGTCGTCAGTCATCAACGGCAGGTTGATCACCCCGGGAAACGCGCCCTTGATGAATTCGATCGGCGCGCGGGTATCCATCATCGGCCGGTCGTTGAGGAAGATGTCGCGGTAGTTGGTGATGTCGGTTGCCATCAAAACACCTCTACCGCGTGTGTCTGTCGCTCAACGAGTTCACCGATCGGCTCCAGGCTCAGGCCCAGCTCGGCGGCCACCGCGTGGAACTCAGCGTCACCTTCGGCGGTAACGGCGATCAGCAGGCCGCCACTGGTCTGCGGGTCGCACAGCACGCGTTTGTGCAGCTCCTGCAAGCGCCCGAGTTTGCTCGAGTAGCTGTCGAAGTTGCGCAAGGTGCCACCGGGCATGCAGCCCTGATCCAGGTAATCCTCGATCCCTGCAAGGCGTGGGACTTTTTCGTACTCGATGCGGGCCGTGAGACCACTGCCGTCAGCCATTTCCACCAGGTGGCCCAACAGGCCGAAACCGGTGACATCCGTCATGGCCGTGACGCCGGCCAACTTACCGAAGCGGCTGCCGGGTTTGTTGAGCGTGCACATCCAGTCACGGGCCACGCCGACATCCGCCTCGCGCAATTTGCCCTTTTTCTCGGCAGTGGTGAGGATGCCGATGCCCAGCGGTTTGGTCAGGTACAGTTTGCAGCCGGCGGTAGCGGTGTCGTTGCGTTTCATATGGCGCTTTTGCACGATGCCGGTCACGGCCAGGCCGAAAATCGGCTCCGGGGCATCAATGGAGTGGCCACCCGCCAGCGGGATACCGGCGGCATCGCACACCGAACGGCCGCCACGGATCACTTCGCGGGCAACCTCCGGCGCCAGCACATTCACCGGCCAGCCCAGAATGGCAATGGCCATCAACGGGTCGCCCCCCATGGCGTAGATGTCGCTGATCGCGTTGGTGGCGGCAATGCGGCCGAAGTCAAAGGGGTCATCGACGATCGGCATGAAAAAGTCAGTGGTGGAAACCACACCGCGTTCGTCGTCGATGGCGTAAACCGCCGCATCGTCGCGTGAGGCATTGCCGACCCACAGATTGGGGTCGAGGTTCTGCGCGCCGCTGCCGGCGAGGATCACTTCCAGCACCTGGGGCGAAATCTTGCAGCCGCAACCCGCGCCGTGGCTGTACTGGGTGAGGCGAATCGGCTCGTTCATGGTGGACCTCAAGGTAACAAGTGGGCGGATTCTATCAGACAGCAAAAAGCCGGCTGGACTCTTGGGAGTTCAGCCGGCTTTTGGGTTTAGCCGTTACTGCCTGGCAGCGAGCAAACGCTTATGGCGATTGCGCCGCGCGATGTTCAGGCACTCGATCACCGCCGAGAACGCCATGGCCGCGTACACGTAGCCTTTTGGCACGTGAGCGCCGAAGCCTTCAGCGATCAACGTCATGCCGATCATGATCAGGAAGCCCAGGGCCAGCATCACGACCGTCGGGTTGTCGTTGATGAACTTGGCCAGCGGTTCAGCCGCCACCAGCATCACGATAACCGAGGTCACCACGGCAATGATCATGATCGGCAAATGCTCGGTCATGCCCACGGCGGTGATGATGCTGTCGATGGAGAACACCAGGTCGAGCAGCAGGATCTGACCAATCGCCGCGGCAAAGCCGATGGTCACCACATTGCCGGTGGTCGCCTTTTCTTCCGGCTCAGGGTCCATGCTGTGATGGATCTCAGTAGTCGCCTTCCACACCAGGAACAGGCCACCGGCGATCAGGATCATGTCTTTCCACGAAAACGCCTGGCCGAAGATCTCAAATACCGGGGCCGTCAACTGCACGATAAACGCGATAGTGCTCAACAGGCCCAGGCGCAACACCAGCGCCATGCTGATACCGATACGCCGCGCCTTGGCTCGGTGCTTTTCAGGCAATTTGTTGGTGAGGATCGAGATAAAGATCAGGTTATCGATGCCCAGCACGATTTCCATGACGATCAAGGTGGCCAGTGCCACCCAGGCGGTGGGGCTGGCGGCCAGTTGTAAAAGGTAGTCCATAGGTCAGTCCTGACGTTGTGCTGGGGAATTAGGCTTCTTTGTTGCTCGTTTCAGGCTCTTTTTCTTGCTGATCAGCCTTTTTTTGCGGACTGATCAGGCCTTGCGTCGCCTCACTCAATGCCTGCTCGGCGGCTTTGTGGGTGTCATCGATGGCTTGTTTGGCCGACTCGGTGGCCTTGCCCAGCACTTGCTGGGCGCTTTTTTCGACCTGATCACACCCGCTGATCATCACCAATGAAAGCGCAAGTAAGGACGCCGCGCCCAGGGAATTGAGTTGCATGCTGTATTCCTCGTTAGAACCAGTGGGTCCAAATAGTGGCCCCTCGATAGCGAGGCATTCTATGCAGCTGAACAGTTCAGGAAAATTCGTATTTTTCTCGCGTATACTTCGATTTTTACGAAGTGTAGACGATGATGCTCAATTACCGACAGCTGCATTATTTCTGGGTGGTGGCCAAGACCGGCAGCATCGTGCGCGCCTGTGAGCAATTGAACCTTACGCCCCAGACCATCAGCGGGCAGATCAGCCTGCTGGAGCAGACCTTCGGTATTGCACTGTTTCAGCGTGTCGGCCGCCAGCTTGAACTCACCGAAGCCGGGCGCCAGGCGTTGCCCTACGCTGAGCAAATGTTCCAGACCGGCAACGAACTGGAGGCGATGTTGCGCGCGCAGCCCAATGAACAGCAGATCCTGTTCAGGGTCGGCGTGGCGGATGTGGTGCCCAAATCCATCGTTTACCGGCTGATTGCACCTACGATGGAGCTGAGCGAACAAATCCGTATCACCTGCCGCGAGGACAAACTCGAACGTTTACTGGCAGACCTGGCGATCCAGCGTCTCGATCTGGTGATCTCCGACAGCCCCATGCCCACTCACCTGGACATCAAAGGCTACAGCCAGAAACTGGGGGAATGTGGCATCAGCTTTTTCGCCACCCAGGCGTTGGCCGACCAGTACGGTGGCGATTTCCCACAATGCCTGCAGGGGGCGCCATTATTGATTCCGGGGGCCGAGACAGTGGTGCGCAGCCGCTTGCAACGCTGGTTCGCCGAGCAGCAGATTCAACCGAAGATCATCGGTGAGTTCGATGACAGTGCATTAATGCAGGCGTTTGGCCAATCGGGCAGCGGAATCTTTATCGCTCCCAGCGTGATTGCCGACGAGGTGGTGCGCCAGTACGGGGTGGCGCTGATCGGCCAGACTGATTCGGTAACCGAGTCGTTCTATGCGATCTCGGTGGAGCGCAAGGTCAAGCACCCCGGCATCGTGGCGATTACCGAAGGTGCCCGACGCGAGTTGTTTACCGCCCTGCCCTGACGACTCAGGCGTTGGATGCGACCGGTTGCCTGGCGGTCATCAGCCACAACGCCAGCAAGATCGACACCAGGATAAACCCGGACGCCGCAAAGCCCAGGCTGCCAAGGCCGAGGGTGTCGATCACATGCCCACCGACCATTGCCCCCAGGCCAATGCCCAGGTTGGCCCCGGCGATATTCAACGACGCCGCAAACGCTGGCGCATGGGGCGCGGCCTTCATCAACCGCACGTGGCTGACCAGGAACATCGCCGCCTGGGTCACGCCCCACACGGCCATCGCCGCCGCGAGGCCGACAGTGGAGTGAATCGCCGGGACCAACGCCACCATGCCCGCGATCATGAACCCACAGAACACCATGGATGCGATCAATGGGTGGCGATCCACTGCGCGCCCGCCGAGTGAATTGCCGATCAGGCCTACCGCGCCAAACCCCATCAGGCACCAGCCCACCAGTGTGCCGTCGAACCCGGCCAGGCGCTCAAGGATGTCTGCCAGGTAGGTATAAGCGGTGAACATGCCGCTGAACACCAGCACTGACAGCAGGATATGACCCTGCATCAACGGGTTGCGCAGGATCTTGAATTGCGAGCGCAGCGTCACCTGGTCGTTCTTCGGCTGGGTCACCGGCAAGTAGATGAACAGCAGCAACGCCTTGGCCAACGCCACGACCGCCAGAATGGCAAACGCGGTACGCCAGCCGAACATGTCGGAAATCAACGTACCGACCGGAATGCCGAACACCGTGGCACAGACGATGCCGAAGCCGATTTTTTCGATGGCTCGCCCGGCGTATTCGGGGCCAACAATGTCCACCGCGGTTTCGCTGGCCAAGGCCCAGAACACCGGTAACCCCAGCGCCGGTATCAACCGCGCGAACGCCATCACCCAAATATTCGGCGCCAGCGCCGCCACGGTATTGGCCATGCCGAACATGATCAGGATGCTGATAAACAAGCGCTTGCGTGGGAAGCGCGCGCAGTACGCCGTCAGAAACGGACCGAACGCCGCCACGGTAAAGGCGAACAAGGTCACCAACAATCCCGCCTGGGACACGCTGACATTCAGGTCCCGGGCAATCGACGGCAGCAGGCCCACGATGACGAATTCTGTGGTCAACACAGTAAAGCCGGCGGCCGACAGCAGCAGGATGGGAAACAACATGAAAACTCCAGAAACGACGACATCAACGACAGCCCGAAGGGCTCGCTGACGGAGAGGAAAGATGAGAGAGGAGAATATTAACAGAGTATGTCTGGATTTTGCCAAAGCCTGCGGGTGTGGGTGACGCAATGCCGCACCGAACGGGACGCTTCCTACAGCATGTTAGACTCCGCACCTACTGCCTACAGCACTTTCCGCCTGCAATGCTGCGTTCTATTAAAAAAACTAGAGACAACTGTTTATGACTGCTGCCCCTTCCCTGTTGCAACGACTTCTGCGCGTTAGCCTGGTCACCCAAATTGTCTTCGGCTTGATTGCCGGGATCCTGTTGGCCCTGTGGATGCCCGAGGCTGCCCGCGCCACCGGCTTTATCGGCAAGGTGTTCGTCACCGCCCTGAAGGCCGTCGCACCGATCCTGGTGTTCGTGCTGGTCATGGCCTCGATCGCCAACCATAAACACGGCCAGGAAACCCATATAAAGCCGATCCTGTTCCTTTACCTGCTCGGTACCTTTGCGGCTGCCGTCGTGGCGGTGGTTGCCAGTACGCTGTTCCCGTCGTCCCTGGTGCTTGCCACCCATGACGTCGCGGTAAGCGCTCCCGGCGGCATCGGCGAGGTGTTGCAAAGCCTGCTGTTGAGCGTGGTGGATAACCCGGTGAGCGCACTGATGAATGCCAACTTTATCGGCATTCTGGCGTGGGCCATCGGCATGGGCATCGCGATTCGCCATGCTGGCGAAACCACCCGCACCGTGCTCGACGACCTGTCCAACGGCGTGACGCTGATCGTGCGCGTGGTGATTCGCTTCGCGCCGCTGGGGATCTTCGGCCTGGTGGCCTCGACCCTGGCCACTTCCGGTTTTGGTGCCCTGCTCGGCTACGCTCACCTGCTGGTGGTGTTGATCGGCTGCATGCTGTTCGTGGCATTGGTGGTCAACCCGGCCATCGTGTTCTGGAAGCTGCGCCGCAACCCCTACCCGCTGGTGCTGATGTGCCTGCGTGAGAGCGGCATCACCGCTTTCTTCACCCGCAGTTCGGCGGCAAATATCCCGGTAAACCTGGCGTTGAGCAAACGCCTGGGCCTGCATGAAGACACCTATTCGGTATCGATCCCACTGGGCGCCACCATCAATATGGCCGGTGCCGCGATCACCATCACCGTGCTGACCCTGGCGGCTGTGCATACCCTGGGGATTGCCGTCGACCTGCCGACCGCCGTGTTGCTCAGCGTGGTGGCGGCAGTGTGTGCCTGCGGGGCGTCGGGCGTGGCCGGTGGCTCGTTGCTGTTGATTCCCCTGGCGTGCAGCCTGTTCGGTATTCCCAGCGAGATCGCCATGCAGGTAGTCGCCGTAGGCTTCATCATTGGTGTGTTGCAGGATTCGGCGGAAACCGCGCTCAATTCGTCCACCGATGTGCTGTTTACCGCCGCCGCTTGCCTGGGCCAGGAAGAACAGCCGGCTTAACCCTCAGGCGAAAAAAAGCCCGGGGCGGTTCGTTGCAGAACCGCCCCGGGCTTTTTTGTACCAGGGTGCTTAGAACGCGCCCATGTAATCGCGCTTGCCCACTTCTACGCCGTTGTGACGCAGCAAGGCGTAAGCGGTGGTGACGTGGAAGAAGAACTGCGGCAGGCCGTAGGTCAGCAGGTAGGACTGGCCGCTGAAGCGCTTCTCTTTCGGGGTGCCTGGGCGGGTGATGATCTCGATGCCTTCTTTGCCATCGATTTGCTCGGGCTTGATGGTGTCGACAAACGCCAGCACCTTGGCGATCAGCGCTTGCAGGTCGGCAAAGGTCACTTCGCTGTCTTCGTACTTCGGCACTTCAATCTCGGCCAGGCGTGCGGAAACGCCCTTGGCGAAGTCGACGGCGATCTGCACCTGGCGCACCAGCTGGAACATATCCGGGAACAGGCGCGCTTGCAGCAGTGCATTGGGCTCGATGTTCTTGGCGGTGGCATGGGCTTCGGCTTTGTTCAGCACATCGCTCAGGGCGTTGAGCATTTGCTTGAAGACCGGGATGGAGGCGGCGTACAGGGAAATAGTCATGACAGTCTCGCGGTGATGGCAGGGTTTGTAACCAGCGGCGATTATAGACATGCCAGCCGCGTGTGCAGCTTGTCTTTTATTTTTTCAGGATTAGGCTAGGGGACTCACTGCATAGGGAAAGCGCGATGACCGCCGAGCACGCCACCGACACCCCAGAACCGCGCCTGAACAGCACGGAAATTCGCATCCTGGGCTGCCTGATCGAAAAACAGGCGACCAACCCGGAAACCTACCCCCTGACCCTTAATGCATTGGTGCTGGCCTGCAACCAGAAAACCAGCCGCGAGCCGGTGACGAACCTCAGCCAAGGCCAAGTCGGGCAAAGCCTGCGCGCGCTGGAAGGCCAAGGCTTTACGCGCCTGGTCATGGGCAGCCGGGCCGACCGCTGGGAGCATCGCGTGGACAAGGCACTGGAGCTGGTGCCAGCCCAGGTGATACTGATCGGGCTGCTGTTTCTGCGCGGGCCGCAGACGGTCAATGAACTGCTGACCCGCAGCGGACGCATGCATGATTTTGAAGATGCCGAGCAGGTTGTACACCAGCTGGAGCGTTTGATCGCGCGCGGGCTGGCGCTGTTGGTGCCGCGTCAGGCGGGGCAACGGGAAGATCGTTATACCCATGCGCTGGGCGATCCGGCGGATATTGAAGTGATTCTGTCGGCGCGGGGTAATCCGGTGGAGCGGTCGGCCGGTGCCGTCTCTTCGGATCGTATCGAAGAACTTGAAGCCCGGATTGCAGCGCTGGAAGAGCGCCTTTCGCAGCTGGAACAGGCTTAACACGGTCAACAGGTGGGAGCTGGCTTGCCTGCGATGCAGACACCTCGGTACATCAGGTACACCGGGGTGATGCTATCGCAGGCAAGCCAGCTCCTACATGGGTTCTTCAATGTTCTCTAGGCTCGGGCAAACGCCACGGCTTTTTCAAACTGCGCCTGCGTCGGCCGCACGCCGGTGTACAGCACAAACTGCTCCAACGCCTGGATCGCGATCACTTCCAGTCCGGTAATCACCCGCTTGCCCTGGGCACGCCCGCGCACAATCAGCGGCGTTTCGGCGGGGATCGCCACCACATCAAAGACGGTGTCCGCGGCATCCACTGCGCCAGCCTCAAAGGCTAACTGGTCGGCCTCCGCCCCGCCGGTCATGCCAATCGGCGTCACGTTGACCAACATCTGCGGGCGCAACTCACCCAATTGCGCTTGCCACTCATACCCCAGACCTTGTGCCAACGCCCGGCCTGCCGCCTCATTGCGCGCCACAATCACGCCGTTGGCATAACCACCGTCGCGCAAGGCGCTGGCCACGGCCTTGGCCATGCCACCGCTGCCACGCAGGGCAAAGGAAGCGTCTTTTGGCACTGCGTGCTTTTTCAGCAGCTGTTCGATAGCAATGTAGTCAGTGTTATAGGCCTTGAGATGGCCGTTGGTGTTGACGATGGTGTTGAGGGAAGCGATGGCCTTGACCGACTCATCCAGCTCGTCGACCAAGGCGATACTGGCTTCCTTGAACGGCATGGACACACCGCAACCACGGATGCCCAGCGCCCGAATACCACCGATCGCGCCGGGCAAATCCTGGCTGCTGAACGCTTTATAATAAAAATTCAAACCCAACTGTTCGTACAGATGGTTATGGAAACGCAAGCCAAAATTCCCAGGGCGCGCCGACAATGACATACACAGCTGGGTGTCCTTGTTGGGGTGCATCTGCATGGGTAACTCCTTTGAGTAAGCAATTCGGTACAGACCTTACACAACCTTTACCTATCGGCCGTGCTGTTTTTCAGAAATACGTTGTCTTAAAAGTATCCCCGCGACAATCCTTGAGTCTATTGATTGCAGACCACAAGCGCAGGGGCTAACCGAGGAATGACCATGATTCGTAAAATCCCCAAAATCGCCTTGCTTATCGGCGCACTCGCTATGGCAGGCCAAGCCTCCGCCCACGGTGGTGGTTGGGGTGGCCCGGCCGTATTGGGTGCTTTGGTCGGCGCAGCCGTAGTGGGCTCCGTGGTTGCCAGCCAATCCCAGCCGGTCTACGTGCAGCAACCGGTGTATGTCCAGCCGCAACCGGTTTACGCCGCGCCGCCGCCGGTCTACTACGCACCGCCACCACCGGTGTATGTGCAACAACAGGTTTACTACCGCCCGGCGCCGGTCTATTACGGCCCACCGCGCGGCTATTACGGCCCTCCCCACGGCTATTATGGTCGCGGCTGGTAACACGCAATTGAGATGACAGGTACAGGCCTCGCCTACACGCGGGGCCTTTTTTTGCCTGAAAAGTCCGGATTCATCCTGCCAAGGTCGCTCTGAGGACAATGGTCGACGCGTAATCGCACATGATTATGGCCAATGCCCCCTTGCTCGAACGCGCCTCGCGCTGTCATGTTTGTGTCACGAAACACTCCCACTATCGACACTGTCCACCCAATAACAACAAGGACGACTGACCATGCCCACGCAAAACCCGCATCGAACCGCTGGCCTGTGTACGTCCAGCAAGGTCTACAGCGCACTGACCGAACTCAAGCACCTTGAGGGCCACCGCAGCGCAAAATTCCTGTCGCTGCTGGCGGAAAACCTGGTGCGTAAAGGCCTGCTCAGTGAACAGGAAGTGGTTTCCATGCTCGATCAAGTGGTGGATTGACGCCTGGCGTTAATGTCGACTATCGAGCCAGGTGATTTTTCCTACGGGCAAACAGCCAGTATGGTGACCTCCATAGCAATTGGAGGTACCTATGCCCACTGTTCAGATCATGTCCGTCATCGGCAGCGCAGTCCCCGCCCCTCTTCGTGAGCACGGGTTGCTGGCCTGTTGGTATCTGGTGCGCGATGGCGAGCCCATCAGCGGCCCGCTCACCTCGTTGTCCGCCGCCGAAAAACAGCTGCAGCAAGCGTCGAACTTCAGACTCCACGCATGAGCCTCACGCTCTGTAACGTCTAGGGCAACGGCAGCTTGACCCGTGGTTTACTTTCCACGAACAGCGCCCAACTGGACATAAACAGCGCCGCTACCAGCGGACCGATCACAAACCCGTTCAGGCCAAACACAGACAGGCCGCCCAAGGTCGAGATCAGGATCAGGTAATCCGGCATCTTGGTGTCCTTACCCATCAGGATCGGGCGCAGCACATTGTCCACCAACCCAATCACGAAAACGCCGAACAGTCCCAGCACTACGCCCTGCCAGATCGAACCGCTCAACAGGAAGTAGGCAGCCACCGGCGCCCATACAATTCCTGCGCCGACCGCCGGCAACAGCGAAAGAAACGCCATCAGCACCGCCCAGAGCAACGCACTGGGAATGTCCAGAAACCAGAAAATCAAACCACCCAGCGCACCTTGGGTCACGGCCACCAGTACGTTGCCCTTGACCGTCGCGCGCACCACCCGGTTGAACTTGAGCTGCAACCGACGCTTTTGCGGCTCGGCCAGCGGCACCGCCGTGCGTACCTTGCGCACCAGTTCCGGGCCGTCGCGCAGCAGGAAAAACAGCAGATACAGCATGATGAAAAAGCTCACCAGGAAATCAAACGTACCCTGGCCGAAGCTGAATGCCTGGGTCGCAAAGAACTGGCTGCCCTGCATTGCACTCTTGACGATTTTTTCTCGCAGGCCTTCCAGGTTGCCCATGCCAAAGCGGTCAAGCAGGTGCTGGAAATAAGGCGGCAGCACGTTTTTGAACTGCTCGATATACCCCGCCACATCCAGTTTTCCGCTCTCGATATTTTTATAGAGCGTCGCGCCCTCTTGCACCAGCAGCACGCTGGTAATGATCACCGGCAGAATCGCAATGATCAGGCACACCGTCAGGGTGGCCAGGGATGTCAGGTTGCGGTTCCAGCCAAACCGCAGCTGCAGGCGCCGCTGCATAGGGGCAAAGATAATGCCGAGGATCACCGCCCAGAACACCGCGCCGTAGAACGGCAGCAATATCCAGATAAAGGCGATGGTGACCAGGGCCAGCAACAACAGCAGGGTTTTGAATTGCAGGTTCGTTTGGTTCATGTCCGGTCCATGTCAGAAAGCAAAGGGCCTTCGTAAGCCCTGTTGCTTAGTCCGCTGCGAAACCTGGGAGTGCCCTTGTTTATAGAACGAGCATAGACCGCATCGCTCGATGGCTTGAAGTATCCGACCGCGCCTCACTCAACAGAGCGCGTATTGCGTGGTGTGTACGCCGATGACCACCAGGCCATCCTTTTCGTAGCGCTGCGCCGAGGTCTTTACACACGGCCTGGAAGCCCTTGAGGTGTCGCGCGCGTGTCGCGAACCCGCTGGCGATACAAAGTCAGCAAAAGGACGATCTGGGTCAATAAAGCCCGCTGCTGGCTCCTTTACCCTCGCGACCTTTTGCGACTTGAGCCCATGCCCCCTGTGATCGCCCCCGAGCTGCTCGCCCCCGCCGGCACCCTGAAAAACATGCGCTATGCCTTCGCCTACGGCGCCGATGCGGTCTACGCCGGCCAGCCGCGCTACAGCCTGCGAGTGCGCAACAATGAGTTCGACCACGCCAACCTGGCACTCGGCATCCACGAAGCCCACGCGCTGGGCAAACGCTTCTACGTGGTGGTGAACATTGCGCCGCACAACGCCAAGCTGAAGACCTTCCTCAAAGACCTGGCCCCCGTCATCGCCATGGGCCCGGATGCGCTGATCATGTCCGACCCGGGGCTGATCATGCTGGTGCGACGCCACTTCCCCTTGATGCCCGTTCACTTGTCGGTGCAAGCCAATACGGTGAATTGGGCCAGTGTGGAGTTCTGGCAGCAGCAAGGCATCTGCCGGGTGATTCTGTCGCGGGAGCTGTCACTGGAAGAGATCGGCGAAATCCGCCAGCACGTGCCGGCCATGGAGCTGGAAGTGTTTGTGCACGGCGCCTTGTGCATGGCCTATTCCGGGCGCTGCCTGCTTTCCGGGTATATGAACAAACGCGACGCCAATCAAGGCACCTGCACCAATGCCTGCCGTTGGAAATACCAGGCGGTGCCGGCGATGGAAAACGCCACCGGCGATATCGTCCAGGCGTTTCAGCCTACGCTGGGTATCGGTACGCCGACCGATCAGGTGTTTCTGCTACAAGAAACCCACCGCCCGGATGAACAGATGCCCGCGTTCGAGGATGAGCACGGCACCTACATCATGAACGCCAAGGACCTGCGCGCGGTGCAGCATGTGGAACGCCTGGCCCACATGGGCGTGCATTCGCTGAAGATCGAAGGCCGTACCAAATCCCACTTCTACTGTGCGCGCACCACCCAGGTGTATCGCAAAGCCATTGATGATGCGGTGGCCGGCCGAGCCTTTGACCGTAACCTGATGACCGATCTGGAGTCCCTGGCGCAACGCGGCTACACCGAAGGCTTTTTGCGCCGTCATGTGCATGACGAATACCAGAACTACCAGAACGGCAGCTCGGTATCGGAACGTCAGCAGTTTGTCGGGGAATTGACCGGCGAGCGCCGGGGCGAGCTGGCCGAGGTCAAGGTGAAGAACCGCTTTGCCGTGGGTCATCACCTGGAACTGATGACCCCCGCCGGTAACTTTCACTTTGACCTGGCCACGCTGCACAACGCCAAGGGCGAAGCCATCGAGGTGGCGCCGGGGGATGGGCACACCGTTTATGTACCGCTGCCGGCGCAGATGGACCTGCAATTTGGCTTGCTGATGCGGGATATCTGACAGGGCGCCGGCTTGGTTTTAATGCCAAGCAACCCTGCCTCCAAGCCAGGTCTGGTTAGATCCGGAACTGACCGACAAGCTGCCCCAACCGCTGGCCGAGGTCTGCCAGGCTACGAGAGGTCTGGGCGCCCAGTTGGGTTTCATCGGCCACGCTGTCCACCGCCACGGCGATTTGATGCACGCTGCGGTTGATCTCTTCGGCCACGGCGGTCTGTTCTTCCGCCGCGCTGGCAATCTGCGCGTTCATGGAATTAATCGTGCCGATCAATTGGGCCATGGTGTCCAGCGACGCCCCGGCTTCGTTGGCCCGGGCTGAGGTACCGTCGCCCGCATCGCTGGAGCGGCGCATCGACTCCACGGCGGCTTCGGTGCCTTTTTGCAGGCGGTCGATCATGCCCTGGATTTCCTGGGTGCTGGTCTGGGTGCGACTGGCCAGGGCACGGACCTCGTCGGCGACCACGGCAAAACCACGCCCGGCCTCGCCGGCCCGTGCGGCTTCGATGGCGGCGTTGAGCGCCAGCAGGTTGGTCTGCTCGGCAATCGAGCGGATCACGCCAAGCACGCTGACAATCGACGACACGTCCTGTTGCAGGCTGTCGAGGGACACGCCGCTGCTGCGAATATCGTTCACCAGCGCATGGATCTGCGCGATGCTGCCGTCCACCACACGCTTGGCGGCCTGGCCTTCCACATCGGTTTGCTGCGCCGCCACGGAAGCACCCTGCGCACTGCGCGCGACTTCTTGCGCAGCGGAGGACATCTGGTTGATCGCGGTAGCGACCTGATCGGTTTCGTGACGTTGGCGCTCCATGGCCTGCTCGGAACGCTGAGCCTGGTCCGACACCTGGCTCACCAGGCCGGTGAGTTGCGCAGTCATCTCGGTGATCTGGCGCACCAGGCCGTGGATCTTGTCGACAAAACGGTTGAATGCGCCGGCCAGATCGCCCAGTTCGTCCTGGCTGGTAATGGCCAGGCGGCGGGTCAAGTCGCCCTCGCCCGCCGCGATATCGTCGAGGTTGGCTTTCATCAGGTTCAGCGGGCGCAGGATGGTATTGGCCGTCACCATACCCACGGCGGCAATCACCAACAGCACCACCACGGCCACGCCGAGAATGCTCAGCAGTACGCCTTCCATGCGTTTCTCGACCTTGGCCTCGACCACCGCCACCTGGCCTTCGATGCCGTCGAGGTTGACCGACGTACCAATCACCATGTCCCACTTCGGCAGGTACTCGGTGTAACCCAGCTTGGGCACCAATTCGGTCTGCCCCGGCTGGGTCGAGCTGTATTGCAGGTAGTGGGTGCCGTCTTTGCCGACCTTGACCAGGTCGCGGTTTACGTAGACCCCGTTGGGGTCGCGGTTATCCTTGAAGCTCTTGCCGACGCCGTCCGGGCTGTTGCCCTTGAACAGGCGAATGGTCTCGGAGTCGTAGCCGAAGAAGTAGCCGTCCTTGCCGTAGGTGGTGTTGGACAGCAATTTGACCACCTCAGCCCGCGCGGCGGTGTCGCCCGGTGCGGCGGCATCGTAGAGCGGCTTGATGGTGGTCATGGCCACTTCCACATAACTTTTCAGCGTGGTCTTGGCGTCGTTGAGCAGGCGCTGGCGGGTTTCATCTACCTCATTGCGCGCCTGGCCCTGCAGAATCCACACGGTGGTCAGGCTGATGACCACGGCAAACAACAACACCGGCACTACAGCGAGGGACAGGACTTTGGCCTTCAAGCTCAGACGCATGGCTTTTCTCTCTTATTCGTGGCGACTTGAGAGGTTAACGGCCAACCGAGAAATATCTGTAGGCCCCAGGTATGCGTGGCCAGCGCCTCCATTTGTGGGTTATCAGAGGGTCATGGCAGCCAGCCAGCCAAATGCCAATAAAGGGATGTTGTAGTGCAGGAACGTCGGCACCACCGTGTCCCAGATATGGTGGTGCTGGCCGTCGATGTTCAGGCCGGAGGTCGGGCCGAGAGTCGAGTCCGATGCAGGCGAACCGGCGTCACCCAGCGCACCGGCCGTGCCGACAATGCACACGATGGCCAGCGGGCTGAAGCCCAGTTGCACGCAGAGCGGTACGAAAATCGCGGCAAGAATCGGCACCGTGGAAAACGACGAACCGATGCCCATGGTCACCAGCAACCCCACCAGCAGCATCAGCAACGCGCCCACCCCACGGCTATGGCCGATGAATGCCGCCGATGCTTCCACCAGCGAACGCACGTCACCGGTGGCCTTGAGCACTTCGGCAAACCCCGAGGAGGCGATCATGATGAAGCCGATCATCGCCATCATTTTCATGCCTTCGGTAAACAGGTCGTCGGTTTCACGCCAGCGCACAATGCCCGACACCGAGAAGATCAGGAAGCCGGCCAGGGCGCCGATAATCATCGAGTCCAGCCACAGTTGAATGATGAACGCCGAAGCAATCGCCAGCCCGGCCACCAGCAAGGTCAGCGGGTTGTACTGCACCGCCACTTGCTCGACCCGCTCGATTTTTTCCAGGTCGTACACACGCTTTTTGCGATAGCTGACAAACACCGCCACCAGCAGGCCGACCACCATGCCTAACGCAGGCAGGCCCATGGCGTGGGTGACGTTGACCTGGCTGATATCCACGCCGCTCTTGGCCACGTTGGCCAGCAGGATCTGGTTGAGGAAGATGTTGCCGAAGCCCACCGGCAGGAACATATAAGGCGTGATCAGGCCGAAGGTCATCACGCAAGCGATCAGGCGGCGGTCCAGTTGCAGCTTGGTCAGCACGTATAACAGTGGCGGCACCAGCAGCGGGATAAACGCGATGTGGATCGGCAGGATGTTCTGCGAAGCAATCGCTACCACCCACAACAGGCCGATCAACAGCCATTTGACGTGGCCGCCGCCGGTAGCTTCCTGACGATCGACCAACAGCAGCGCCTTGTCCGCCAGGGCATGAGCCAAGCCGGACTTGGCAATCGCCACGGCGAAAGCGCCGAGCAAAGCGTAGGACAGCGCCACGGTCGCGCCGCCGCCCAACCCACCGTTGAATGCCTTGAGCGTGGCCTCAATGCCCAGGCCACCGGTCAAGCCACCCACCAGGGCGCCGACAATGATGGCGATGACCACATGCACGCGGGACAAGCTGAGCACCAGCATGGTGCCGACCGCGGCGATGACTGCGTTAATCATGGTTACCTCAAGACAGAAACATAAAAACAGGCATGCCCGCGCCCGGGCGGCCATTGGGTGGCGCCAGCGTGCAGGCTTTAAGAGGTCTTATTAGAGGGCGCGCACTTTGCAGCAGCCGGGCGCGCATGTCAAAAAACGGCGTCGTTTTTCAGCTTTCAATTGAACGTTTAAACAATAAAGAAACCGAAAAAGCGGCCGATAGCCTGACTCTCTGTGTTTTCAGGTTAAGGATGCTCCTCGATGTCCCTCAGACAGCTCTCCATACAATGGAAAATCACCCTGCTCGCCGGCCTGTGCCTGCTGGGAATCGTTACCCTGCTGGTGGGTCTGTCGCTGTATCGCATGGAGGAGAGCTAGCAACAGGTCAAAGCCTCCAGCATGCAGATGCTCGACGAGTCCGCCCAGGCCCGCATCGAAGCGCAAGGTGAAGGACAGGCGCTGGGGATTCGCCAGCAATTCATGGATGCCTTCCAGTACGGCCATGGTTTTTCACGCCAGGTGCTGTTTTTGCGCGAACAGGCTGAAAAACGCTTTCTCGACGCCTTCGACACGCGCGAAGACCTGACCCGCCAGGTCAAGGCCGCGCTGCAGGCCAACCCGGATTTGCTCGGTTTGTCGCTGGTGTTCGAGGCCAATGCGCTGGACGGCAAGGATGAGTTGTTCGCCAACCAGGCGGAACTGGGCAGCAACGACAAGGGCCGATTCGCTCTCTACTGGTCGCAGCCGACACCCGGCAAACTGACCTCCATGGCACTGCCCGAAAGCGACATGTCCGACACCAGCACAGGCCCCAGCGGCGAGAAAGCCAACGCCTGGTTCACCTGCCCGCGCACCACCCTGAAACCCTGCGTCATCGAACCCTACTTTTATATGATCGACGGGCAAAACGTGCTGATGACCAGCATCGTCTTCCCACTGATGGTCAATGGCAAAGTCATCGCCTCGCTGTCGGCGGACATCAACCTCAACAGCCTGCAGGCCGTTAGCCAACAGGCCAGCCAGAAGCTGTATGACGGCCAGACCCAAGTCAGCATCCTCAGCTCCACCGGTTTGCTCGCCGGCTACAGCCCGGACGCCAGCAAACTCAGCCAGCGCCTGGACAAGGTCGACCCTGCCAGCGGTGCGCAATTGATCAACGCCCTGGCCAGCAGCACGCAGACCCGCAGCCTGCGCGCCGACCACCAACTCAAGGTGCTGGCGCCCTTCACACCGATTCCCGGCGGCAAACCGTGGGGCGTGTTGCTGGATGTGCCGGAAAAAGTCCTGGTGGGCCCGGCCGAAACACTCAAGACGCAGCTGGACGCCGATAACGCCCGTGGCACCTTGCTGGAACTGAGCCTGGGCCTGCTGGCTGCAGTGATTGGCTTAATCCTGGTGTGGCTGATGGCTCGCAGCGTGACCCGACCGATCCTCGGCGTGGCACGCATGCTGGAAGACATCGCCAGCGGCGAAGGCGACCTGACCCGCCGCCTGGCCTATGACAAGAAGGATGAGCTGGGGCAACTGGCCGGCTGGTTCAACCGCTTCCTCGACAAGCTGCAACCGATTATTGCTCAGGTGAAACGCTCGGTGCAGGACGCCCGTGGCACCGCCGACCAGTCCGCCGCGATTGCCAGCGAAACCAGCGCCGGCATGGAGCAGCAATACCGCCAGGTCGATCAGGTGGCGACCGCCTCCCATGAAATGAGTGCCACCGCCCAGGACGTGGCCCGCAGCGCCGCCCAAGCGGCACAGGCTGCGCGCGACGCCGACCAGGCCACCCGTGAAGGGTTGACTGTGATCGACCGCACCACCACCAACATCGGCAACCTGGCGGCGGATATGAGTACGGCCATGGCCCAGGTCGAAGGCCTGGCAGCCAATAGCGAGAAAATCGGTTCGGTGCTGGAAGTGATTCGCGGGATTGCCGAGCAGACCAACCTGCTGGCGCTCAACGCCGCCATTGAAGCCGCGCGCGCCGGTGAGGCCGGCCGTGGTTTTGCCGTGGTCGCCGACGAGGTCCGCAACCTGGCGCGACGCACCCAGGAGTCGGTGGAAGAAACCCGCCTGGTGATCGAGCATCTGCAAAGCGGCACCACCGAGGTGGTCAGTTCCATGGGCAACAGCTATCGCCAGGCCCAGGGCAGTGTCGAGCAGGTCGGCCAGGCGGTCACCGCCCTGCGCCAGATCGGCGATGCCGTCACGGTGATCAGCGACATGAACCTGCAAATCGCCAGCGCCGCCGAAGAGCAAAGCGCGGTGGCCGAAGAGATCAACAGCAATGTCGCGACGATTCGAGATGTGACCGAGTCGTTGTCGGAACAAGCGAATGAATCGGCACGGGTGAGCCAGGCGTTGAACAGCCTGGCGAATCAGCAGCAGGGGCTGATGGATCAGTTCCGCGTATAAGCGAATGGCACAAACCCTGGGCCCGATGAAGGGCCCCTGTGGGAGAACGCCCCCTCCCACAGGTTGACCTGCATTGTGTCAGCTTTGGCGTTTGGGCAACTCGACGAGCACTTTTAGCCCACCCTGCTCACTCTCCTGCAATTGCAACACCCCGCCCCACACCTCGACGATATCCCGCACGATCCCAAGGCCCAGGCCATGGCCGTCGACCTGTTCATCCAGGCGGGTGCCACGGCTGAACACCTGGTCGCGCTGGGCCTGTGGAATGCCCGGGCCGTCGTCTTCGACCGCCAGCAGATAGCTGTGCGCGGTTTCGCTGACACTCAAGCGTATTTCGGCGTCCGCCCATTTACAGGCGTTGTCCAGCAGGTTGCCCAACAACTCCAGCAGATCTTCGCGGTCCCAGGGCAGTTGCAGGCCGGGCACAACGCGGTAGCTCAAATCCAGGTGTTCGCCGTGAATCATGTTCAACGTGGCCAGCAGGCCGGGCAGTTCCTTTTCGCAATCAAACAAGGTCCCCGGCAGCGTTTCACCGGCAAGACGGGCACGGTTGAGTTCGCGGTTGAGGCGTTGTTGCACCTGCTCAAGCTGGTCGCGCAGCAACTTGCTCAGGTGCGGGTGGTCTTTGAGCACCTCGCTCGACGCCGCACTCAACAACACCGCCAACGGGGTTTTCAGTGCATGGCCGAGGTTGCCCAAGGCATTGCGCGAACGCTTGAGGCTGTCTTCGGTGTGGGCCAACAGGTGGTTGATCTGCGCCACCAGCGGCTCGAGCTCCAGCGGCACTTGGGTATCAAGTTGCGAACGCTGGCCCTGTTGCAGTTGGGCGATCTGCTCGCGGGCGGTTTCCAGCGGCCGCAAGGCACGACGCACGGTAACCCGTTGCAGGATCAACACCAGTAACAGCGCCGCCAGCCCAAGCACCAGACCAATCTGGCGCATCAGGCGGAAGCTTTCCCGCACAGGCGTGTAGTCCTGGGCCACGCTGATGGAAATCGACTGGCCGAAGCGCTTGTAGTCCGAACGCAACACCAGCAGTTGCTGGCCTTCCGGCCCCAATTGCAGGTTACCCTTGAGCCCGGCCTCGGGCAGGCGTGGCAGTTCCTGGTCCCAGAGCGAGCGTGAACGCCAGTGCGCGTCGGCAAAATCAATGCGGAAATAGTGCCCGGAAAACGGTCGCTGATAAGCCGGTGACAGGCGTTGCTCATCCAGTTGCACACCGTTCGGCCCGCGCACCAGCGCCACCAGCAAATTCTCGCTGTCGTTGCGCAACCCAGCGTCCAGATAACGCTGCAAACCGGCCTCGAACAGCCACAAACTGGTCTGCGCGAGCACCACGCCCACCACCACCATCACGCTGATCAGCCCCAGGCTCAGGCGCCGCTGAATCGACCTCATGCCGGGGCGGCGCCAAACCGGTAACCCTGGCCGCGCCGGGTTTCAATCACGCTGCGCCCCAGTTTGCGGCGCAGGTGGTTGACGTGCACCTCCAATACATTGGAGTCACGCTCGGTCTCACCGTCATACAAGTGCTCGGCCAAGTGGCTTTTCGACAGAATCTGTTCCGGGTGCAGCATGAAGTAGCGCAGCAGGCGGAATTCGGCGGCCGTCAGTTGGATTTCGTCACCCTCACGCAGCACACACTGGCGCCCTTCATCCAAGTGCAAGCCGGCCGCTTGCAACGTAGGCTGGTTGGCTTGGCCATGGGAGCGGCGCAACAGGGCCTGGATGCGCAAGTGCAGTTCTTCGGGGTGAAAGGGTTTGCTCAGGTAGTCGTCGGCGCCGGCCTTGAGCCCTTCGATACGCTCGGCCCATGAATCGCGTGCGGTCAGCACCAGCACTGGGGTGGCCAGGGCGGCTGCGCGCCACTGCGCCAGCACTTCCAGTCCGGGCAGCCCCGGCAAGCCGAGGTCGAGGATGATCAAGTCATAGGGTTCGCTGCGGCCTTGATAGGCTGCGTCGCGCCCATCCGCCAGCCAGTCGACGGCGTAACCCTGGCGCTGCAGGCCCGCCACCAGTTCATCGGCCAGCGGCACATTGTCTTCCACCAGAAGCAGGCGCATCAGTCGTCTTCCTTATCTTTGAGCAACTCACCAGTGCTGGCGTCGAGCTCGATTTCACGCACCACGCCTTCGACGGTCAACAGCTCGATTTCATAGATATAGCGCACCGGCCGCTCCTTGTGCTCTTCAAGCTCGGCATCCAGCAGTTTGGCGCCCGGGTAGCGCTCGAACGCCGGGCCCAGCAAGTGCTCCAGCGGGGCGATCACGCCCTTCTGGCGCAGGCGCAAGGCTTCGTCCTGACCAAGGTCATGGGCCGACAGGCTTGAGCTGGTCAGTATCAATACCAGCACCACCTGCCTGCCTGCGCATAGATTTACCTTCATTGCGTGTCCTGATGTTCCTGAGGGCGGCCCGGTTAGGGGCTTGGGCCAAATAGGCGATGGGGACAATGATACGGGCGGCGAACCGACCCGTGAGGGTTTTCACGTAAGCCTGCGTTTCTGGATGAATGTCCTACGCGACCCACGTTAACCCTGGCAACTTAACTGAAACTGAATTGCCACCATGGCAATTTGAGCCAAGCGCTTTTCCCTCATCGTGCCAGATTTTCTATACTGGCTCATTCGCGTCAAAAGAGACCGGTATGACAGCCATCCACATCAAGTTTCCCGCCCTGACTCTCAAGGCCGGCAAACGCGCCTATACGCGCATTCGCGAACAAGGCCTCGCGCCGGCAGACGTCGGTATCCTCCCCGGCGCGGCCGGGGGCCCCAAAGCCCTTGGTATTCAGGGCCTGGACCTGGCGCTGTTCGGCGATTGGCTGCCACGCGCGCCGCGCGAACGCGCACTCATCGGCGCGTCCATCGGCTCCTGGCGGTTTGCCAGCGCGTGCCTGCCCGACCCGGTGCAAGGCCTGCTCGACCTCGGCCGCCTGTACAACGAACAGCGTTTTGCCAAAGGTGTGACCATGGCCGAGGTCAGCCACAGCTGCCAGCGCATGCTCGATGATCTGCTGGCCGGCCGCGATGCTCGGGTGCTGGACAACCCCGACTACCGCCTGAACATCATGGTGGTCAAAAGCCACGGCCTGCTCGCCGATGACCACCGTGGGCGGTTGGGCCTGGGCCTGTCGTCGGTGATTGCCGACAACCTGCGGGGCCGCGCACGGCTGTCGCGGCATTTCGAGCGGCTGATCATCCACGACCCACGCCAGGCGCCGCCGGTGCATCCGCTTAAGGATTTCCCGTCGCGCTTCCTTAACCTGGAACTGGGCAACCTGCGCCAGGCACTGCTCGCCTCCGGCTCAATCCCCATGGTGATGCAAGGCGTGCGCGACCTGCCCGGCGCAGGCGCCGGCACTTACCGTGACGGCGGCCTGCTGGACTACCACCTCGACCTGCCCTACCACGGCGATGACATCGTGCTGTACCCGCACTTTACCGACCGGGTCATCCCCGGCTGGTTCGACAAGGGCCTGCCATGGCGACGCAGCAATCAACAGGGTTTGCAGGATGTATTGCTGCTGGCGCCGTCCAAGGACTACCTGGCCCGCCTGCCCTACGGCAAATTGCCGGACCGCAGTGATTTCAAGCGCTTCATGGGCGATGACCCGAGCCGCAACAAATACTGGCAAACCGCGATGAGCGAGAGCCAACGGTTGGGGGATGAGTTTCTTGAGTGGGCGGACAACGGCAAATTGGGCGAGCACTTGCAGGCCCTTTAACGCAACAGCGATCTCCTGACCGTGAGCGGTATCCTCGCCGCGCGTTCAGCCTGTTGTTGAATCGCCCCACCCTTAAAATTTCGCCGCAAAATGTAAGATTGCCAGCGTTCGAGCTTCACGCGCTATTCAGACGTCAGGCAGACGCGTATCACGCCCCAAAGCGGATGGGTCGGCGCACTGAATGCGCGCCGACCCATATTGCCAAGCGTCGAGCGTCAGTGACTGGCTTGAGTCGAGGCTGGCACGCCGCCCCTTGGCTGCGACCGGATATGCTGCAGCAGAGGATTCAACGCACCGCCCCAAATAACCGCATTAGCGAGTTTGGTAGGGTGGTTGATGGTGTTTCCACCCACGCTGCCGGGGTTGGTACCGAAATCCCCTAATCCATATATTTCAATATCACTTAAATCGGGGGCACCGTGAGCCTCGGGAACTCCCAAATTCGCTATCCAATTGGAAATGGTGCCCTCTGCGCCTGACACCACCAAGCCGACTTTACCGAAGCGCAGGTTGTTGAAGTCATACACGGAAATAACGTTAACGCCATTCAAATACACCTCGTGCTTCGCCCCGCGAACCGTCACTTTCACGCTGACCGAAGTTCCATCCGGTATGGGTGCGTAAACCGCTGACCGACCAATCACGGTGCCGCCCCAGTAAAGCAGAACCTGGTTGGCTGTCACTTGCGCCGTGTACTGACTCAGGCCTGAGCCCATAGACCGATAGCGAATACCGCCTACTTGTCCAGACCAACTGGGCATCGTGAAAGTAGCCGACAAACTGACATCCTGGCACGCCCTGTCGAACATCGCAGCGCCACGCCCCTTCAGGGTGTATTGCTCAGGCGAACCGGATACCGCGAATGTAGTGCCTGTTTCCGGACTCCAGCCGGTGGGGTAGCTCGCAAGGTTATCGTCGCGAATAAAACTAAGCTTATCCACATCGACGCCTGCGCGGTGAAGATTGAACAATCGGTTAATATCCAGGACGGTCAGATTTCGAACTTTCGCAACATCCCGCGCTGCGTCAGCCGCGACTTGAACCTGCTCTTGATGCCCAAAAGCAACGGACGGTAACGCGGCAGGCGCAATAGCAGTAGAAGGGACTTTTGACCAGGTATTCTGATAATCAAGTGACTTGAAATAATAGTCGGCGTTTACACTACTGCTTCCCGTAAGATCATTGGCACCAAACATATAAATCACGAGGTCAGGAGCAAAGTCCTTAACGTGGTCAGCCCAGCTCTTTCCCTCAACGGAGCCGCCGGGCCATTGACGCGTGACCTCCCTTCCCGGCTCCCTGTAGAAACCCGTCATCGGATTTTCGACAGCGCCCGCCTCCCCTATGTAATTACGGTTTGAGTACATCCCCATCCCGCGTCCAGCCAGGCTGAAATTACCAAAGGTGAAAGCAATGTCGGGATTCTGCTCGCGGGCCAATCGCATCAAGGTAGCCACGACGGAGTTTTCGTAAAGCCCGTCAACATCACCCTGGGAAATAGAGTCGCCGACAACGGCGATTTTAACTGCGCCCTCTTTAATAGCAGCGTCAAGCCGCTCCAGATTGCCCACGTTGGACAGCGTTGAGAAATCATCCGGCGCATTCTGGTTGCTCGGGAGGCTCGGAGCGCTAACGGAAATAGCGGGAGCGGCTAGCGTCGCGTCGTTTTGGGTGGGTGCGACCGCGCCAGCAAGATCCGCCCCAAATACGTATTGACCGGAACCAAAGAGGTTGAGTGGGACGCTAATGAAAAAAGCAATCAAGAAAATCAGTGGTTTCGTTCTGTAGTGCACAGGGTAAGCAGACACGTCGTGACACGCCAATTCAATAGAGAATTTTAATTCTACTGAATTCCACTTAATTTGTCGCAAAGGTGCATACCGAACGCCGAAACCTTTACTGAAGTGATGTTGAACTAAACAGCGCAGGTTTCTTCACCGTAACAGCCACGCTGTTATCGGGTTTCTTAATACGCTGAACTCAACGTCCTTCACCAGCGAATAATCTCTGCGCTCACTGCCTTGACTCTTTTTGCACTCGGATGTGCTCCGTCAGCGCCGAGAAAGATCCCGCCCAGCAGACGCTGTTGGCCAGCTTGGTTGGATGGTTGATACCGTTCCCTTCCGGCGTGTGATTGTGGGTGGCGCAGGCATCACCGCCGTAGAGGTCGAGATCACTCAGTTGCGGTACGCCATTCGCGCAGTAGTTACCTTTGTCTACGATAAATTCAGTCAGGGTTCCAGTGCCGCCGATGATCGCCACCCCGTGACTGCCACGGCGCAGATAGTTGTAGTCATGGACACTCAGTTGCAGCACATCGTTGACATATACCCTGTGCAGCGCGCCGCGAACATCAACCTGCAACACAACCTTTGAGCCGGACGCGATTTCACCAATGGCCTTGTAGCCAATGGTGGTTGCGCCCCAACAAAGAGCCAGAAAGCCCGACGAGACGTGCGCGCTGTATTGGTGTGCAGCCGAGCCCTTCGACCGATAACGCAGGGCGCAGGTCGTAAACACCCAGTTGGGGCAGCTAAACGTAGCCTTGATCATGATGTCCAGCGACTGCGCGTGATGCAGTGCCGACCCGGTGCCGCTCATTGAGCTCGCGTCCGCATTTGCCAGTGACAGCGTGGAGCCATCCTCGACATGCCAGCCGGTTGGATATCCGGCGAAGTTGTCATCACGCGTGTAGTGGAGGTTGTCGACGTCAAAGCCGGAACGCAGCAGGTTGAATGCCCGGTTGATATCGACCAGCGTCAGGTTCAGTTCCCGGGCCACGCCGCGTACGCCATCAGCGGCGATTTGAGCCTCTTCCTGGTATCCCGCTGAAACGGCCGGCAGGGCGGTGGTGGATACCCCAATAGACGGAGCCTTGGGGAAATGGCTAATCAGCCCGACCACATACTTAAGTGCGGTCGTGTTCCCGACACTCGAGCCGGACAAATCGTTAGCACCGTGCATGACCATGACAAAGTCGGGAGCGAAATCCTTGAGGTGCGCCATCCACGACTTACCGACGACGGATCCTCCCGGCCACTGGTCAGTCACGGGAGCGCCGTCAGGGCGATAAAACCCGGTACTGAGGTTTTCCGGGTAGGGCTGCCCCACGTACGTCTCGGTTGCCAGTGCTCCGATACCTCGGCCTGACAGGCTGAAGTTGCCCACTACAAAGTTGATTGCAGGGTTCTGCTCGCGCAAAGCCCGCATGACCGTTGCCACAACCGAGTGCTCATAAAGGCCGTCGCGATCGCCTTCGACAATCGAATCGCCCGCAAAAGCTATGCGTACGGTGCCCTCGGAAATAGCAGCGTTGAGCCGGTCCAAGTTGCCCAGGTTGGAGAATATCTCGAAATCGGCAGCGGTCGGTTGCGGCTCTGTGCGGTCGGGGCGATCCACCGGTGCCAGTGCAAGACCAACGGTTTCAGGCGCGTACTCAAGGGCCGACGTTTCCTGCACCGGGGCGCCGTCTTGCGCCGCTTTCATGCCTGCCCAGCGCTTCAGGGTCTTACTCAGCCTTGCACGCCAGGTACGGTCTGAACGATCGCTCGCGCCATTCGGCTCGACAGAGTTTCTGTTGGTAAAGGCCATGGTTGCCCCCGAGGCAAAAAAAACGCTCAGTGGCGAGCCTTGAAACGGTTGGTATTATGCGGGTTTATCGGCGACCAGGAAGAGCGCGTTGCCAAAACAGGTTAGAATAGGCCCCAACTCGGTCGCCTGGCGCCAGTCGGCAAGCGCCGAATGGATGGCCTCAATCGCGCCCAGCGACGACCTATCAGTACATTGATCAGTGCATCTAAAACTGACAATCACTTCAAACCCACGCAACACAAGCCCTACAGGTCACACCGTGGAAATCTTCAAAGAGTTTACCTTCGAGTCCGCCCACCGCCTGCCCCACGTACCGGAAGGCCATAAATGCGGGCGCCTGCACGGGCATTCGTTCAAAGTGGCGATCCACCTGAGCGGCGACCTGGATCCCCATACCGGCTGGATTCGCGACTTCTCGGAGATCAAGGCGATTTTCAAGCCGCTCTATGAACGCCTCGACCACAACTACCTCAATGACATCCCCGGCCTGGAAAACCCGACCAGCGAAGTGCTGGCCAAGTGGATCTGGAATGAGCTCAAACCCCTGCTGCCGGAACTCAGTGCAATTCGTATCCATGAGACCTGCACCAGTGGTTGTATCTATCGCGGTGAATAAGCGATGAAGTGCTGAAGAACCACCTGCGGGTGGTTTTTTTATGCCTGGGAAGCACGCTTGATGCGGCATGTACCCGAATCCCATGGGTGTGGCCACTCATGGGAGGCGTCTGGGTGTATCGCGCCAAATCGTCAATGCGATCGAAACCGGTCGCCATGATCCGAGCTTGCCTCTGGCGTTCAAGATCTCCAAGGTGTTCGAATGCCGTATCGAGGCGTTCTTCGAGGCGCCGAAGGGCTGATCCATTTTGACAGGAGCACACTGCAATGCTGCGCCCCGCCACTGTTGCTGATGTTGCGACCATCGAGGCCATCGTCCAGGCCGCCTATTCGCCTTACATCGAACGGATCGGCCGCAAGCCCGGGCCGATGCTTGAGGACTACCGCCAGCAGGTCGAGGCAGGGCACGTGCATGTGCTGGACAACGCCGGGCGGGTCCAGGGTTTTATCATCTTGCTCAACGCCGATAACCACCTGCTGTTGGAAAACCTGGCCGTCGCCCCAGATGCCCAGGGCCTGGGATTGGGACGTCAGTTGATGGACTTTGCCGAGCACAAGGCACTCGCTGCGGGTTACGCAACCATCCGCCTCTACACCCATGTAGCGATGACTGAAAACATCACGTTGTACACCCGCCGCGGCTATGTGGAAACCCATCGCATCGAGGAACACGGCCTGCACCGTGTGTACATGACAAAGCGCCTTTAGGAGAACCTCATGGAAAACATCTGGCTGGCACAGGCCAAGCGCCTACAGGCACTGGCGTCCACAGGGCTGCACTTTTGCACCGACGATTTCGAACGTGAGCGCCTTGAAGAAATTGCGCAGATTGCTCACAGCATGCTGGCGCAACTGGCGGATGTGCCGTTGGAACGCATCACCGGGCTGGTGTCGGATTTTGCCAAGCGTTATTCAACGCCGATGGTTGAAGTGCGCGGTGCGGTGATCGATGGCGACCGGATTCTGCTGGTGCGCGAATTGACTGATGGTTGCTGGGCGCTGCCTGGTGGTTATGCCGATATCGGTTTATCGGCGGCGGAAAACATCGTCAAGGAAATCCGCGAGGAAGCCGGGCTAAGCGTGACGGCACGCGCGCTGTATAGCGTCACTCACAAGGCCAAGGGCCTCTATCGCCCGGACGTGCGGGACTTCTACAAGCTGTATTTCCTCTGCGAACGGGTGGACCAACTGGCGCCGATGCCCGGTTTCGAGACCACTGAAGTGGGCTTTTTTACCTTGGACGACCTGCCGCCGCTGTCCCGTGGGCGCACCATCGAAAGCGATCTCGAAGCAGCCTTTGCGTTTCATCGCGGCGAGGTCACCCAGACGCTGTTCGACTGATCCAATGTGTATCACCGCTGCACTGCTTTCGTGCCCGACCGGGCACAACGACCATGCAATGAGACGATACGCGCCTGTTTGGCTCCACATACACTGCGCTGCCGGTTTGGCACGCGCAGTGCAATAGCCCTGCGTCAGTCATCCAGGGAGCAAGGCCATGACGCAGCAAGAACCGGGCAACGATTACCCCCTCAGCGAAGTGCCGATGCATGCGCGCAAGGGCCTGGCGTCTACCGCCATGGTGCTGTTGGGGTTTACGTTTTTTACCGCGACCATGTTTGCCGGCGGCAAGCTGGGCGTAGCATTCAGTTTCACCGAGATGCTCGGTGTCGTGGCCCTGGGTAACCTGTTGCTGGGTATTTACGCGGCAAGCCTGGGTTACATCGCCTTCAAAAGCGGCTTGAACTCGGTGCTGATGGGGCGTTTCTGCTTTGGCGAGGTGGGCAGCAAGCTCAGTGACTTGATCCTTGGCTTCACTCAGATTGGCTGGTACGCCTGGGGCACTGCCACCGCCGCAGTGGTGCTGGGCAAGTATTTCGAATTGGGCCAAGGCACGGTGCTGGCATTGATGGTGCTGTTTGGCCTGGTGTTCTGCGCCACGGCCTATGTGGGCTATCGCGGGCTGGAGATTCTGTCCTACATCGCGGTGCCGGCCATGGGCATTTTACTGTTTCTGTCGATAGGGGTCGCCACCCTCAAAGTCGGCGGCCTGGACGGCCTGTTGGCGGTGGTGCCGACAGGCGAGCTGGATTTGTCCACCGCGATTACGCTGGTGTTCGGCACCTTTGTCAGCGGCGCGACACAGGCCACCAACTGGACGAGGTTTTCTCGTTCGGCCAAAGTCGCGGTGCTGGCGAGCCTGATCGGCTTCTTTATCGGCAATGGTTTGATGGTGTTGATCGGGGCCTATGGCGCCATCGTCTATCAGCAGCCGGACGTGGTCGAAGTCTTGCTGCTCCAAGGTTTCGCGATGGCGGCGATGGCCATGTTGCTGCTCAACATCTGGAGCACCCAGGACAACACCATCTACAATTTCGCCGTCGCAGGCTGCAATTTGCTGCGCACCCGCAGGCGCAAGACCGTGACCCTGGCCGGCGCGGTAATCGGCACCCTGCTGGCGTTGCTCGGCATGTACGACCTGCTGGTGCCCTACTTGATTCTGCTGGGCACCGTGATCCCGCCGATTGGCGGGGTGATCATGGCGGACTTCTTCTACCGTTATCGCGGCCAATATCCGCGCCTGGCCGAGACCCGCCTGCCGGCCTTCAATTGGCCTGGGCTGGTAGCGTATGCCGTGGGCACCATGCTGGCGTTCCACTCGCCGTGGGTGGCACCGTTGGTGGGGATTGTTGCCGCGTCCTTGACCTACATTGGGCTGAGCGCAGTGCTGCGCGTACGGGCACCGCTGGCTGATGCACGGGGATGAGTCTGGCAGGCGTCTTGGGAATGGTAACCTTATGGCCGACGCGCCAGGCCGTACATCACAACAGCCCGGATAATCTGGCGTTGTCTGCCTGATTGTCATTAGCCAAGAGGAACTTGCCCATGCATATCATCAACGCCCGCCTGCGCAACCGTGAAGGCCTGCATGATCTGCACCTGGAACACGGCCGGATCGCCAGCATCACGCCACAAACCGTGGCGCCAACCTTAAGGGCAGACGACCTGGACGCCGCCGGCAACCTGGTGATACCGCCCTTCGTCGAGCCGCATATCCACCTTGATGCCACCCTCACCGCCGGCGAACCGCGCTGGAATATGAGTGGCACATTGTTCGAGGGCATTGAATGCTGGGGCGAGCGCAAAGCCACCATCACCCAGGAAGACACCAAGACCCGCGCCAAGCAAACGATCCAGGCCCTGGCCGCTCACGGCATCCAGCATGTTCGCACCCATGTCGACGTCACCGACCCCGACCTCACCGCACTGAAAGCCATGCTGGAAGTCCGCGAAGAAAGCACGCACCTGATCGACCTTCAAATCGTCGCCTTCCCGCAGGAGGGCATCGAATCCTACCGCAATGGCCGCGAACTGATGCAGGAAGCCATCCGCCTGGGCGCCGATGTGGTCGGTGGTATCCCCCACTTTGAATACACCCGCGACCAAGGCGTGAGTTCGGTGAAGTTTCTCATGGACCTGGCCGAACGTACCGGCTGCCTGGTGGACGTGCATTGCGACGAAACCGATGACCCGCACTCGCGTTTTCTCGAGGTTCTTGCCGAAGAAGCCCGCAGCCGCGACATGGGCACACGCGTCACCGCCAGCCACACCACGGCCATGGGTTCCTACGACAACGCTTATTGCGCCAAGCTGTTTCGCCTGTTGGGGCACTCAAAAATCAGCTTCGTCTCCTGCCCCACCGAAAGCATCCACCTGCAAGGTCGCTTCGACAGTTTTCCGAAACGCCGCGGCGTCACCCGCGTCAACGAACTGCTCGAGGCCGGCATGAACGTCTGCTTCGGTCAGGACTCCATCGTCGACCCGTGGTACCCGCTGGGTAATGGCAACATCCTGCGTGTGCTGGAAGCCGGTTTGCACATCTGCCACATGCTCGGTTACCGCAACCTGCAAAGCGCCCTGGACCTGGTGACCGACAACAGCGCCAAGGCCATGGCCTTGGGTGACCGGTACGGCCTGGAGCCCGGGCGCCCGGCCAATCTGTTGATCCTCTCGGCAGACAGCGACTATGAGGTGATCCGCAGCCAGGGCCTGCCGCTCTACTCGATCCGTAATGGCAAGGTGCTGATGAAGCGGCAACCGGCGCAGGTCGAGTTCTTGTAAAACCGACCACTAGACGATCGAGTCGATATCCAACGGTTGCGGGTTCAACGGGCTGCTTTGAATGGGCGCAGGAATACTGGCGATTTGCGCTAATTCACGGTTTTCCCGGTGGCTGAACCAACGTTTCAGGCTGGGCTGCAACTGGCTGGATTGAGCGTGACTTCCATACACGTCACGCGCTTCCAGGCGGCGCCAACGCAAGGATTCCAGACGGCGACGGCTGGTGTGCAGGCGGTCAATTTCTGCGTTGAGTGCCTGGTTGTGTTCATGTCCACAGCCGCGCTGGTTCGCAGGGCGGCGACGCTCAAGTTCGCGGTTCTTGTTGCGCAACTGTCGAGTCATGGTTTCGAGCGCAAGGTCGAGTAACTCAAACTCTCTTGGCGTGACCAAAGGCCCCTGGCTATCCAGGGTTTGTTGCCAGCGACGCAAGGTGGCCCAGGCTGCCGGGATGTAGCTGGCGGTCATGAAATGCTGGTTCGCCTGGAACAGTTGTTTCAACAGGTTGTCGCGGCCCGGCATATCGCCATGCAGTTGCACCGCACGGTTACAGCCGGCCTCCAGGATGGATTCACAGCCGGGCGTCCATAACACCGAGGAGTGCGTACCGTCCGGCAGTTTGATCGGCATGAAGTGCTGTTGTTCGCCGTGATGCTGGTAAGGATTGCCCCCCACGCGTACCAGGCCTGCCGCAAACAGCAGGCCGCCTGCTGCGGGAGCACTGAAGAGCGTGACGGCGCCCGGGACCCACAGTTTGGCGGTGGTGTTCATCCACGTGGCGGGGACACTGGGGACCGGGTCGTTGTGGTTGACGATGCGATGGTGGATCAGGGATGAGGCACCGTCAGCGAATTCCGAATCGGCGGCGCGGGGCGCGCCATAGGTGTAGAGGAGGATGTTGTACTGCGACCCGGGAACTCGGCGCAGCCCTTCTGCCAGCAGCAAAGCGATGGCGCCTCCCAGGCTGTGGCCGCAAATCACAATACGCTGGCCGCTGTGGAACAGGTCGAGGTAGTGCAAAACGAAATCTCGCATCGCTCGATAGGCTTGGTAAAAGCCTTCATGGGCTTTGCCAACACCTTCGGAAAATGGCACTTGGTGGGCATTTGCGTCTCGTAGTGCGTCGGCACCGCTGGCGGTACCTCGCACAGCGATCAGGACTATTTCATCATGGTGAGTGATGAAAGCTTGAGTGTCAGTACCGAACTTTTCATCATCGAAAAAATGTAAGCGCGCAGGATGCTCCTGCTCATGCTCCAATGCCGGACGATTCTGTGGGTATAGCTCCGGATCGAAGGGAAGGATTTCAAAACGCAGGGAGTAAGGAACCTCTTGATAAAGCGGATAAAAACGCTGGACTTGCTCGGGATCAACTCGCCAGGCGTCCTCAAATAGCGACAGTTTTTCAGCAAACAGATTTCCAACCGTTGGGTCCAGCGGGAAGGACACATGGTCAATAGGTTTCTTGGGCGGTTGCTGACCAAAATCGCAGTAACTCAAAGTAGACATCAGAGCCAATTGATACAGGTTCAACGCGCAGAAGCTGTCCTCAATAGACAGCATCGGACGCAGTGCTCGCAGCGGTCTGACTTCCAGTACAGAGTGCTGATTCGGGAATAACACCACCCCTGACAAGGCAGGTTGAGGTGGTCCAAATCCCAGGTCCGCCATCATTTTCAATGCATGGCGTTGGGGGCGATGAGTTCGAGGCGTCACCGGTGGAAGATGGGCGACATGGCGAACCAAATCCCGCACCTCAACCTGGTAAAACCTGTCTGCTTGCGACTGTGCCGGATTACCTTCGGTACGCCGGCCATCTTTAGTAGAAAACCTGGTCTGCTCGGCGCGAATTTGAAGTTCGGTGATAGGTAGCTCGTACGCAACGCGAGTCCGCAGTTGGTAATACGGTGCTTGCGCCCCGGAATACAGACCATCAAATTTGAGTACGACCGGACCGCAGTAAAAACCTTGTAGTCTTGCAAATCCCTCACCATTCAATCTGCCGTCGTACTGGCATCCTGTACTGTCGTGAAGGGTGTATGGAAGCCCGCCATAGGCCTTTCCACTGCCAGTTTCATCTACCAAAGAAAAACTCACCCAGTGCCCTTTCAATGCGCAAGCGGGCATCTTCCCACTGAAAAATGGTTGCTTCCATGCGTCCAGTTTCATGAACTCGCTCCTTATTCATTGCACGTTGGGTAGACATCACATATGCGCCCATCCGGCATTTGTATGGGTTTAAAGTCTGTAGTAAAGCCGCCACAAGCCCCCGTCAGGTCTTCGAAACTCGTTCCTCTGCAACGCTTCCACCCTCTCGGAACCGCTATCCATCTGTCTCTAAACGCAGGTAACTCTTGCTTGGTAACAGTCAGCACCAATCGGAGTTTCTTACCCTCGATCTGATCACGTTGAGCGCCACCGCCCGGCTTTGTTTTTTCTGGCAGCCCCATTGCATCCAACGAATGGCATTGCAAAATTTTCCTGATCGCATGCAATGGGCCCACCGTCCGAAAATGCCATCGACATTGCCCTTGCAACACCTGAACCCCAGATTCGGGCATGGTCGGAAAATCATCTGGCAGGCGATCTCGAATAGCGATACTCCCAAAATCCCTGCCGACGTCCGTGTCCCGCTTCCCCCACTTCCCATAAAACTCGAACTGAACGCTGTGCAGCACCGAAGGGCAACCTTCAATGGTTTCGCTTAACGGCAGCTCATAATTCACCCGGTTGGCCACCGGGCTGAACTCAGTAAAAAAGACCTTCCGCTCTGGTCGCTTGCCTCTACGTACTGGCAACGTGCAGGTCTCACCTGTAGCCGGGCGGTAATTAGCAGCAGTTTTAAGTTCAAAATCCGCCGGTAAATCCACCTCCAGCGTAAAGCGATCAACCGGCCCCATCGCACACCCCGACAGCCATCCCATTCCAAGCGCAACCCAAACGCTGTGTATCAACCTACTCATGCGTATCTCCCAACCTTCGCCACTGCTCCACCACCCGTTCAAAATGATCACCTGGCGCCTCGCCCACCATCGGCTGCCAGCGAATCACGCTGCTTTGCGTCGCCTCTTCCAACCTGTGCACGACCAAAAATTCGAGCTGCTGCGGCTCCCGCCATTGCCAGGCACGGGCTTGTTGCAGCACTTGGTCCAGCCAGACCCGGGGGTCTTGGAATTCAACCAGCGCGGCGAGGCTTTCGCTGTGCTCGGTCAGCAGGTAGCGCAGGATATTGGCGTGCAGGATGACTTCGGCCTGGGGGTTGGGCGTGTTCAACCAAGGTGCAGGTACAGGGACCGAATGCTCGCCGGGCGCCGGGTTTTCGCTCTGGCACCAATGGCCGTCGTGCCAATAGCACACACTGATCAGTGGGCCGAGGAACGCCGGCCAATGCTCGTTCGGCAGATGGACCAGAGCGCGGGCCAAGGTACGGTTATCTTGAAAGCGATACAGGGTCTGGCTTCCAACCGCCCCTACTAGCAGGCGGTCGCGCCAGTGTCGGACCACGCCAGACAGGTCATCGTCGGACAGGCTGCCCAGCCAGCCCCAGTTCGCCTCTGGATACTGCAACAGGTCGACCAGCACGGGCTCACCCACCTGCTCCAGCAGCAGAATAACGGGGCCTGCCGCTGCCAGCTCGGCCACGGCTGTTTCACCGTACAGGCTGCAATACTGCGACAGATTGCGGCCCGCCAAGAGCGATTGGCGTGCGTCGTGGTTACCGTCAAGGATCAAGCACAGTCGGCGCCCCGCCTGGTGCTGTTGGGCCATCCACTGGCCTGGCTCACTCGGCATCACGCGGCCCTCTGCGTGACAGTGCAACGGCCTTCGCGACATTGCTCACACACCGGGCAGAAGTCCGCGCCCAACTGTCGGGCCATGTCCAGAATGGCGCCCTGCGTCGCCGAGATATTCGGTACACCCGCTGCCCACAAAGGGTTCGCTGGCCTGGTCACGGGAGGCAAGCCACCGACGGTAATTGGCCTGCTGCTGAAAATGCCACCCGCCTGGATCAGCAGGTGCTCGCCCCCGGCCTTGAAACTCAGATGCGCACCCGCGTCGATGACCAGGCTGGCGCCTGCCTTGAGGTAGATTTGCTGCCCAGCCTCGATGACCATGGACTGACCAATATGTGTCTGGCTGTCACCCTGCACGTGTAAATGATCGCTCGCTTTGAGCTCGACCTTGCGATCACCCGTAATGGATCGATACTCCCCGTTTTCCAGTTGAACCGTGCTTAACCCCCGAATAATTTCACGGCGCTCTCCGGCCACTTCCAAGCGGCTGTCATGGCCCACCCGCTGCTCCAGATCGCGTTGGGCGCGCAGGTAGATGAGTTCCTCGCCGTGGCGGTCTTCAAGGTGCAACTCATTGGCACCCGCGCCGCCCTGGGAACTGCGGCTGCGCAACACACTGCGCGTCTTGTGTTGCGGCAAAGGATAAGCAGGCATGTGCAATGCATTGGGCAAGCAACCGTTGATCAACGGCTGATCGGGATCGCCCTCCAGGAAAGTCACCAATACCTCCATGCCCACGCGCGGAATCAGCATTGCGCCAAAGCCATCTCCCGCCCAACCGGATGCCACCCGCACCCAGCAACTGCTTTTGTCGTCGGTGTTGTCCAGGCGGTCCCAATGAAAACGCACTTTCACCCGGCCATAGGCGTCGCAATGCACCTCCTCGCCTGCCGGCCCCGTCACAGTGGCGGTTTGGCTGCCTTGGATGGTCGGCTTCGGGTGTTTGAGGGGCGGCCTGTGCGCTGCGCGCCAGGGTGTTGCGGTGAATCGGTTGCGATACCCCTGGAATGTGTCAGCCGCAAACACCGCTTCCTCCAGCACCTGCGGTTGATAGCCCTCATGGCGCACCGAGGTGAGCAACCACAAGTCGTTGCAGGCAGGATCGGGGTGTTCACACAGCTCAAGAAAATGGCCGCTGCTTAACGCCGGTTGATCGCTCTTGCCCAGTGCGCGATGACGGTCGCTTTGATGTCGCTCCAAGCCACGACGCGCCAATTGCCGGCCCCGCGCATGAGCAGTGAAACCGGCGGGATAACGATAGTCTTCGAGGGGTTGCGCCGATGCAGGGCCGGCCGTGTCTTGCAGGCGCAGCGACGGATGCTGGAAGTCGTGATCGCGAAGCATCATTTGCCGAGTGCGGGTTTCCAGGCACAGGTCGAAACGCCGGATCGCTCTCGCTTCGCCTGCCAGCTCGCCCGTCGAGCAAAAGCGCTGCGCAGCCAAGCGCCGAAACACAGTCTGGTCATCACCGAACACCAGCAGATGATTGTTCGGGCTGTGGCGAAAATGGTAATGAATGCCCTCCTCCTCACACAACCGCTGGATAAAGTGCAGATCGGTTTCCGCGTACTGCACGCAGAACGTGCGTGGCGGGTAGACCACAGGGCCGAGTTCGAAGGCATAGGCGTCGGCAAAGATGCCATGGTGCTCAAGGACCGCCGCAATGATCTGCGGCACGCTGCGTTGTTGGAAAATCCGCTGGTCGCGCCGATGGGCAAGACACGCCAGGCGGGGGGCCAGAGTGAGATGGTACCGGGTGAGTCGAACGCCCGGGTCATACCGGCCGACCGCGTAGACCTGCCCGTGCAGCCCGGCATCGGCTTCGCCGAAGTCCAGGTAGGCGGGCTGGTGGAGCAGTGCCTCCAGATCAAGGGAGGGATTTTCACTGACTAATTGCAGTTTAATGAAAAAGGGTTGATCAACGACTTCGCGGCCTTTGAACGCCAGCACCTGAAAGTCGTTATTTACTTCTGGAAGTATCAATTTGAAACATGAAAAAGCAAACGCATCAACCATCCGCAAGTTACCCATCATCAATGATTTGATTGAAAGGCTTTCTCCCTTCGGATGCTGATTTAACTGCCGGGAAAAAGCGCCTGAATGCGTTGAAGCTTAGCGATTCCAGGCGAAAAGCGGCCCTTAAAAGATAAAAAAGAAGTTTCGTACGGTGTAGCCGGAAGTGTCTTTTACAGAATAAGACAAAAGATTAGTTACCCTCCTCCAACAACGAGAACACTCCCACACTAACTCTACAAAATTACCTAACAGACAAGGAAACAGCTGACACTTATTAAAGATATCAGCTGCACTTCCAAATTCAGGTTTGCGGGCGTGCAGCCCCGAACAAACTGACGCTCAGCAGCGTTTCACCCTGACTCTGCAACCGTACCGGCGCCGTGCCACCCGGCATGACCACCGCCACGTCCCCTGCCTCGACCCAACCCGCCCGCCACGCTGCGCATGCCACCGCGCTGGCGCTGGTCCCGGAGGACGCGGTAGGCCCCTCACCCCGCTCAAACACGCGCGCGATAAGCTGATTGCCTGTAGACCGAGCGGCCCATTGCAGATTAACCCCGGCCAAACACGGTTGGCCGCGCCCGGCTGGTGGCGCAAAAGCAATCGCCTGCAGCGGCTCAAACAGTGAGGGGTGGAGCATCGACTGATTGTCAGGTAACGCCGAGGTTTGCTCGACGAGCGTGACGCAATGGGGATTACCGACACGGACAAACTGGCTTTGTGCCCAGTGCCGGTTGATCGCCGCCAGCGCGTCGACGTGACTGAATTCACGCGCGCCCATGGCAACCGAATCGATACCGCAAGCACCCACCGCTGCTGGCCCAAACTCCGGCTGTCCCAGGGCCAGCCAGAATCCTGCAAGCTGTTCGTAGACCGCAGGTTCCACATAGGTCGCAAGGGGTGACGCGGTATCCGCGTTGTCGTGATGCACCCGCAACTCACAGCCTTGAGTCATCAAGCCTTGATCAGTGAGCGACTGAGAAAAAATCGTCAGTCCATTACCACTGCGCTCGGCAAGTGAGCCGTCCGTATTGACGATCAGTACGTCAAACGGCGGCGCCGACTGGAAGGGCCCGACCAATAAACCATCGCAGCGGTGTGCCTTGGCATCCGCTGCACGCGGCAACGCGCCCCATCCACATTCGGACGCGATAGCCGACGAAGCCCAATCCTTGCGTGTGTTCGCGGCCAGGTCGGCGCGCTCGGGCACGTCAATGCCTCGGTTGCGCAAATAGCCCGGACTGACCACGCCATAGATATTGCCCCGTGCGTCGTAGAACAGGGTCATATCGCTACCTGACTGAAAATCTTCATCGGCTCATCCGTCCAATTGCATTCACATTTGGCGGCAGCGTATTACAGAACGGTCGTCCCGTGGGAAGTGAGCTGGAAGGTGGTAATCCAACGCAAGATAGCTGGGGTTCGTCCATTCTCGCGCAGATTACGCACCTTCCAGACCACCGCCTGAAGGCTCGATAGCCTTTGTGTGGTCGCGGCCCTTGAGTGCGTTCCAAGGCTATAAAAATAAATTCCCCGCCTGCGCGCCAATCCCCATCGCCAAGGGAACCCGGCTCGCTCGACAGGGCCTGATGTGCAAGGATGTCGCGCCGGACATCGTTCGTTGAACGCAAAACCAAGGATTTTTCATGACTGCCATCCCCACCCCAGCGCCCGTGGTTCCCGGGCGGCTGGAGCAAATGTCGACCCGTATCGCCTTTTTCATCGCCGGTTTCGGCATCGCGGCCTGGGCGCCGCTGGTGCCGTATGCCAAAGCGCGCGCAAATCTCAATGAGGGCACACTGGGCCTGTTGCTGTTGTGCCTGGGGGTTGGGTCGATTATCGCCATGCCCGTCGCGGGCGCCCTGGCCTCACGCTATGGCTGCCGACGCGTACTGACGGCCGGCACCCTCATGATCTGCCTCGCGCTGCCAATGCTCGCCACAGTCAGTTCGATTCCATTGCTGATGGCCGCGCTGTTCCTGTTTGGCGCAGGCCTGGGCAGCGTGGATTCGACGGTCAACCTGCAAGCGGTAATCGTTGAGCGCGCCAGTGGCAAAACCATGATGTCGGGCTTCCACGGTTTGTTCAGCCTGGGCGGCATTGTCGGCGCGGCGGGAGTGGCCGGGTTGCTGGGGCTGGGCCTGTCGCCGCTGCAGGCAACACTGGTGGTGATCGTCATCATGGCGGCGGCACTGCTCAAAGCCGGACCACACCTGTTGCCCTACGGCAGTGAAAGCTCGGGCCCGGCGTTTGCTGTGCCGCACGGTGTGGTGCTGTTTATCGGCTGCCTGTGTTTCATCGTATTTCTGGCCGAAGGTGCGGTGCTGGATTGGAGCGCAGTGTTCCTCAGCGCCGAGCGCGGCCTTGATGAGGCTTATGCCGGCCTGGGTTATGCGGCGTTCGCCTTGACCATGACTGCGGGGCGCCTGACTGGTGATGCCATCGTTCGACGTCTGGGCGCCACCCGGGTGATCGTGATTGGCGGCACGCTGGCCACTGCCGGCATGTTGCTCGCTACGTTATTCCCGGCCTGGGAAACTGCATTGCTGGGATATGCGTTGGTAGGTGCTGGTTGTTCGAATATCGTGCCGGTGCTGTACACCGCCGTCGGTAAACAGAAGGTCATGCCGGAACATATCGCGGTGCCGGCCATCACCACCCTGGGGTATGCCGGCATTCTCGCCGGCCCTGCAGTCATCGGCTTTATCGCTCACGGCAGCAGCTTGAGCACCGCCTTTGTGCTGATTGCAATGCTGCTGGCCGGCGTGGCTATCAGCGGCAAAATTCTCAAGGTGTAAACCGCTCACCGCACAAGGCCAGGGGGTTACCTGGCTTTGTGTGTCGCGTACTGCTCCAGCCAGCGCTCCAGGCTTTTGTTGCAAAGCCATCCCTCGTGCCTGGGGCGACCAAACATACGCGTGTTATTGGCGCGCTCCAATGAGCGCAGTAAACCCGGGCGCTCAATGATGTTTTTTGCCGTGTACACGCAGTGTTCGCTGTACTTCTTCCTGGGTAACCCAGTGGCGGCCTCCAGAATGGGCATGCCCCGTGAATCGGTGTCGTCGGGGTCATTCATCACGGTTTCAAGCAGTGCAATGTCCAAATATTCAACGGTTTCAAAAAACACCGTGCGGTCTTTGGACGTGTCCCTCAATGGTTTGAAATAGCCTTGTAAAGCCTGCACGACCTCGGTGTTGCCCTGGCCATGAAAAGGGTCCTGGCTGAAGGCGCTGGAGGAGCTGTTGCCCCGTAATGCGGCGGCGGCGGCGTTCAAGCTGTCGCGGGTGATATACCCCGTGCAATCGATGATCGCGTCGTTCAGCGACGGGCGATTGAGAATTTCCCTGATCACCAGAATCATACGGTCCCGCACATTACTCTCCCGTCAACGCTTGCGCTGCGATCTGGCGCAGCGACGACTGCGTCAAGCGACCTTCTTTCAAGAACGCATGCAGGTCGCCAAAGTGTCTCTCCAACTCGCCCGCCAATTGGCTATCCGTCGAGGTCGGACCGGGAGGTGTGGTGTTCGCGCGAGCAGTGGGTGCATTCTGCAGCGTCTGGTGGCGCAGCGAAGACAGGCCTGCGCGCAACAACGCAGGCCGTCGTACCGGCAAATCCGGCGTTGCGTATTGCGCCCCGCAAGGTGGATGAAAAACGGGTGGCGGCGAAACCCAACGGGCCTCTGGCCCGCCCATCGTCGTTGGCTGCCCGCACGGTATTGCACCATCAATCTTCATACGTCATCTCCCACCTGTTGCAGATCTGTACTTGCCTGAAAGTCACCATCAAGGTGCCCCCAATCATCGAATTGATGCCTGGGCAGCAAGCAGCGGATATGTGGTTAGTGGCGTGCAATAGTTCCGGTCAACGGGCGAATACCCATAACAGCATGTAAAAAGACCCTGAGACGCCGGTTAAAGCTGGCCTTTGCCCACGCCACCAGGCGGCGAGGCCATTGGTCAGCGCGGCCCACATGCAATGGGCTTGCCTCAACCCCTTGGCATCCGGCTGGCTTGCATGCCCCGGCGCAAGCAGGCCACGGATAAAATCATCGGCGACTGGGGCCTGGAATTTGCGCTGGCCCACAAAGGCTTTCACTCGCAGCGCTTCGGTGGCGTGCACCTTGCGCAGCGCTGCTGATGCCCCGTCCACGTTTACCGATGTTGAGCGAGCAAGGATATGCCGGCAGTGGAAGGCGCCACGGCCAGCGGATTGGCCGGATTGAAACAAAGTTGAAGTCATGTCTGGGCCCTGGCTCAGCGTCTGAAAAGCGACCAGTACGATCAAATCCTCTGGTTATAGGCTGTGTGGCAAACGCGCGAAAACAGTTCCTGCGCAGGCCGTACGCAAGTGGGTAGCCGCTGGGTAAACAGGCAAAAAAATCGCAGCCCGTGAGCTGCGATGTTTCATTTCAACGGCCGGTCAGAACCCGACGCTTGCCTGTACGAAGAACGTACGCGGCTCGCCAAGGTACAAGCCGGAATTGTTGTCACTGGAGCGTGTGTAGTGCTGCTGGTCGAAGACGTTTTTCACACCCACACCCAGTTTAAGGTTCGACAGTTGCGCACCGAAGTCATACCCGCTGCGCACGTTAACCGACACATAACCCGCGATATCCCCGTATTGGCCATCGGCGGTGCCTTGGGTAATGTAAGTGGTGCCGGTGCCTGGCGCGCGTTGACCGGACTGGGCATAGACGTCCAGGTTATGGGTCCAGTGGTTGATGTCGTAACGCAGGCCCAGTGTCGCCACTTCACGAGAGTACAGCGGCAGGTCGCGGCCCTTGAACGGTACATCGCCTTCGGAGGTGGCCTTGGTGTAGGTGAAACCGGCGCTGGCGGTCAGGCCGTCGAGGCGTGGGTCCAGGTGCGACAGGTCATAGTGGGCCGAGGTTTCGATACCCTGGTGTTTGGTGGCACCCAGATTGGTCCAGCCCACGTCATTGCTGACGTATTGCAGCTCATCCGAGAAGTCGATGTAGAACAGCGTCACTTCGCCGCCCCAGACGCTGTCGTTGTAGCGCGTACCGATTTCGTAGGTCTTGGCTTTTTCCGGGTTCAGGCCGTTGGCGGTCTGGTCACCGTTACCGCCCTGCCCGAGTTGGAAGTATTGCAGGCTACCGAAGGACGTTTCGTAGTTGGCGAACAGTTTCCAGGCGTCGGAGACGTGGTACATCACGCTCAGGGCCGGCAGCGGCTCGTTGTTGCTGACCTCGCGATTTTTCTCCTGGGTGCGCACACCGTTCAAGGCGACTACCGGGCGGTCGTGCCAAGTGGTCTTGATGTATTCGAAGCGAATGCCCGGGGTAATGGTCCACTTGCCGATATCGATTTTGTTATCGATATAGAAGGCGTTGGCCTCGGTGCCGCCGGTGCGGTCCTGGTAGACGTGCCCGTCGTTCTGGCCGCCCGGCGTCGGTACGTTGTTGACCAGGTTGAGGCTGCTGGCCTGCTCGTGCATGCCTTCCTTGAGGTAGCGATAACCCAGACTGACTTCCTGGGTGCTCGGCCCCACGTCGAACACGTGGGACACCCGTGGCTCGATGCCGAAGGTGTAGTAGGTGCGCGGGTAGGAGCTGATGGTCTTCAGGTCGCGGTTGGCGATGTTGCTGCCGCGGAAACTGTCGGAATAGTAAGTCAGCACTTCGGCCTGGGTACGGTCGTCGATCTGACGGATGTACTTGAAGGACACGTCCTTGCGCCGGCCGCTGAAGCTGTCCCAGTCACGCACCGACTGGTACGGGTTGGCGCGGAACTGCTGCTGGGTCAGGCCACCGGGCATATCGGCGCTGGCGTCGTAGTAGTGGAAGTTCAGCGAGAAATCGTCTTGATCGGTCGGTGCCCAGTGGGTCTTGAAGATCACATCGTCGATGTCGTTGCTGTTGTTACTGCTGCGATAGCCATCACCCTTGACCCCGGAATACAGCAGCGCTGCGCCGATACCGTTGTCCGCGGTGCCGCCGACGAAGGCGTTTTCAATGTGTTTCCAACCGCCGTGGGCCGAAGTTTCCAGGGTGGTGCCGACGTCGCCGGAGAATTTTTCCGGGATGGCGCGGGTCACGAAGTTGATCACACCGCCGACGTTCTGTGGCCCATAACGCACGGAGCCGGCCCCGCGCACCACGTCGATGCTGTCCAGGTTGCCGGCGGAAATCGGTGCCATCGACAGTTGTGGCTGGCCATACGGGGCGAATGCCGCCGGCACGCCATCGATCAGTACGGTGGAGCGTGGCGACAGGCGCGAGGTCAGGCCGCGAACGCCTACGTTCAGGGAAATGTCGCTGCCGCCGGTGCCGTTGGCTTCCTGCACCTGTACGCCAGGCACGCGGCGCAATACGTCACCGACGTTCATCGCGCCCTGCTCCACCATTGCTTCGCGGCGGATGACCGTCCGCGCGCCGGGGTGGTTCTGCACCACTTCGGCATTGGCGTCGCCCAACCAGTCGCCGACCACCTTGATGTCGGTGACGCCCAACTCCAGCGGCGAGCCGGCTTCCCCGGTGCCGTTGCTCTGCGGGCGCAGGGTCACGGAGCCCGCGTCCATCTGATAATCCAGGCCGCTGCCGTGCAGCAATTGGCCCAGTGCTTGTTCGGGCGAGACATTGCCATCTACCGCAGGGGCTTGTTTGCCCGCAACCATCTCGGGGCTGAAAAACACTTGCAGGGACGTTTGCTGGCCCAGCTGGCTCAAGGCTGCGCCCAACGGCTGGGCCCGAATATGGATGCCATCGGCAGCGTAGGCTGCAGGCAACGCGGCGCTGACAGCCAGTGCCAGGGCGAGTGGAGCCCAGCAGGCGATTTTAGTGTTGCTCACTTTATTGTTGTACACGGCGAGTTTTTTCACGTCGAACCTAGTCCTGTGATCGCAAGAGTGCGCGACTGTTAATGCAAACCAGTTGCAGTTGCAGAAGAAGACGTAGAACTCGAAAAAAACCTGAATCTCAGCGTGAAATAATTTCCTGACTGCCATCCGGCAAGGCGCGCACCGCGACGGGCAGGATGTGCGGCAAGGCTTTGAGCAAGGCGTCGGTGTCGCTGGACTTGAACACGCTGGTCAGGCGCAGGTTGCTGACCGCAGCGGTATTGACCCGCAACGGTTGCTCGCGGTAGCGCGATACCTCCCGCACCACTTCGCCGAGGGTGGCGTTGTTGAACACCAACTTGCCGGTGCGCCAGGCCGTCAGCTCATCGGCATTCACCGCATACGCCGCTGCAACTTGCCCTCGAGGATCAACATGCGTGCCCCGCCCCGCCGTAAGCGTGACGATTTGATCCGACGAGCGCCCCTGTACCTTGACCGTACCGGCCTCGACCACCACGCGGGTCTGGTCGTCATCGCGGCGCACATCAAAACGCGTGCCGGTGACCGTCACCCGCCCGGCCCCGGCAGCGACAATAAAGGGACGGCGGGTGTCATGTTCGACGCTGAACATGGCTTCGCCCTGTTTCAGTTCGACACCGCGCCGGCCCTTTTCGTAGTACACCGCGACGACGCTTCGGCTGTTGAGGTCCATCATCGAACCGTCGGGCAAGGCCACCTGGCGATGCTCGCCCAGGCGAGTGCTGAACTCGGCGCTGTAGGGTTTGGTGTGATCAAGCGCGCTGAATAGTCCCAACCCCAAGGCAGCGGCGACCACGCTGGCGGCGATACCATAACGCAAGATTGCCCGGCGCTCGGGGCGCTCGACCGGCTCATCGCACAGGGCCTGCAAACGGGCCTTGGGCAACAGGTCGGTGGCGCTCCACACGCCTTGCAGCAGGTCAAATTCGTATTGGTGCTCCGGGCACTCATTGCGCCAGGCGTCGAAACGTTGGCGCTCTTCGACGCTCAACTCGGCGTCTTGCAGGCGTACAAACCATTGCGCGGCTTCGTCGCGAGAACGGTTATCCATCATGGAAGATCCTGTTTCAAGGCGGGTCATGGGGCCATCGCATCCAGGCGGTCACGCAGATGCCGCAGGGTGCGGATCATATACTTTTCCACCATGTTTTTTGAAAGCCCCAGGCGTACGGCGATTTCCTGCTGGGTGAGACCCTCGATCTTCTGCCAGATGAAAATCCTGCGGCAGTTGACGGGCAACTCGGCCAAGGCCCGCTCGATGGAGTCCGCCAACTGGATCGCGTGCATGAAATGCTCCGGGTCGCCGCTGTGAGGCGAACGCTGATCAAAGGTTTCCAGCGCCAGCGCTTCACGGCGGTCTTCGCGGCGGTAAGCGTCTACGGCGATATTGCGCGCTGTTTGATGCAGATAAGCGCGCGGTTGCTCAACCTCGGTCGAACGCGACTCGAGCACCCGCACGAAAGTGTCGTGGGCCAGATCTTCGGCCTGCTGACGGTTTTTCAGGCGACGTGTCCAGGTTCCGATCAACTCTTCGTAATGCTCGAAAAAGCCTGTTCTGCGGGGCGGCTGAGGAATCATCGCGAGAGCACTGGGGAGGCGGGGCGTGAATAGTAATGCTTCCTATTAAGTGGGGCAATTGATTCCCGGCGTGCAGGTGCCGGGTGAACTTGTGCCCCGTCGCGTCAGTCAGCAGAAAGGACTCTCATAAAACGGTGGGTGGGCGATGCAGATTTCATTGCAACAACAAGTGGCCCTGGTCACCGGCGCCAGTTCCGGCATTGGTGCTGGCGCCGCCAAGGCCCTGGCTGAAGCCGGGGCGGCCGTGGTGCTCAATTACAATTCCCAGGCGGCACCCGCCGAAGCCCTCGCCGCTCAGATCAACGCCGACGGCGGCCGAGCGGTGGCCATCGGTGGTGATGTGTCAAAAGAGGCCGACGTGGAACGCCTGTTCGCCCAGACCCTCGACGCCTTCGGCCACCTGGACATTCTGGTCGCCAACTCCGGTTTGCAAAAAGACGCCAATCTGGTGGACATGACCCTCGACGACTGGAACACCGTGATCGGCGTGAACCTCACCGGCCAGTTCCTGTGCGCCCGCGCCGCCGTGCGTATCTTCAATCGCCAAGGCGTGCGCGAAGGCGTGTCGCGAGCGGCCGGCAAGATCATTCACATGAGTTCGGTGCATCAAATCATCCCGTGGGCCGGGCACGTGAATTACGCGGCCTCTAAAGGCGGGGTCGAGATGCTGATGCGTACCCTTGCCCAGGAAGTCAGCGAGCAGCGCATACGGATCAATGGCATTGCACCGGGTGCGATTCGTACGGCGATCAACCGTGCGGCCACGGAAGGCGCGGCGCAAAAGGAGTTATTGAAGCTGATTCCTTATGGCCGGGTCGGCGACGTGGAGGACGTGGCCAATGCGGTGGTCTGGCTGGCGAGTGACGCCTCCGATTACGTGGTCGGCAGCACCCTGTTCATCGATGGCGGCATGAGCCTTTATCCGGAGTTTCGTGGCAATGGTTGATTTCAAGAACGAACCCCAAAGCGCGATTGATGCCCACGGCATCATCGGTGATATGCGCAGTGCAGCGCTGGTCAATGACACCGGCAGTATCGACTTTTTCTGCTGGCCGGAATTCGACAGCCCGTCGATCTTTTGCTCGCTGCTGGACACACCTGAGGCCGGGGCTTTCCAGCTCACTCCCGACCTGCCCAACGCCCGCCGCGAGCAAATCTACCTGCCCGACACCAACGTGCTGCAAACCCGGTGGCTGAGTGATGAAGCGGTGGTGGAAATCACCGACCTGCTGGCGGTCACCGAAGAAATCGACGACCTGCCACTGTTGATCCGCCGGGTGCGTGTTGTCAGCGGCAAGGCCACGATCCATCTGCGCTGCACCGTGCGTCATGACTATGCCCGCTCGGCAACGCACGCCGCGGCCGACAAGGGCGGCGTGCTGTTCACTGCCGACGGCCAGCCTGGCCTGCGCCTGGTCGGCAGCCACCCGTTAAGCCTCGACGATCATTCGGCAGTCGCCAGCTTTACCCTGACCCAGGAAGAAGGCGCCGAATTTGTATTGGGCGGCGAGGACGATCCGCGCGTGACCAACCACTGTACCGACCTCTACCTGGAGCGCACTTTGAAGTTCTGGCGCGGCTGGATCGCGCAGTCGAATTACCGCGGGCGCTGGCGCGAAATGGTCAATCGCTCGGCCCTGGCCCTCAAGCTGCTGACCTCACGCAAACACGGCGCCATCATCGCCGCCGCCACTTTCGGCCTGCCGGAAACACCCGGCGGCGAACGCAACTGGGACTACCGCTACACGTGGATCCGCGACGCCTCGTTCACCGTCTACGCGTTCATGCGCCTGGGCTTTATCGAGGAAGCCAACAGCTACATGCGCTGGCTCAAAGGCCGGGTCAGTGACTGCTGCGGCCAGCCGACCAAAATCAACATCCTCTATGGCATTGACGGTCGCCAGGAACTGCCGGAAACCGAGCTGGACCACTTCAGCGGGCATGGCGGCGCCAAGCCTGTGCGCGTCGGCAATGAGGCCTTCGACCAGATCCAGCTGGATATCTACGGCGAGCTGATGGACGCGGTGTACCTGGTTAACAAATACGGTGAAGCCATCTCCCACGAAGGCTGGAAACACACGGTGGAAGTCGCCGACCAGGTTTGCGAAATCTGGAATCAGAAGGACGTCGGCATCTGGGAAATGCGCGGCGAGCAGCATCACTTCCTGCACTCACGCCTGATGTGCTGGGTGGCGCTGGACCGCGCAATCCGCCTGGCCTCCAAGCGCTCGCTGCCCGCCCCGTTCGCACGCTGGGACCAGACACGGCAAGCGATTTATGCCGATATCTGGAGCAACTTCTGGAATGAAGAGCGCGGGCACTTCGTGCAACATATCGGCAGCACCGCCCTCGATGGCTCGATGTTGCTGATGCCGCTGGTGCGCTTCGTCGCGGCCACTGACCCCCGCTGGCTGTCGACACTGGAGGCGATCCAGAAAAGCCTGGTGCGCGACGGCATGGTTTATCGCTACCGCAACGACGACAGCCAGATCGACGGTTTGCAAGGCACCGAAGGCGCGTTCGCCGCCTGCTCGTTCTGGTACGTCGAGTGCCTGGCGCGGGCCGGTCAAGTCGAAAAAGCCCACCTGGAATTCGAACAACTGCTGCGCTACGCCAACCCCCTGGGTTTGTACGCCGAGGAGTTCGACAGCCAGGCCCGGCATCTGGGCAATACGCCCCAGGCGCTGAGCCACTTGGCGCTGATCAGCGCAGCGACCTTTCTGGACCGCAAACTCAGCGGGGAGAAGACCGTCTGGCAACCCTGACCGGGACGCCGCCAGGGAACCCCAGCCGGTGCTGAAAAACGCCGGCCTGCTGGCTACCCATCCCGGCGAGCAAGACTATTGCCCTCAAGTACATGCCGCATCGTCATTCGGTATCGGCTAGAGTTCCAGCACCTTCGGCCACCTCGTTCGAGCGCATCATGAACACATCCGCCCCGCTACTTTACGTGCGCACTTCCATGCTCGATGTGGCCTATGAAGCCCACGGCCCCGACGACGGTGAGCCGGTTATCCTGTTGCATGGTTTCCCCTACGACCCACGCGGCTACGATGACATTGCGCCGGCCCTGGCCGAGCGCGGATGCCGGGTGTTAGTGCCCTACCTGCGTGGCTATGGCCCGACTCGGTTTATCGATGAGCAGGTGATGCGTTCCGGCCAACAGGCGGCGTTGGCCAAGGACCTGCTGGATTTCATGGATGCGCTGTCTATCCAGCGCGCGACCCTGGCGGGCTATGACTGGGGTGGGCGCGCCGCCTGTATCGTCGCGGCGCTGTGGCCGGAGCGGGTGCGTGGGTTGGTGACCGGGGATGGCTATAACATTCAGGATATCGCCCAGTCGCACACGCCGAGCACACCGCAGACTGAGCATAGGCTGTGGTACCAGTTCTACTTTCACACCCCGCGCGGCGTAGACGGTCTGACCGCCAATCGTCGTGAGCTCTGTGAGTTATTGTGGCAGCTGTGGTCACCGACCTGGGCCGAAGGTCCGGCTCTATATGGCCAGACCGCGCCGTCGTTTGATAACCCGGATTTTGTCGAGGTGGTGATTCACTCCTACCGCCATCGTTTCATGTACGTCCCCGGCGACCCGACGCTGGAGCTCATCGAGCGGGCCCTGGCGCTGCAGCCGCCGATTTCGGTACCGAGCATTTCGTTGTGCGGCGCCGATGATGGCGTGGGCCCGGCCCCGGTAGAGGATGAAGATGTGGAACATTTCACCGGCGTTTATCGGCGCGAAGTCTTGCCCGGCGTCGGTCACAATATTCCTCAGGAAGCACCGCAGGCGACCCTTGCAGCGATTTGCGAATTACTTGATCGGACGTGACGTCAGCTTGCAGCCGCGACCCTGACACTGAAGACGTTACCCTGCCCTGCCCGCCTGGGCGAAACGAATCATTTCATCTTCTGAAAGCGCCGGCGCTGAAGGCGGTGCAATAACACATCACCTGGGTTCAAACCGGTACGTTTTCATTCAGGCCGGTTGGCAGAAGCGCTCGCGATAGGCCTGGGGTGTGACGTCCAGGGCCCGCAGAAAACTGCGTCGCAGGGTCTCCTCGCAACCGAAACCACACTGCACGGCGATGCGTTTGATCGAGGCTGTGCTGTCGGCCAACTGCCGGCGCGCGGCGTCAACGCGTATCAACTCGACCGCACGCGCCGGGGTTTGCCCGGTTTCAGCGCGATAGTGGCGTACAAAACTGCGTTCGCTCATACCCGCCTGGGCCGCCAGTGTGGGAATGTTCAGATCGAGGCTGAGGTTTTCGGCGATCCAGACGTGCAAATCGGCGAAGCGACTGTCACCTTTTTGCAGGGACAAGGCCGCGCTGAATTGGGATTGGCCACCCGGACGCTTGAGAAACACCACCAGATGCCGCGCCACTTCCAGGGCAACGGCCCGGCCGAGGTCTTCCTCCACCAGGGCCAGGCACAGGTCGATGCCGGCCGTTACACCGGCAGAGGTCCACACCGCGCCTTGCTGGATGAAAATCGGGTTGGACTCCACCGTCAGCAAAGGGTATTTGCGCGCCAGTTCGTCACAGCGAGTCCAGTGGGTGGCCACCCGACAGCCATCGAGCAAGCCGCTGGCGGCCAGCAAAAAAGCGCCGGTGCATACCGAGGTCATGCGCCGGGTGTGCTGGGCTTTTTGCTTCACCCAACCCACCAACTCGGCGTCTTCGGCGGCACCGTACACACCCCAGCCACCGGCGATCACCAATGTGTCGCACGGCGTGTCGGCTGCGGGCAGAGGCTCGGCCAACAGCGCCAAGCCAGCCGAGGTAATCACCGGCGTCGTCTGCGCGGCGATCACCGAGGCCGCGTAAGGCAACGGCAAACCGCGCTGACGCGCCAGGTCGTTGGTCGAGGCGAACACCTGCAACGGCCCGGTCACGTCGAGTACCTGTGCGTTATCAAAAGCGAGTACATGGATTATTCGAGTCATGGTTGGCGTAATTGGTGGGCTTAATGGCGTATACGCCAAAGCCTAGGCCTCTAGAGTGAAGCCGTCTACCTCCCCCGTAATCGGAGCTTCACTCATGACCTTGCAGATCGGTTTTCTCTTGTTTCCCGGTATCCAGCAACTGGACCTCACCGGTCCCTATGACGTGCTGGGCTCGCTGCCGGATGTGGAGTTGCACCTGCTGTGGAAAGACCTGGCGCCGGTCACTTCCAGCACCGGGCTGGTGTTCACCCCGACCATGACCTATGCCGATTGCCCGCGCCTGGACGTGATTTGCGTGCCCGGCGGAGCCGGTGTCGGCGCGCTGATGGAGGACCCGCACACCCTGGACTTCCTCAAGGACCAGGCACAGACCGCGCGCTACGTGACGTCGGTATGCACCGGTTCGCTGGTACTCGGCGCGGCGGGTTTGCTGCGCGGTCGCAAGGCCACCACGCATTGGGCTTACCACGACCTGCTCGCTCCGCTCGGCGCGATCCCGGTGCAGGCGCGAGTGGTGCGTGACGGTAACCTGTTTACCGGTGGCGGCATCACCGCCGGGATCGACTTTGCCCTGACGCTGGCCGCCGAGTTGTACAGCGAGGACGTCGCGCAACGGGTGCAACTACAGATCGAATACGCACCGGCGCCACCCTTCGACGCGGGCAGCCCGGAAACCGCCCCCAAGCACGTTCTGGAGGAAGCCAACAAGCGCACAGCGGAGTCGCATCGGGTACGTGCCGAGGTTGTGGCACGCGCCGCTGCACGGCTGCGCTGACCTACCCTGCCCCGCTGGACGCGACATCAGCGCCCGGCCCATTAATGGGGCTTGGCGCTACACGTAGCGCTCAAAGAAATGGCTGAATGCGTGAAGTCGATCATTTCTTCCACGTCATCCGCCCGAGAGCGCGACCGGTAAAGTAGTCAAATGGATACAAACAAAAAATTGCGCTGATACTTTTTTAATAAAAATGCCGTGGTCGGCGCCAGCTGCCTTTTGGACAACTTTATAACAAGGCACACGATTTTTACGCGTGCGTTTGAAAGGCCGCTCATACCCGCTCGAACGCCATTTTCAGGGCACTTGGGCCGCCTTTCAAAACCCTCCTTGTCCCTCTTTCCTACCTCCATTCAAAAAAGGTTTTCCCGCCCGGCAGGAAAATTCTCACATTTGTTTCTACACTCAAAATCACACCCTAGGACCGAGTGAATCGACAAGGAAGGTCAATAAAATGACACACAAAAAGACTAAACAAGGTGTCTACGGTAGCCCATCCGAAAAAAGTCAACTTATTGACAAGGTCAGAAAAAAGGCGTTTTCTCTCACTGACAAAGCCAATAACCGGAAAACTCCTTTAGCCACTGCCCCCACGCATTTCCTTCGTTTTGGAAGAGAAAGGCTTGCGTTTTACCCAGAGTTGCCATCGTTCGCCTGCCCTCAAAAGCAGCGAACAGAAAGCCTGGAGTGCAATGAGGGATGTTTTTATGCGAGAAAAGTCGTCAGTCGTAAGCCTGTTTCTAACCCGTGCGGGTTTTGTTGAGTTTTTTGTGGTTTTCGTCAAATTGGTACACGGCCTGACTGCTATCTTGCCACCGCTGGTCCTGGTATTTTTCTTCGACACAATGGCCCCCCAATTGCGCCCCCATTTCCTCGGCCTGCTGCTGTTTTTTGCAGTGCTGAGCGTGATTCTTTTCCATGCACTGGGGATCTATTCAGAAGAGTTGTTCAGCAATCGTCTGCGCCTGCGGACCAGCATCGTGGCCTGGTCCTCCGCGTTCTGCATCTTGCTGTTCATGTACCAGATCCTGCAGTTTTTCCCGCAATTGACTCCGCGCAACCTGGTGGCCTGGTACTTCGCCAGCCTCGGGCTGTTCTGCCTTGAGCGCCTGGTGATGCTGCGCCTGTATCGCAACCTGATGCGTAAAGGCAAATACCTGCAACGCACGGTGATCCTGGGCTTCACTGACACGGCCGTGCACGTCGCCGACCACCTGCAACGCAATGGCGATATCCGTTCCGGCCTGATCGGTTTCATCGACGACCGTACCGAGCGCATTCCCAAGGAATTGAGCCACCTGCCCCTACTGGGCAATACCCGCGACCTGGAAAAGCTGATCCGTGCCGAACAGGTCAACCAAGTGATGATCTGCCTGCCCTGGGCCGCCGAAAAACGCATCCACGGGCTGGTCAATCGCCTGCGCCAGATGTCGGTGAACGTGATGCTGGTGCCCGACATGGCCGCCTTGCGCTATGGCCACAGCCGCATCACCGACGTGGGCGGCATTTTGATGTTCAACACCTCGCAGTTACCGCTGCGCGGCTGGTCGCCGTTCATCAAGCGCTGTGAAGACTTGCTGCTGGCCAGCCTGGCCTTGGTGGCGCTGTCGCCGGTGATGCTGCTGACGGCGATCGCAATCAAGCTCGACTCCAAGGGCCCGGTGCTGTTTCGCCAGAACCGGTTCGGCTACAACGACAACGAGATTCGCGTGTTCAAGTTCCGCTCGATGTTCACCGACCAGAGTGACTTCACCGCCGAGCAACAGACCACCCGCAAAGACCCGCGCATCACACGTGTGGGCCGCATCATTCGCAAGACCAGCATCGACGAGCTGCCGCAGTTGTTCAATGTGCTGCTGGGCAATATGTCCATGGTCGGCCCGCGTCCCCACGCCACAGCAACCAAGGCCGCGGGTATTCCGTTCGAAGTCGCGGTGAGCGAGTACAGTTCGCGGCATCGGGTCAAGCCGGGCATCACCGGCTGGGCGCAGATCAACGGCTACCGGGGTGAAACCGATACCCTGATCAAGATCCAGAAACGTGTCGAGTACGACCTGGAGTACATCTCCAAGTGGTCGGTGTGGTTTGACTTGTACATCGTCTTCATGACGGTCCCGGCCGTCCTCTCCACCAAGGAAGTCTATTGATGAATACCCTCAACGGATTAATTCCCTGCATCATTTCCGGTGGTTCGGGCACACGGCTGTGGCCGGTCTCCCGGCAGAACATGCCCAAGCCTTTCATGCGCATGCGCGATGGCCAGAGCCTGTTGCAAAAAACTTTCCAGCGCGCCGCTAAACTGCCCGGCGTGGAAAGCGTGCTCACGGTGACCAACCGCGACCTGCTGTTTCGCACCCTGGATGACTACCGCGTGGTCAACAAGGCCCACCTGCCCCTGGACCTGTTGCTGGAACCATTCGGCCGCAACACGGCGGCGGCCATCGCTGTGGCGGCGCTGCACGTGCAAGAGCATTTCGGCGATCAGGCGCAGTTGCTGGTGATGCCCGCCGACCATTTGATTCTCAATGAGGTCGCGTTCGCCGAAGCGGTCACCCAAGCCCGCGACCTGGCCGAAGCCGGCTACCTGGTCACCTTCGGCATCAAGCCCGACCACCCGGAAACCGGTTTCGGCTACATCGAAAAAGGCGAAGCACTGGGCGACGGCTTCCGGGTCAAACGCTTTGTCGAGAAACCTGACCTGGCCACCGCGCAAGGCTACCTCGACGGCGGCAAGCACCTGTGGAACGCCGGCATGTTCTGCTTCAAGGCCAGCACCCTGGTGGACGAACTCGCCGCCCACGCCCCCGACGTGCTGACAGCGGCCAAAGCGGCACTGGAACACAGCCATGACCTGCAAAACAAAACCTCGCGCCAGCGTGAACTGGACCCTGACGCTTTCGGCAGCGCGCCGGATATATCCATCGACGTGGCGTTAATGGAGAAGTCCAAGCAAGTCGCCGTCGTGCCCTGCGACATTGGCTGGAGCGACATCGGTTCCTGGGAGGCGCTGCGCCAACTCACGCCCAGCGATGCGCATGGCAACCAGGTCAACGGTGAAGCGATTTTGCATGACGTGCACAACTGCTACATCGACTCGCCCAAGCGCGTATTGGGCGCCGTGGGCATACACGACCTGATCATCGTCGACACCCCCGATGCGCTGCTGATCGCCGACGCCCACCGCAGCCAGGACGTGCGCTTTATTGTCGCGGAACTCAAGCGTCAGAATCATCCGGCGTACAGCCTGCACCGCACCGTCACGCGGCCGTGGGGCACCTACACCGTGCTGGAGGAAAGCAGCCGGTTCAAGATCAAGCGCATCGTGGTCAAGCCCCAGGCGTCGCTGTCGTTGCAAATGCACCATCACCGCAGCGAGCACTGGGTGGTGGTCAGCGGCGCCGCACAGATCACCAATGGCGACCGCGAATTTCTGATCAATGCCAACGAGTCCACCTACATTCCGGCCGGGCACAAGCACCGCCTGACCAACCCCGGCATCATCGACCTGGTGATGATCGAGGTGCAAAGCGGCGAGTACCTGGGCGAAGACGACATCGTGCGTTTTGATGACATCTATGGGCGTGCACCCGCAGAAGTGAAAAAGTGACATGCGCACCTCGTTGATCATCCCGACCCGCAACGCGTCCAGTCACCTGGCGCGGCTGCTGCCTGCGCTGAAAATGCAGACCCTGCAACCGGACGAGATGCTGGTAGTCGACAGCGCCTCCAGCGATGACACCGTGGCACGGTTTCGCGACTTCGGCGCCCGGGTCGAGGTGATCGACGCCCGAGACTTCAACCACGGCGGCACGCGCCGCTGGGCCAGTGAACAGGTGGACGGTGATGCGCTGATCATGATGACCCAGGACGCGATCCCCGACAGCCCCGAGACCTTTGCCAACCTGCTTGACGAATTGCAGCAAGACCCGCGCAGCGGCGTGGCGTACGGCCGGCAATTGCCACACCCCGGCGCCGGTGTGCTGGGCGCGCAGTCGCGGCATTTCAACTACCCGGCCCAGAGTCGCAGCAAGAGCATGGCCGATGCACCGCAGTTGGGCATCAAGACCTGCTTCAGCTCTGATTCGTTTTGCGTATACCGACGCAGCGCATTGCAGGCAGTCGGCGGCTTCCCCGCCGATGTGATCGGCAGCGAAGACGCCTACGTCGCTGCGCGCATGCTCCTCCAGGGCTACACCGTGCGCTACGCCGCCACCGCGCGGGTGTATCACTCCCACGATTACCGACTCATGGATGAGTTTCACCGCTACTTCGACATTGGCGTGTTCTACGGTCGCGAGCCGTGGATTCGCCAGGCCTTTGGCGACGCTGGCGGTGAAGGTAAACGCTATGTACTGGCTGAGCTCGCGGCCTTGCGCGCAGCCGGTGCATTGCACCGCGTACCCGAAGTACTGGTGCGCAGCGCGTTCAAGTTGCTCGGCTATCGGCTGGGCCATCTGGAACGCCGGCTCCCCCTCGCCCTCAAGCGGCGCATCAGCATGTTCCCCGGTTATTGGAGGTGAGCATCATGACCCACAGGAAGTCCCCCTTGATGAAAAGAACCTTGCTCGTCCTGGCCATGATGGCGTTGGCCGCCTGCAATACACCCGCACGCATCGTCCCTCCGGACGACAAGACCATCGAAGACGGCAAGCGCGCCCTCGACCAGCTTGCACAGCTACCAGTGGCCGTAGAGCGTATCCGCGTCGGCGACCAACTGCGTATCGTACGGGATGCCGGGGAGATGCCGACCTTGTCCGCGTTCAACGTCAGCACGATCTATGAGCTGACGCTGTACACGGTGCAAACGGACGGCAAGATCAACTATCCGTTCCTGGGCCCGATCCAGGTAGCCGGTCGCCAACCCTCGGAACTGGCCAGCGAGCTGACCAAAAAGCTGGCGCCGGTGTACCGCGAGCCACGGGTGACGGTGAACATCAACCAGGCACCGGCTAACTCGGTGATCGTCGGCGGCGCGGTGAATAACCCGACTGCGGTGCAGATCGGCACGGCCAACACCCTGGAGCAAGCCATTGTCGGTGCTGGCGGGGTGAACCCCTCGGGCGATGCGAGCATGGTTGCACTGCTGCGTGAAGACGCCCAGGGCGCCTATCACGCCTATTTCCTGGATTTCAGCCAATACCTCAAACCCGGCCCCAACGGGCGTAAATCGGTGCGCCTGCAACGCGGGGATGTGGTGTTCGTGCCTAAATCCAACGTGGGCGAGCGTATCCAAGGGGTGGACACCTACTTGAACCAACTGATCCCGTTCACCAAGTCGATCGGGGTTGGCTACAACTACACGCGAACCAGCAGCAGTTCCAGTAACTAAAGGAGCGACATCCCATGATCGAGATCCGTTCTTTTCGTGATCTTCTGCGCCTGTTCTTCATCTTCCGGCAAGAGTTCAAACTGGCCGCCATCGCGGCGCTGGTGATCATCCTGCTGGGTGCATTTTTGCTGCCGGCCAAGTACGAATCCACCGCTCGCCTGCTGGTCAAGCCGGGGCGTGATTCAACCTTGCCGATCGAGATCAGCAACCGCCAGGCGCTGGTGATGCCCAGCACCCAGCGCGACCCGATTGTCGACGAGGAGCGCTTGCTGACCGGGCGCCCGATCGTGCGCACCGTCGCCGAGCATTATCTGGAACTTATCGAAAACGCGCCGCCACCCGAAGGCTTCTGGAAGCGCACCAAGCACTACGTCAAGGCCGGCGTGGGTGCGGTGTTCGATGGCATTCGCGTGGTACTCGAAACCGTAGGCATTGTGGAAAAAACCACGCCGGTGGAGCGCCTGGCCGCGAGCCTGGAAAAGAACTTTGAGGTCAGCCACGCCGCAGGTTCCACGGTGATGGATATCAGCTTCAGGTGGGGCGACCCGGAAATTGCCCAGGCCGTGGTCAAGGACTGGATCGAGACCTATATCACCGAACGTACCCAGGCGCTGGGTCGCAAGAGCCTGTACGCGTTCTATGAAGGCCAGGTGAACACCAGCGCCACCGAGATCAAGAGCTATAAAGAGCAGATCCTCAAGCACTTGAATGAGATCGGCGCGGCGAGCATCACCGATCGCCTGGAAGACTTGTCCGAACGCATCAACGTGCTGCGCGGCGAGACCTTCAACACCACCCGCCTGATCGCCTCGTCCGACAGTGCGCTGCAGAGCACACGCGATCAACTGAAATCCCAACCCAAGGAAGTCACCACCGTACGCCAGATCGCGCTGAACCCGCAGCAGCAGGATTTGCGTCGCCTGCTGAACCAGAAGCTGCTGGAAAAAGCCGACATGATGCGCACCTACACCGACAACGCGCCGCCGGTCAAAGCCCTGGATGCGTCGATTCGTGCGATGCAAGCCCAGGTCGCCAGTGAAAGCAACACGGTGCAATCCTCCGAAAACCGTGCGCCTAACACCCTGGAAATCCACCTGCAGCGCGTGCTGCTGGACGAGTCGAGCAACAACCTGGCGCTGCGCACCCAGCTTGTACAGCAGCAAAAACAACTGGTGAACCTCGAAGCCCAACGCAAAGATGCCATGGAGATCGAACCGGAACTGGCGCGTCTCGCGCGCGAGCTAAGCGCTACCGAACGCAACTACGCGCTGTACGTGGACAACCTGGAAAAATCACGCATCGACCGTGAACTGGACAAGAGCCAGATCAGCAATATTGCGGTGATCGAAGAAGCCACCCTGAACCCGGGCCGCATCTTCCCAAAAACCCTGGTGATGCTGCTACTGGCGATTCCGTTTGCCATCGTTGTCGGCTTGCTGGTGATTTACCTGTGCTACCTGCTGGACCAGCGTATTCACGACGGCGGCCTGGTGGAGCGCAAGTTCGGTCTGCCACTGTGGACCACGTTGCCGGAGCTGGACACGAGCACTGCGCAAAGTACCAACGCGTTCAATGCGAGTATTTACCGGCTGTATGGGTTACTGCAGTTGGACCGTATTGCCGAGCGAGGCATGACTCTGGGGCTGACCTCGGCACGTCATGGTGAAGGGGTGACCTTCGTGGTCGAGCAACTGCGCCAATTGCTGCAGGAAAACGGCATTGCCGTGCGGGTCGGCGGCGTGGAACCTGCTGCACCTGGCGAACTGGTGCTGCTGGATGCCTCAGCGCTGCTGGATAACCGCGATGCCTTTATCAACCTGCGCCGTGCCGACTTGATCGCCTTGGTGGTGGAAGCGCAGAAAAGCACGGTGCCGGTGGTGGAACACGCCCTGTCGATCCTCAACACAGCGTTCGGCAAGGTGGATGGCATCATCATCAACCGACGCAAATTTGAAGTGCCGGCCAAGGTGCTTAAAACGATCGCCAAGTACCGGGGAGCGTTCTGATGCGCATCGCCTTGCTTGCGCCTTTGCCACCGGAAAAAAATGGGATCGCCGACTATGCGAACCATTTCAAGACGGCATTGGAACAGCTGGGCGTGACGGTGGCGACACCGTTGAGCGGCGCGGAAGGCACTACCGAAGCAATCAAGCAGGCTATCGCCGCATTCGACTGGCACAGCGTGGACCTGGTCCACGCCGAACTGGGTGGCGGCCGGCTTGGGGAGTTCCTGGCCCTGCGCGAGTTGCGCAAGGCTTACCCCAGGCTGCCGCTGACCGCCACCGTGCATGATCCGGAACGCATGGTGTGGCGGCGCGAGCACCTGCCCTTCCCGCTGAACCTGCTGCAACGTTTGCCCAGCCCATTGCCGCAGGCGGCCGTGGTGCTGGCCGATCCAATCACCTTGCGCGAAGAACGCCATGTTGCCCAAGGCCTGACGCGGCTGATTACCCTCACCCGCCTCGGCGCCGATTGCCTGAGCCAGCGTATGCACCTGCCGGCTGGCAAAGTGGCAGTTATCAACCACGCCAACCTGGCAATTGCACCGGTGCCCTTGCCGCCCCTGGACACTTTGCACCTGCTGTATTTCGGCTTTATCTACCGTGGCAAAGGCATTGAAGACCTGTTGCAGGCCCTGGCCGATGTCTTCAAGCACGCCCCCGAATTGCGTGACCGTGTGCGCCTGACCCTGGCCGGTGGCACGGCCGCCGAAATGGCGTTTGGCGCGTGCGGCAACTACCTGGAGCAGTTGAACAGCCAGATCGCCGAACTCGGCCTGGCGGGCTCCATCGACTGGCGGCTGAACTTGCCGGCCAGCGAGATTGCCCAAACCATCCAGGCGCACCATGTGATGGTGCTGCCGTACCGCGAGTCGAAGAAGCTCGGCCTGCTCGGGCGCCAACGCGGCACCAGCGGCGCACTGTCCTGGGCCGCCGCATGTGGGCGCGGGGCTATTACGTCGGATGCGCGGGCGTTTGCCGAAGAAGTCGCCAGCGGCAATGGCGCGATCTATCCCCAAGGCGATGTGACAGCGTTGAGCGAACAACTCTTGCGCCTGGCGCGCGCACCGACATTGGCGCGCGAATGGGCCGAGCGTGCCGGGGAAATTGGGCGTGAACGCCTGTGGCCGTTGACCGCGCAGAAGTTCAAGCTACTTTTCGAGCAGGCGATTGCGGGAGCCCCTTATGGCGCGTAAACGGGCTTATCTCGCTATCCTCGCGGTGGTTGCCGCACTCGGCCTGACTGCCTTTATGTGGGGGCGCCAGGCCGACGCCGAGAACCATGTCCTCAAGGGCAACAAGGTGGTGGTGTGGAAGGACTTCCTGGGGGTGAACGCGCAGTTCCTTTGGTTCAGCCCCACGCTGTATCAGTTGCAGATCGACCGCCTCAAGGCCTTGGGCCTGCAATGGGTACGCCTGGATTTGCATTGGGATCAACTGGAACCAGCAGAGGGCCAGTATCAGATCGCAACCCTTGATCAGTTGGTGGGCAACCTGCAAGCCAACCAGCTCAAATCGGTGTTCTACCTGGTGGGCTCGGCGCCCTTCATCACCACCGCACCAGCCGGCGCGCCGTATCAGGACCAGTATCCGCCCAAGGACCCGAACGTCTTCGCCAACCGCATGGCACTGCTGTCGCAACGCTACCCCAGCGTGGATGCCTGGCAGGTCTGGAATGAGCCCAACTTGCTGGGGTTTTGGCGCCCGGCAGCTGACCCGGCAGGCTACGCCAGCCTGTTGACCGCCACCGCCGCGGCATTGCGAACTGTTGATGCGAACAAACCCGTGGTGGCTGCCGGCATGGCGTTCTTCAGCGAAATGCCCAACGGCCAGACCATGCTCGCGGCCCTCGGCGCGCTGGGTGTGACGAGCTTGAACACGGTCATTTCCTATCACCCTTACACCCAACTGCCCGAAGGCAACGACCCGGCGAACCTGGACTTTATCGCCAAGACCACCGCGCTCAACCAGACCCTGCGTGCCGGCGGTGTAAAAACCCTGTGGAGCACCGAATGGGGCTGGTCGACCTACCCAGGGCCGAAAGACGCCCAGGACCTCATTACCTTGCAGGGCCAGGCCGATTACGTGGTGCGCCGCGTGGCGCTGATGAGCGCGATGGATTTCGACAAGATCTTCCTGTTCACCCTGAGCGACCTGGATCAACGCGCCAGCGTGCGCGACCAGTCTTACGGTTTACTCGACATCGACGCCAACCCCAAGCCGGTCTACACCGCCTTGAAGAATTTCCTCGACGTGAGTGGGCCACAACTCACGCCCGGCGACCCGCCCACTGCCGACCAATTGCCCGACGGCCTGTTCAGCATCGGCTGGACCCGCGCCGATGGCCACAAGCTGTGGTTTTTCTGGTCGGCCCAGGGCGGTAACGCACACTTGCCCAACCTCACCAGCGCCACCCTGTACGACCCGTTGCGCGGCACGCAAACGCCGGTGAGTGGCACGAATGGGCTGACCGTTCCGGTCAAGTCGAACCTGCAAATTCTGTTATGGGATTGAAGCCCGCCATGCGCATTTTATGGATCCTGCCCTACTCGCCCTGGCCCGCTACCAGCGGCGGCAAGACGCGCCAGTTCCACCTGCTGCGCAGCCTGGCCGCGCGTGGGCATCGGATCACCTTGCTGCTGCATGACAAGCACCCGGTGTCGCTGACTGACCGCCAGGTGCTGGAAGCCTTCCTCGAGCAATTGATCGTACTGCCACGCCGCCCGCTGCGCAGCCTGAAAACCCTGGTGGCCGGGCTGTTTGCGCCCTACCCGCTGCTGGCCAGTGTGAATGGCTTGTCGGGCGCGCTGCAGGACACTTTCAATCAATTGCTCAAAGAGCACTGGGACGTGGTGCAGATCGAGCACACGTATGCCTTCCAGCCTTATGAAGACGCCCTGGCACGCAAATCCCAGCCTTTCGTGCTGACGGAGCACAATGTTGAATCGGCGCTGGGCGCGGCCACTTACGATCGCCTGCCGCGGTGGGCGCTGCCGTTCATTCGCTACGATCAATGGCGCTACGCGCGCTGGGAACGCCGCGTGATGCGCCAGGCCGCGCAGGTAGTGGCGGTCACCGAAAGCGATGCACAGGTGCTGGCCAGGATCGCCGGCAAACCGGTGCCGGTAGTCGTCAATGGCGTGGACTGTGATCACTTTGCCGCCGCTCACCCCGACCCATCGGCGCGCCGAGTGTTGTTCCTCGGCAACTATGAATATGCGCCCAATGTGGATGCCATCGAATGGGCCCTGGATGAAATCCTGCCCAGGGTCTGGGAGCTCTGCCCGGATGCGCGCATGAGTGTGTGCGGTTTCGGCATGCCCGACAGTTGGCGTGAACGCTGGAAGGACCCGCGTATCGAGTGGCAAGGGTTTGTGCCGAACCTGTTGAACCTGCAGTCGAGCTGTTCGGTGTTTCTGGCGCCCTTGCGCCATGGCGGCGGTTCCAAATTGAAAGTGCTGGAAGCGCTGGCCGCCGGGTTGCCTTTGGCGAGCACCGAACAAGGCGTGTCGGGCCTGGATCTGGTGGAGGGCCTGGATTACCTCGGCGGGCAAACCGCCGAAAGCCTGGCGGACGCCGTGGTACGCCTGCTGCAATTTCCCGAAGCCGCCACGCCGATGGGTGAAGCGGGCCGTGCGTATGTGCGCCGGGCCCATGACTGGAGTGTCGCCGCCAGCCAACTGGAGCAGGTGTATGCAAGCCTGTCGCCGCTCAGTCAAAAGGAACCCGCATGCGTGTAGGCCTGGATTACCGCACCGTCGGCACCTCACCGCAATCGGGGATCAGTCGCCAGGTGTACGCGCTGGAAAATGCCCTGCGCACGCTGCCGGATGTCGAGCTTGAACGGTTCACCGTCGCCCCCCTGGGCGATGAAACCCGCTTGCAGGCCCACTGCCCGACCTGGGGCTGCGCGAAGACAGCCATGCACCAACCGCAGAATCGCCTGCGGTTCGAGGCTGGTTTTCTGCCACGCGCGTTACGTGAGCAGCACATCGACCTGTACATCAGCACGTTCAATATGGGCCTTCCGCTCCCCCCCAAGCCGAAGGGTTTGCGTACCGTGGTGCTGTTGCATGACCTGTTCCAGATCACCCTGAACAACTACCACGCCAACCGTTTGAAGGCGCTGATCTACAAGACCAGCGATCGACTCTCGATCGCCTATGCAGTGCACAGCGCCGATCGGGTATGGACGCCCTCGCAGTACAGCGCCGATGAAACCGCGCGGCTGTTTCCCAAGGCGGCGGGCAAGATTCGCGTATTGCCTAATCAAGTGGAGGGTTTTGTCGAACTGGCTGCGGACCTGTCGGCGCACCAGTTACCGGAACATTACTGGCTGCTGGTCGGCACCCGTGAGTTGCGCAAGAACGTGCCGTTTCTGGTGGACGCCTGGCAGCAGGCACGTCGCCTGTCTCCCGCCGTACCCGAGTTGGTGCTGATAGGCAGCCTCGAACATCTGCCCGAAGCCCAGCGCAGCCTGCCGGGTATTCGCGCCCTGAGTGGTGTGTCAGATGCACAATTGCACGGGCTGTACCGCAAGGCCTCGCGCCTGTGGCAGCCGTCCTATGCTGAAGGTTTTGGCTTACCGGTCATTGAAGCCCTCAGCGTCGGCACGCCGGTGGCGGTGGCCAGCGGCACGTCGCTGGATGAAATCACGCCGCCTTCGGCCCCGCGCTTTTCGCCCAGCGACGCACCCGCGCTGGTGCAATTGATGGTCGAGCTGGTGGGGCGCCCTACCGAAGATTCTCCCGAACAACGCAAGCTGTGGGCACAACGTTTCAACCACCAGGCTTATCGTCGACGTCTGGCCGAACTGATCGAGGAATTGAAATGAGACTCCCCCTGGCAAGCCTCGTCGCCATCCTCTTGGGCCTGTTGTTCGGCGCACTCGCCTTGATGCTGTCACCGGCCAAGGCCTTCCTCGCCGTGATCGGTCTGGCGGCTGCAGTAACCATCCTGCGCTTCCCGTTCTGGGGCTTGTTGCTGTTCGCCGGGGTCGCGACCTTTATGCCGTATTCGACCGTCAACCTGGGCATTCGCAGTACGGTGAGCGAAGCCGTACTCGCGCTGACCTGGGGGGCGGTGGTGTGGCACAGTTTTCTGTCGCGCGTGCCTGATACACCCCGCCTGTCACGGCGCCCCACCGACCAGGCGCTGTTGTGGCTGATGCTGTTCAGCGTGTTCCCGTTTATCGTCGGCCAGGTCAGCATCCACGCCGACAGCAGCGGCACGGCCAACTGGCTGCGCTGGTTGCTGAACCTCTCGGGCGTGTTCCTTTGCGCCAAGTTGCTGACCGGCTACAAGCAACGCGAATCGCTGGTGATCGCCCTGCTGCTGGGCACGCTGACGATGCTGGTGCTGTCGATTGCAGTGTTTGTGCGCACCCGCTCGGGGGCGGGCATTGCGCCGATCCTGGCGGTGTTCAATTACGGCAACTTCGACATGTTGAAATTCGGCCTGGAGGCGATGGCGTCGCGCATGGGCTCGCCGTGGATGCACCCGAACGCCATCGGCGGGATCATGGCGCTGCTGCTGCCCCTGGCGTTCTGCTATGGCATGACCGAACAAGGCTGGAAGCGCGCGCTGGGCCTGGGCGTGGCGTGCCTGGGCGCTGCGGCCTTGCTGCTGGCGAGTAGCCGTGGCGCGATGGTCAGCCTGGCGCTGGTGCTGATGTGGATGGCGACACGCCGTGTGCCGTACACCGGGCGTCTGTTGATGATCGGCGCCGCGCTGACGGTGGCGCTGGTGATGGCTTATCCACCGTTACAGGACCGCCTGGCGACGATCTTTTCGTCGGACAACGCCAGTACCGAAGTGCGCGTCGATGAGTACCGCATGTTCCCGCAGGCGGTGGCGGCGTATCCGTTCGGCATTGGCTTCAAGGTCGACCCACCGGTGCCGGGCACTCTGTTGCTGGGGATCTCCAACCTGTGGCTGAACCTCATCTATAAGATCGGCATTGTCGGCATGCTGCTGTTTGTCGCCGTCACCGTGCGCTGGTGGCGTGAGGCGCGCCCGGAAAAAGGCCCGATCCGCCTGACCAAGGACAACGCGCTGTGGCTGGGCAGCACTGCCGGGATTCTCTCGGCGCTGGTCAGCGGTTTGTTTGACCACTACTTCAGCTTTGCGGTGGTGATGGTGGCGCTGTTCTGGCTGATGGTGGGCCTCAATGTGCTGGAGGCGCGCCGACTGTTTCCGGCACGCCTGCCGCAGCTCAAGACCGTGGCTTATCGCAAGCCGATCCTTGACGGCGCGCGGCCTTAACCATGCTCGGTTCTGCCGTCTGGCTGACGCTTGCGACCTTGCTTGGCCTGTGCCTCGGGTTTGCCCGCGAGTGGTTGCTGGTTGCCGCCTGGGGCGCGGGCGAACGCAGCGATGCGTTCCTGATCGCACTGTTTTTGCCCGAGGCGTTGCGCATGTCGCTGGCCGGTGGCGTATTGAGCGCCGCCGCGCTGCCGCTGTACTTGGAACGCAAGGACGCTGAACGCCTGGATTGGCTGGCGGTGCTGTTCCCGGCGCTGATGCTGATCGCGCTGGTCACCAGCCTGTTGCTGACGCTGTTGGCGCCATGGCTGGTGCAATTACTCGGGCCAGGGTTGGCGGCCAGCGCGACGGCGCTTGCCGGTAGCAACTTACAGATCGTGGCCTGGTGCGTGCCGGGGTTGATGCTGCATGCACTGTTCAGTATTCCGTTGCAGGCCAGTGAGCGGTTTGTGCTGGCGGGCCTGGGTTCGCTGCTGTTCAACCTGCCGCCGGTGACGTACCTCGCCCTGGCGGGCACCGCGACTCAACCGCACACACTCGCCTTGGCGTGTGTGGCCGGGAGTCTGTTGATGCCACTGGCACTGCTGCCGTCGATCTGGCGTCAGGGCTGGCGGCCGTGGCGCTGGCAGTTGTCGTTCACGCCGTTGCGGGAACTGGGCCAACGCATCGGGCCGCTGCTGTTAAGCAATGGTGCCAGCCAGGGGTTGGCGTTGATCGAGCGCCTGGTGGCGTCGCTGCTCGGCGAAGGCGCCGTGACGTGGGTCAACCTCGCCCGCAAGCTCATGAACCTGCCGCTGATTGCACTGATGAGCCTCAACCAAGTGTTGCTGGGCATGATGAGCCGACGCCAGGGCGATGAGCGCCTGGCCTTGCTCAAACGCGGCCTGGAAACCGCCAGCGTGCTCACGTTGCCTGCCGGCGTCGGCCTGGTGGCCGCAGCACCCAGCCTGGTGGCGTTGTTGCTGCCCAAGCAATCGGCCGACTCGCCGTTGCCGCTGCTGCTGGCGTGGTTTGCCGTGCCGCTCGTATTCGGTGCGTGGAACGCGTTGCTGGCGCGTTATGCCTATGCCGCCGGCGACACGCGCCAGCCGTTGCGTTGCGAGTTGCTGGGTAGCCTGGTCAATGTGCTGTTGCTCGGCGCCCTGCCCTTGGTGTTTGGCCTGGCGGGTATTCCATTGGCCGCCTTGGCGGGCGTGATTTGCACCGCATTGCTGCTGATGCAGCGACAGTCGTTGCTCGGCGCCCTGCCCTGGGCGCGGCAATGGCTGCTCAGTGCAGGGCTGATGAGCCTGGCAGCGCTGATATTGTTTCGAATTCAAGGCGTGTGGCTGCAACTGGGGCTGAGTACCCTGGCCGGCGCCGTGGTGTTGTTGAGTATGGGGCTATGGCTGAAGCCGTGGCGCAAGGCATGAAAGAGGAATTGGGGGTGGTCACTTGAAACATCGTTGGATTCAGATGGATATTGCCAAAGGCATCGGCATCCTGATGATCGTGTATGGCCACAGCTGGTTTGTCGCTAACTCGCCGGACGTGCTGTATCCGATCATCGCCTCGTTTATATTGCCGTTGTTCTTTTTCCTGTCCGGGGTGTTCTTCAAGCCCGAGCAACCTTTTGTGGAAATGGCGATACGCAAGGCCGACGGCCTGCTCAAGCCGTTTTTCTTCACCATGCTGGTGTACGTGATCGTGCGCGCGGTGTTGCGCGGGCAACCGCTGCTGCCGGATATCGGCGGTGTGCTGTACGCCTCGGTGGACACCATTCCGTGGCAGGCCCTGTGGTTTCTGCCGCATTTCTGGGTGGCGATTCTGTTCAGTTGGTTGATGCTGCGACTGATCCAGCGTCTGAAACTGTCACTGCCGGTGAGCTGCCTGCTGATAGTGGTGCAACTGTTAATCGGTATTTGGGTATTGCCGTGGTTCTGGCAAATACCGGTGACCGTCGGTGGGCACACCTGGACGCTGCCCGGCCTCCCGTTCAGCCTTGAAGTCACCTTGATCAGCAGCACCTATTTCATCTACGGCTACCTGTTGCGCGACTGGCTGCGCAGGCATGAGGGCTCGCTGCTGACGGTGGTGATTGCGGTGGCATTGTTCGCCGCAGTGTTCCTCTACAGCCACGCCACCATGGACCTGGCACAACGGCGCTACGACCACTGGTTGTGGACCAGCCTGCTGGCGGTGATCGGCGTGTACGCGTGCTGGGCATTGGCGCGGGTGCTGATGGTGTCGGCCGTCATCACGCGGGCGATGACGTATATCGGCCAGTCGACCCTGATCCTGTTGATCTTCCATGGGGAAATCCAGCACAAGACCGTCGACCTGATGGAGCGCCTGGGTCTGCATCCCTTCCTGGCCGCATGCCTGGGCCTGGTGGTGGCGGTGGTCGTGCCGTTGCTGATCGGGGAAGTGATCAAGCGAGTGGCGTTCTTGCGGTTTTTCTACTTTCCGTTTCCGGTGCGTAAAGCCCCAAAAACTTGAAAAGGCTGCGACACACTTGCAGCAGCGGACTTGCCCGCGATAGCGATGGGTCATTCAAAGGTGTATTGACTGACACTGCGTCATCGCGGGCAAGCCCGCTCCCACAGGGGTTAGGTATTTTCAATCATCCAGTTGTTGCGCGGCAGGCTTGTTGCCGGGTTTTGCGGGCTTGGCCGCTTTGGCGCCCTTGGCTGGAGCAGCTGCGGCAGGCTCCGGCTCGGCAGGCGCGGCAAGGTCTTTTTCAGCCTGCGGCATCTGGTCGATGGCGCTGAAAAACGCCTTCAGATCGAGGGTATCCGGTGGCACGGTTTTCTCGACTTTCTTCTCGCCGTCCTTCCCCACCAGGATCACTTTGGTGCCGCTGCCGGCGCCCAACTTGAGGGCGCGGATCAACGCGTTGGTTTCAGGCGGCGTGAGCTTTTTGTTGTCCTTTGCGTCCTTGGCGAACTTCTCCCCTTCGGCACCGATACTGCCGAACTTGACGGTGTAGAGGACCATGCTGCGCTCTTCAAAGGACTGCTTGTTGGTAGGCTCGTCCAGCTGTTTCTTGAGGGTGGCCAGCGTTTCGTTGCCGGAATCCAGCTCCACCACTACCAGCGGGCGGGACTTGCCCAAGTCCTGCTTGAGCGGGTTGATATCATCCGCGGCCAACAGCGGCCCCGTAAAAGCCATCAAGGTAGCCAGGGTCAGCGACCGGATGAGCATGCGCACCTCCTTTGAATTCCATGCAGGGTTCTTGAGTTTCATGTCTGCGACAGTCAAATTCAAGGATGATTCCTACACCACGTTAAGAAGCGTAGGTCAGGACGCCCGCTACGCAAGGGGTTGGGTGGGGGCAACGGTCATTGTTTCTTCTGATTGCGGAAACATTACGAGACGTCCCATTCCGGCCAATGTCGCGCAAAGACGGGCGCCACGATGGGGTCGGTGTCCACCTGCACCAGTGTCTGGGCAAAGCCTGGCGCCAAGTTGCCCAACACCTCGCGCGCCTCGTCCCAGCGCGACACCGCTGCGGCCATGATGCCCAGTGCATTCGGCACGGCGTTCGGGGCGAACAACTGGTCGGCAAACTGTTCGGCGAAGACCACCCACGCATGATGCAGATAGCGACGCGTACCGGTGATCAATTGCGCCTGCACCGCTTCATCCGCATTGCCCAGCCAGCGCTGCGGATAGTCGATGATGCCGATTGCCGAGTAGCAATTGGCAGCGATGTACAGCAGGCCACGCAGGATCTGCGCGCGGTTGCCGGCCAGCAGGTCGGAAGCGGGAAACTCCAGGCCCAGGTGGATCAGGATGGCGGCGCTTTCGGTCAGCACCTGCCCATCGGGGGTGACCAGGGTCGGTATCTGTTTGAGCGGGTTGATCCGTGCAAGGGCTTCGCTGCCCTCGCTGTAGTCCCAGGAACTGGCGTCGATCCGTCGCCACGGCACCGCGCAACGCTGCAAGGCGATTTCGATCATGCAGGAGCCGGATTCATCAATGCCGTAGAGCGTGTACATGAGTGCTTCCTCCTTATCGCAGCAGCTTGGCCTGCAAATTGGCCTTCACCTGCGACCATTCCGAATCGATGATGCTGAAGCGCACCGAGTTGCGCTTGCGCCCGTCGGGCATGATGCGTTCGTGGCGCACAATGCCTTCTTGCACGGCACCCAGACGCAGGATGGCGGCGCGGGATTTTTCGTTGAGTTCATCCGTGGTGAACTGCACCCGCACACACTCCAGCACTTCGAAGGCGTAGGTCAGCAGCAGCAATTTGGATTCGGTGTTGACCGAGGTTTTTTGCGTCGATTGCGCCAAGAAGGTATGGCCGATCTCGAGCTTGCGGTTAACCCGGTCGACCTTCCAGAAGCGTGTACTGCCGAGCACCTGGCCGCCGTCGCGACGCACAATGGCGAACGGGATCATGGTGCCGGCCTCACGCCCGGCGATGGCGAGGTCGATGTACTTGGCGACGGTTTCGGGGCCCGGCACGTGGGTAACGTTGAGGTTCCAAAGCTCGCCGTCGGCGGCAGCCTCGACCAGTGCAGCCGCATGTTCACGTTGCAGGGGTTGAAGTTCGACCGTAGTGCCGGTCAGAGTGATCTGGTTCATGGAGAGGCGCGCCGTCCGAGGGGTCTTTAGAGGCCAAGAGTGCAGGCTCTCACGGCCTCCAGGCAAGCGTTTTAGAACAGGCCCATTTGCCCGCCGACCAAGGTGCCGAAATCATCATTCACGAACGGCAGGATCGCATCGGCCACCGGCTGCAATTGACGGGTAACGTAGTGGTCGTAGTCGATGGGTGCCTGCCGCACCTCCAGCGGTTCCGGGCCGTTGACGCTGATCACGTAGCTGATCCAGCCACCCCGCTGGTACTGACGTGGGCGCCCAAGACGGTCGTTGTATTCATCCGCCAGGCGCGCAGCGCGCACATGAGGCGGGACATTGCGCTCGTAGTCATCCAGTTGACGCCGCAGGCGTTTGCGGTAGATCAGCAGGTCGTCGAGTTCGCCGCTCAACGTTCGACGCACATAGTCGCGCACATAGTCTTGATGGGGCTGGCGATGGAAGATGCGCTGGTAGAGTTCCTGCTGGAATTGCCGGGCCAGGGGCGACCAGTCGCTGCGCACGGTTTCCAGGCCTTTGTAGACCATTTCTTCGCTGCCATCGGCGCGCACGACCAAGCCGGCGTAACGCTTTTTACTGCCCTCCTCCGCGCCGCGAATGGTCGGCATGAGGAAGCGGCTGAAGTGGGTTTCGTATTGCAGTTCCAGGGCACTTTGCAGGCCGAACTCATTGAGCAAATGCGCACGCCACCACGCATTGACGTACTGCACCAATTCCTGGCCGATACGGCTGGCGTCCTCTTGGGAATGGGCGCCGCCCAGCCAAACGAAAGTGGAGTCGGTATCGCCGTAGATCACCTCATAACCCCTGGCCTCAACCAGCTCCCGTGTCTGGCGCATGATCTGGTGACCACGCAGGGTGATTGAGGACGCCAGCCGGGTGTCGAAGAACCGACAGCCGCTGGAACCGAGTACGCCATAGAACGCGTTCATGATGATTTTCAGGGCTTGGGACAGTGGCGCGTTGTGTTCGCGCTTGGCCACTTCGCGCCCTTCGGAAACGCGTGCAACGATGGACGGCAAACAGTGCCGGCTACGCGAGAAACGCGCACCGCGAAAGCCTTCCACCGATTCGCTGTCATCGGGGTGCTTGAGGCCCTCAATCAGACCGACCGGGTCAATCAGGAAACTGCGGATGATCGACGGGTAGAGGCTTTTGTAATCCAGCACCAGCACCGATTCGTAGAGGCCGGGCCGCGAGTCCATGACAAACCCGCCGGGGCTGGCCTGGGGTGGTTTGTCGCCAAGGTTCGGTGCGACAAAGCCCTGGCGGTGCATCAATGGCATGTACAGATGGGTGAACGCGGCGACGGAGCCGCCGTTGCGGTCGGCCGGCAGCCCGGTGACGCTGGCCCGTTCCAGCAGGAACTTGAGCAGCTCGGTCTTCTCGAAAATCCGCGTGACCAACTCGCAGTCCTTGAGGTTGTAGCGCGCCAGGGCGGGCTTGTCCTCGGCGAACATGCGGTTGATTTCATCCATGCGCTGGTAAGGCGTGGAGATGTCCTTGCCTTCGCCAAGCAGGGTTTGCGCGACGTTTTCAAGGCTGAAGGATTCGAAACTCCAGGTAGCCGAACGCAGGGCTTCGATGCCGTCGATAATCAGGCGCCCCGCGGCTGCCGCAAAATAGTGATTGCGGCTGCCATGTTCGCGCCAGGCCATGGCTTCACCGCCACGGCCCAGCAGCAAGGGCACGTTGAGGCGCTGGGCATGTTCGTGGAGTACACGCAGGTCGAACTGCACCACATTCCAGCCGATGATCGCGTCGGGGTCATGGGTGGCGAGCCACGCGTTGAGGCGTTCGAGCAATTGGCCGCGGGTGTTGCAGTAGTCGAGCTTGAAGTCGACGGCATCGGTCTTGTTCGGCGGACCGAGCATGTATACCTGGCGCTCGCCGCAGCCTTCGAGGGCAATGGAATACAGCTCGCCCTGGGCAGTGGTCTCGATGTCCAAAGACACCAGTTTCAGCGGCGGACGGTACTCGGGCGCGGGTTTCATGTGTGCGTCGAGCAGCGTGCCATTCACGTCCGGTGTACCACCGAACCACACCGGGGCGGTGATGAAGCGCTCCATCATGTAGCGCTCGGGCGGGCGCACGTCGCCTTCGTATACATCAACTCCCGCAGCGCGCAGGCGTTTTTCCAGGTCCATCATTTGGCGGTGCTGGCGGGTGTAGAGGCCCAGGACCTGTCGATGGTGGAAATCGCACAGCTGCAACGGGCGCAACTCGATATCGCGCTCGCCCTTGAGCAGCCAATCCAGATGCTTGCGATGGGCCTCGGGGATAAACATGACCGAGGTTTGCATGGGGAGGCGGATGCACCGCGGCCCGAGGTCCGTGGCCAGCCAGAAACTGACCTCCGTGCCCGCCGGGGTGTCGCGCCAATGCCGGGTCAGGACAAAACCCTGCTGTAAATCCACCGTACCGCACCTCAGGAATCGCTTTCAGGGCGTGATTCTACTCGGCATCCGGCCAAACGCGGCACGTTAACGCGCGCCCAGACTGCAATCCCACAAATTTGTTGCAGAATATTAATAACAATCACTATCATTTGCACCGGAGTCGTATCCGCGCAGCGAGGAAGCGCAACGTTGTTGCCCTTTTCCTCACATTGACGGTTCGCCGTCAGGATCGACCATGCCCACTTGCAGCCGACTTTCTGTACCGTTTCGCCCGACCCTGCTCGCCCTTTGCTGTTCTCTGAGCCTCACCGCTCATGCTGCATCCCCAGTCACCCCGCAGGATGCGAACAACCGTCAGGACGGCAACACACTGGAATTGGGCGCCACCAACATCAATGCCGAGGCGCCTGCGCCGAACGCCCTGCCCCCGGTTTACGCTGGCGGCCAGGTTGCACGCGGTGGCCAATTGGGAGTGCTGGGCAACCAGGACATCATGGATGTGCCGTTCAGCATGTCCTCCTATACCGAGAAATTGATTCGCGACCAGCAAGCGCAAACCGTCGGCGATGTGTTGCTCAATGATGCGTCGGTGCGCCAGGCATCGGGCTACGCAAACCAGGCCCAGGCTTTCGTGATTCGCGGCTTGCCACTCAATGGCGACGATATTTCGTTCAACGGCTTGTACGGCATCCTGCCGCGCCAGATCATGTCCACCGACGCCCTGGAACGGGTTGAAGTGTTCAAGGGCCCCAATGCCTTTATCAACGGTGTCACGCCCGGCGGCTCAGGCATTGGCGGCGGCGTAAACCTGCAACCCAAGCGCGCCGATGATCTGCCGCTGCGCCGTTTCAGCACGGATATCAGCAGTGATGGGCGGATGGGTGAACACCTCGACATCGGCCAGCGCTTTGGCGAGGACAACCGCTTTGGAGCCCGGGTGAACCTGTCCCAGCGTGAAGGCGATACTGCGATCGACGATGAGAACCAGCGTTCGAAGCTGTTCTCCGTCGGGCTGGATTACCGCGGTGATGCACTGCGTTTGTCGGGCGACTTTGTTTATCAGAAGCAGCAAGTCAATGGCGGCCGCAATACGGTGTTGCTCGGCAATGGGCTGACCCATATCCCGAACGCCCCGTCCGCCGACACCAACTACGCGCCGAACTGGGGCACCACCAGCCTTGAAGATACCTTCGGCATGTTGCGTGGCGAGTACGACCTCAACGACAACTGGACCGCCTATGTCGCTGGCGGCGCCAAGCACACCAACGAGATCGGGCGTTACTCGTCAGTTACCCTGAACGACGCATTGGGTAATGCCACCGTCAGTGGTTCGAACATCGCTCACCAGGAAGACAACACCAGCCTGATGGCCGGCCTGAACGGCAAGTTCCAGACAGGATCTGTCAGCCACAAATTGAACCTGGGCTTGACCGGCATCTGGACCCAGGCACGCAACGCGTTTGACTTTGCCTCCGGCAGCCAGGCGACCAACCTCTATAATCCAGCCGACGTGGCCGCGCCGGCCAAGGGCGGCTACACCGCCGGCAGTGACCTGAACGACCCTGGCATCACCGCCAAGACATTCGCTCGCAGCGCGGCAGTGTCAGACACCTTGGGGTTCATGGATGACCGCTTGCTGTTCACTGCCGGTCTGCGCCGCCAGGAACTGGTGGTTCAGGGCTATGCATACGGCACAGGCACGCGCACCGCCAACTACGCCAAGGGCATCACCACGCCGGTGTATGGCCTGGTATTCAAACCCTGGGACCACGTTTCGTTCTATGCCAACCACATCGAGGGCCTGGCTTCCGGGCCGACTGCACCGACCACGTTCGGCAACGCCACCGTGACCAACGCCAACCAGACCTTTGCACCGGCTCGTTCGAAACAGACCGAGGCCGGCGTCAAGCTTGATATGGGCACGTACGGGGCGACCTTGGGTGTCTACCGAATCGAGCAACCGACTCAGGGCTACTCTCAACTGAACGCAGATCAAAGCGCGACCTTTGTGTTCCAGGGCGAGCAAGTCAACAAGGGCGTAGAACTGAGCGTCTTCGGTGAACCGGTCAGCGGCCTGCGCCTGCTGGGCGGCGCGACCGTTATTCACACTGAAGTCAACGGCACGCAAAACGGCGCCAACGACGGCAACCGTGCCATCGGCGTGCCGACGTTCCAGCTCAACGCCGGCGTGGACTGGGATGTGCCCGGCCTGCAAGGCGTGACCGTGAACGGACGTATGTTGCGCACCGGCGGCCAGTACGCCGATGCGGCCAACAACCTGAGCCTGCCGACCTGGAACCGCTTCGACGTGGGGGCTCGCTACAACTTCAAGGTGGCACAGCGCGATGTGACGGTGGGCGCCACCGTGGAAAACGTGGCGAATACCAAGTATTGGGAGTCGGCGTTGGGCGGCTATCTGACCCAGGGTGATCCGCGAGTAGCCAAGTTGTCGGCGACGGTTGATTTCTAAAACCGTTACAACCGGGTGGGCCAGCGGATTGGCGCATCGCTGACCCACCACCCGATACAGGTGCAATTGATGACTACCCACATCGACCTGAAAAAAAACCGGTCACCCGGCCAATCACCACGGTTCTCGAAGACTGATTGCAACGAAGGCGGGCATCCTCGGGATGCCCGTTTGGGTCAGGCGCGACGGGCCTGGCCGAGATAGGTTTCGATGTTGCTCATTTGCTCATCCCAGCCACGGGAATTCATCTTGAACGCTTTCTGGCGTCGAGCCTCGGGCACCGCGTCAAAGCCTGATTCGACCACCCGCAGCAGGATGCCGGGCGCGCGATCCTCGATGGTGAATTCGACCAGGGTCGGCGTTTCCTTGTCGTAGTGCACGTCCTTCTCCACCGCGTAAGGATGCCACCAGAAAGAGAACAGGGTTTGTGGCAGGACGCGTTCGATCCTGGCCTTCCACACGACATGTTCGTAGCCAGGGTAGGTTATCGGCGCCTCAATGGTTTCCCCAGCGGCAAAGGTTTTACCCTTGAGGGCGATGCCGAACCAGCTGCCGAACTGCTCGGCATCGGTGAGTGCTTCCCAGACCTGTTTGCGTGACGCGTTGAGCAGGACCTTTCGTTCGATGCGATCTAATACGTGCATAAGTCACCTCCTCCATTGACAGTAGGCGACATCGACCAATGCGCAAACTTGGGTTGTGCGCGATGATGATGACCCTATCCTTGATCCGACAATACGTTTATGACTGACCCGTTGAATGGAAGTTGCTTCTGCAAAGCAGTGCGCTATCAAATTGACAGCCTGGATATGCCCATCAGCCACTGCCATTGCGACAGCTGCCGTAAGGTGCATGCAGCCGCTTTTGTGACCACAGCCGGGGTGATGCGTGAGCACTTTCGCTGGACGCAGGGTGAAGAACTGCTGTCGGCTTTTGAGTCATCGCCGGGCAAACTCAGGCATTTCTGCTCGCGCTGCGGCTCACACCTGGTGGCAGAGCGCGGGCATCAGCCCCATGTGATTGTGCGGGTGGCGACACTGGATGATGATCCGGGTGTCCGGCCCACCTCGCACATCTGGACAGCCCATGATGTGCCCTGGCTGGCTTATGAAAGCCTGGAACAATGGGACGAGTGGAAGGCCTGACTTAGACGTGCGGGTCACCTGGCGCTTTGGCCGGCGTCGCATATTGCGGCTTCAGGTGGCCTTCTTGATCGAGCAGCCAGGCATCCATGATTTGCCGCACCACAGGGCCTGCCACGCGGCCACCGGCCTCGCCGTTCTCAATCATCACCGAGATCACGATTTTCGGGTGTTCAGCCGGCGCGAAGCCAACGAACAGGGCGTTGTCACGATGGCGCTCAAGGGTCTTGTTACGGTTGTAGCGCTCACCTTGCTTGATTGCCACCACCTGCGCGGTACCACTCTTGCCGGCAATCCGGTATTGGGCGCCAAGCGCCGCCGCACGAGCGATACCACGCGGGTCGTGCATCACCAGTTGCATGCCGTGGTTGACCTGTTCCCAATCACGCGGATCTTTCAGAACCACGTTAGGCATCGGGTTTTCGTCCACGGGCGGCACGCCATTGATGGTCTTGGCCAAGTGCGGCCGGTTCCATACACCTTTGTTGGCGATCAACGCAGTGGCCTGCGCCAGCTGCAAAGGCGTGACCTGCATGTAACCCTGGCCAATGCCGAGGATTACGGTTTCGCCCGGGAACCAGGGTTGACGCCGTGTCGCACGCTTCCAGGCCTGGGAAGGCATCAAGCCGGCCGACTCTTCGAACATATCCAGTGAGACTTTTTGACCCAGACCGAATTCGGCCAGGTAGTCGTGCAGGCGGTCAATCCCCAGTTTGTGAGCCAGGTCGTAAAAGTAGGTGTCATTGGAGCGCATGATGGCCGCGTCCATGTCCACCCAGCCATCGCCGCTGTGGTTCCAGTTGCGGTATTTGTGGTCAAAATCGGGCAACTGGTAGTAACCGGGGTCGAACACTCGTGTTTGCGCGGTCACCACACCACTGTCTAGACCCGCGATGGCCACTTCCGGTTTGATCGTCGAACCGGGCGCGTAAAGCCCGCGCAGTACGCGGTTGAACAGCGGCCGGTCAATGGAGTCGTGCAGCGCAGCGTATTCCTTGAAGCTGATGCCGGTGACGAACAGGTTCGGGTCAAAGCTCGGCTTGCTGACCATGGCCAGCACTTCGCCGGTTTGCGGGTCAAGGGCGACGACCGAACCACGGCGATCGCCCAAGGCCTCTTCGGCGGCTTCCTGGAGTTTGACATCGAGGCTCAGGACGATGTTTTTGCCGGGGATCGGATCGGTGTGCTTGAGCACGCGTAATACGCGGCCCTGGGCATTGGTCTCGACCTCTTCATAGCCGACATGGCCGTGCAGTTCGGACTCGTAGAAGCGCTCGATACCGGTCTTGCCGATAGACTGGGTGCCACGGTACTCCACCGAATCGAGCGCCTTGGATTCTTTTTCATTGATCCGGCCGACGTAGCCAATCGAATGGGCGAAATGCGCACCCAGCGGATAATGACGCACGAATTGCGGCTCGACGTCGACACCGGGCAGGCGGAACTCGTTAACAGCCAATACGGCGATCTGTTCTTCGGTCAATTCGTAGAACAACGTAACGGGCACGAAAGGATGGCGGGCCTGCTTCAGCGCTTTGTCGAACACCGCGCGATCTTCTGCCGGCAAATGCAGCAGGTTGACGATGGCGTCCAATTCGCCCTTAAGGTCAGTGGTGCGCTCGCGAGTGATAATTAGGTTATAGCTGGGGCGGTTGTCAGCCAGAACCACGCCATTACGGTCATAAATCAGGCCGCGAGTTGGCGTAATCGGCAATACGTGGACGCGGTTGTTTTCAGAAATCGTCGAGTGGTAGTCGTACTGCACAACCTGCAGGAAATACATGCGCCCGACCAGGGCGCAAGTAATGCCAATTACCAACAGCGCGCAGGCGAACAAACGCTTGTTGACCAGGCGGTTTTCTTTTTCGTGATCCTTGATCGGTATCGGTTCAGGCATTTCTACAGCATCTCGTTGAAGAAGGTCGACGCCGCGTCCTGCGGATGACAGATCAATCCTTGTGAAAATGTGCTGCACCATACCAAAAATGCAGAAACACTTTGCATCGATTTCCCCAACGGCATGCTGTTTTGTCAGGAGAGGACAGATTTTGGCTCCAGAAAGGCCTCCAAACCGAAAGTGCCATACTCACGGCCGATGCCTGATTGTTTAAACCCACCAAAGGGTGCACGGGGCTCGTGGGCCAGGGTGTTGATTAACACGCGACCGGCATCGATGCGAGCAGCCAACGCGTGAGCCCTCGGTAGATCGGATGACAGAATGTAAGCCTGGAGACCGTAGGGCGTGTCATTGGCAATCGCCAGCGCGTCCTCCTCGTCGCTGTAAGTGATGATCGATAGGACAGGACCGAAAATCTCCTCACGGGCAATGGTCATCTGGTTTGTGACACGACTGAATACGGTGGGCCTGACAAACCAGCCGGCACCGAGGTCATCAGGCAAACCAAGACCGCCCGCCAGTAAATGCGCGCCCTCTTCGATGCCGATCTGAATATATCGCTGAACCCGCTGCCACTGCTTGAGACTGACCATCGGGCCGATACTCGTGTCGCTGTCATTGGGGTCGCCCGCTCGGATAGCGACCATTTCCTCGACGATCAGCGCTTCTATTTCAGCCACGCGGTGGGCCGGCACAAGCATGCGGGTACCGGCAATACACGCCTGGCCACTGTTCATGAATCCGGCTTGAAGTGCCATGGGTATGGCCTTTTTCAGATCGGCATCATCGAGTATCAATACCGGCGACTTACCACCCAACTCCAGTGTGATGCGCTTCAGCGTTTGCGCCCCAGCCATCAGGATCTGTTTGCCTACAGCGGTAGAGCCAGTGAATGAGACTTTGGCAATGTCGGGGTGCGCACTCAGCACGGTTCCTACGGTTTCACCACGCCCGGTGACAATATTGAATACACCGGGTGGCAAGCCTGCCTCGTGCAGAGCACGCGTGACAATAGATGTCTGGATGGCGCTCATTTCACTCGGCTTGATCACTGTTGTACAACCGGCCGCCAATGCTGCGGCCAGCTTGCCGCAGATGAAGCCGGCGTTACTGTTCCAAGGGGTGATGAGCCCGGCAACACCCAGTGGCTGCATCGTCACATCAGCGATGCCGATGCGTCGCGTGAAGTCGTAGTCAGCAAGCACGGCCGCCGCGTCCAGAAGCACACTTGCTGCATGCTTGGCCATCCACCGTGCACGGGATACCGGGGCGCCGTACTCCTCGATGATGGCACCTGTAAGTTCCGTCTCTATGGCTGCGACCGCGGCATGCATACACTTCAGATAATCGACACGCGCGGATTTTGTCGTGCGTGAAAACTCGGGAAATGCCTGTTTTGCGGCGCTGACCGCGTTGTTTGCATCTTGCTCATCAGCCAGGCGAACCTGACCAATACGCTGGGCGGTCGCTGGGTTGAACAGGTCAAAAAGCTCTTCGCCGTGGGGCGTAATAAATTGGCCATTGATGTAGATCTGGTCGACCTGATGCATGGAGCCTCCGAGGGCACTCAGTTGGTATGCCTTACGGTAAGCCACTATGATTGACCTGATAATTCGCACAACGCCGCATGACTTGATGAGCGATCCAGGACAATGAACACATCCGGACTGAATGAACTGGAAGCGGTGCTGGCCGTTGCGCGACATCGCAGTTTCAGGGCAGCGGCGACCGAGCTGAATGTATCGACATCAGCGCTCAGCCACTCAATCGCCACACTTGAAGCGCGGATGGGCGTTCGACTGTTTCATCGTACGACGCGAAGTGTGTCGCTGACAGAAATAGGGACAGAGTTTGTCAGCACGATCACACCCGCCCTTTCGACTATCCGTGTGGCGCTTGAACAAGCGGGCAATAGTCAGCGGCGCCGAGTGGCACATTACGGCTTAATACTTCAGCAGGTGCCGCCAAGCAGGTAATGCCGCTGCTGCTGGAGTACATGCGGCGTTATCCGCTGATGAAAGTGGATATCGTCACTGAAGGTCGGCTGGTGGATATTGTGGCTCAAGGGTTTGACGCGGGCATTCGTCTTGGCGATAGCGTTCCACAAGACATGATCGCGATTGATATCAGCCCGCCTCAGAGGTTTGCCGTATTGGGTAGCCCAGCCTACTTTGCCAGGCACCCTGCCCCTTTGAACCCTTTGGATCTAAGCGCTCATGAATGTATCCGTAGCCGGATGCCAAGTGGCTCAATCTATCGCTGGGAGTTTGAGCGCCACGGCGAAACCATTGCAGTTGACGTACGAGGCGCGCTGACACTTGATAATCCAACGTTGATGCTTCAGGCAGCCAGAGCTGGAATGGGATTGACGTATCTAACGGAATGGAATGCCTCTGTAGACCTGGCGAAGGGGACGTTGGTGCGGGCGCTCGAAGAATGGACACCCCCTTTCGACGCTTTACGCCTCTACTACTCGGGAAGACGCCATATACCGGCCGGTCTGAGAGCACTAATTGAGCTGATCAAGCAGCAAGGATTTTAGGAAAAGCCGTAGCGCTTC